>NZ_CP117780.1:300000-591164 GCF_028657905.1 Burkholderia sp. FERM BP-3421 | reverse complement strand
CGTTTCCTCATCCCGGCCGCCCTGCGCCGCGGTGCCAATCCAACGCGCCCGCGCCGCCCGCCGCCGGCAAGGTGAGCCTGAAACGGCTTCCTTTGCCGCGCCGCGTCGCGACCGCGATCTGCCCGCGATGCGCGATCGCCGCCCCCGCGACGATCGCGAGGCCGAGCCCGGTGCCCGCCGCACCCGGGCGCTGCGTATAGAACGGCTCGAAGATCCGGTCGAGCGGGTCGGCCTCGATCCCCTCGCCGTCGTCGCACACTTCGATCCACGCCGCGCCGGGCGGCCACGGTTCCCCGATCACGGCATCGAACGCGTCGGCGGCGGACACGCCGCCGCCGACCCGCACGCGCACTGTCGTGCGCGCCGCGCGCATCGCATTGCCGACCAGGTTGACGAGCGCGCGCGCCACCTGGCTGCGGTCGGCGACGAGCACGCGCCCGACGTCGCCGCACCGGACGACGGCGATGCCGCGCCGTGCGCCGGCGTGCGCGCCGCGCAGCACCTCGTCGACGATCTCGTCGACGTCGACCCGCGTCAGCACCGGCTCCCCGCGCCGCGCCGCGAGCAGCACCTGCATCGCCAGATCGCGTCCGAGCCCGACCGCGCGGTGCACTTCATCGAGCGACGCATCGGCACGCTCGCCGCGCGCGAGCTGCTCGGCCGCATATTCCGTATAGCCGTCGATCGTCGTCAGCACGTTGTTGAAATCGTGGACGATGCCCCCCGCGAAGAACCCCAGCGACTCGAAGCGGCGCGAACGATCGATCTGTTGCGCAAGCCGGCGTCGCTCGCTCGTGACGATCGCGATGCACATCGACAGGATCGCGACGCCGATCAGGTCGACCTGCAACGCCCAGACGCCGTGGCCGTCGTGGTGGAACGCATAGGGGCCGCGCCCGCTCAGCGTGAGCGCGATCAGGCCGATCGCGGCGGCCGCATTG
This sequence comes from Burkholderia sp. FERM BP-3421, assembly GCF_028657905.1. NCBI lineage: Bacteria > Pseudomonadati > Pseudomonadota > Betaproteobacteria > Burkholderiales > Burkholderiaceae > Burkholderia > Burkholderia sp. FERM BP-3421. The sequence goes on along the minus strand of NZ_CP117780.1, from coordinate 590,223 downwards.
CACTGGGACACCAGCAACAGGCCGCCCTCCAGCGCGACCCAGCACAGCGACAGCGCAAGCAGCGCACGCGCGATCTCCGCCTGATCGCGCCATATCGACGCACAGCACAGCGCGCCGAATACCGCGAGCATGGGCAAGCCGTTGCGATGCCGCGACCACGCCGCGCGACACGCGCGCGCGTTCCAGGTCAACAACGCCGGCAGCAGCGCGAGCAACGCGAGCGCGTTCGCCGCATAGGCGCGCGACCATTCGCTCGACCACGCGCGGCCGTTCATCCACACCGACAGGATCGCCGCGGCGAGCGTCGCATGCAGTGCCGCCACGCCCACCGGCAGCAGCAGCACGAACAGCGCGAAGCCGCGCAGCGTGGCGCCGCCGCCGATCGTCACGTAGCGCCGGGCCAGCCATGCGCCCGCCACGGCCTCGATCACATTGACGGCGGCGAACAATGCGTCGACGTGCCACGGCACCCAGTCGAGCGACCCGGCGAGGAGCAGCGTGGCGAACAGCGCCGATGCGCCGAGCCATTGCGTCGACGGTCGCTCGCAATGCAGCAGCAGCGCGATGCCGAGCACCGGCGCGGGCCATACCACCGCGGACAGCGTGTGATTGAGCGAGGTGCACGCGCCGGGCCGCGACAACAGATGATTCGCGTAGAACAACAGCAGCAACAGCACGACGGCATTCAGCATATCGCCGCGCACGAAGGCGGCGGCGTGAGGCTCGGGCGCGGCGAACGCGGCGCGAAATCGCCGCGCCTGATCCCTATCGTTGGCGTTTTCCTGCATGGGTCGTCTCACGTGCGCGAATACGCAGCCGTCTTCGCGTCGGGCCGCATTCGATCGTCATCGCATGCGCGTCTGTTCATGTCATGCGCCGCCGAGGCGGAAGCGGTGACCCGGAGCGAGACCCGCGGCTGACGGCGGCTTCGCGCTTCCCTCGATACCGGCGTCGCCCAGGCACGCACGAGGCCGAAAAGACGCACACCGCGCGACAACCCACGGCCGGGTCGCGCCGAGGGAGCCGGTCAATCTCGTCTACCGCCCGGCCGCCGGCAACGTCGAGGACGTCGAGGAGGAGGCCGGGCGGCCGCCCGGGGTGCCCGGGCGCGCAGCGTTCCCGACGGCCGACGACAATGAGAGGGGAAGAGACATGGAAAACGCGACGCATCGCCGCGCACGCGGGCGCGGGACGCGCGCGAATCGCCCGGCGACCGCGCCCGTCACGGCCGGAACGCACCGGCATCCGCATAGCCGTTTCGATACGCCCAATGGATGACGTTCGCGATGTTGTGCGCATCGAGCTTCTGCATGAGCCGCTGCCGATGACAATCGACGGTTTTCGGGCTGATGTTCAGCAGCGACGCGATCTCGCGGTTGCGCATCCCGTCGGCGATCAGCTTCAACACCTCCTTTTCGCGACGCGTCAGCTCGTCGTCGGACGCGCGCGGCGCGCGGCCGCCTACTGCCGACGTCACCTTCGCCTCGTCGAGCAGCGGATCGATGTAGGTGTGACCGCCCATCACGCGCGCGATCGCCCGCACCATGTCGTCGGTGCCGCACCACTTGGTCAGATAGCCCGACGCGCCGTCGCGGAGCGCGTCGGCCGCGCGCGCCTCCGAGCGAAGCGCCGTGAACACGACGAACCGGATGCCCGGCTGCACGCGTCGGATCGCGCCCATTTCCGGCAACGGATCGCCGCCCCACAGCATCAGGTCCAGCAGCACCAGATCCGGCCGGTCGAGCCGGCAGCGGTCGCGCGCCGCGTCCATGTCGGACACGCCGCGCACGTCGATGCCCGCGTACCGCTCCCGCAGCACGACCTCGACGCCGTTGCGCACGATCGGATAGTTGTCCACCACCAGCACTTTTTCACACGGTCTATTCGCGTCCATACTCGATTCTTGATTGCTCACCTGTTCCCTCGTCCGACGCCGGACGAACGGTTCCGCGCGCGCATCGTCGATCCGGCGCGTGAACGGGAAGGTAGCCCGCGTATGTCACGGAATGATTTCAGCGCGAAGCCGTTCGTCCGTCGCCTGCGCTCGCCATTGCGTCTCGCTCGCGCCGGCGTCCCCGAACGCGACGAGCAGGTGTTCCAGGCGGGTCGCGAAGGCGTCGAACGCATCGACGAAGGCGTTCGCGTCCGCGCCAAGCCGCGCCATCGGGACGCGCTCGATCAACATGAGCGCGCCCGTCTCCTCGTCGTATCCGATGCCGCCGCCCGCCTCCGACACGTCGAGCGTGGCCGCCAGCACCCGCTTGCAGAATGCGGCGGATGCGTATTCCGGACACTCGCCGAGCATCCCGTACAGGATCACCGCCTTCTCGACGCGGCGCAGGGAGATCATCAGCGTCCCGTCGAGCAGCAGGAAACATTGTCCGTGGGCGTCGAATTCGAGCGGCAGGCGAACTCGCCCGGCCAGGGCGGCCAGGCATTCGGAAGGCAGGTTCATGGCGTGGGGTTCCCGATCGGTTGTGAGGGTCGTGACGGTTCGGCCCGGCGGCCTCACGCGGCGATCGCGATCGACATGAATGCCTCGATCTGTTCGATCATCGCCTGCGCGCTCCGCTGCCTCAGCGCCGCCCGGTCGTCCTTCGGCGGCGCGTCGAGACGGCGCGCGAGGGTCTCGACGAGGACGCCGGCCTTGCGCGTCAGCGCGGCGACGTCGTCGCCGGCGGCCGGCGCGCAGCGCCGCATCGCGTTCGCGAGATCCGCGTCCGCGCGATCGAGGCGCGGGTCGGACAGCTGCGTGAAATACGCGCCGAGCCGCTCGACCTGCCGGGCGCAGTCGTCGAGGCGCGCGGCGCGCGCCGGGTCCGGCCCGGCGGCGGAGAACGCCTGCCAGGCGTCGCGGACCGACGGCCTGTCGCACAGCGCCGCGCAATGGCGCGCGATATCGGCGCGCTGCCGGTTCAACGCGTCGATCCGGGTCTGGACGGCTTGCGCGTAGGCGTGGGCGCGATTCGGGTCCTCGGAGATCCAGGCGGCGGCAAACGGCACGAACCGTTCGGCGCCGCCCGCGCGCAGCACGCGCAATGCGACCGCCGCGCAGTTCTCCTGCGTGCTCGCCATCCGATACGACAACGCGCCGTCCGCCGAGCCCTGCTTCACCGCGCGCGCATCGCGCAGGATCGCGCTCTCGTCCAAGCCGAACAGCACGAACCGCGCCTCGCCGGCCGACCCCGCCTTGTCCGGATTGCGGCCGATCGCGGGGAAATACACCTTGCGCGCGCTGAGCCCCCATTCCCGCGACGCGTCCGCCTTCTGGGCCGCCTTGGGAAAGAAACGCGCATCCGCGATTTCCTCCGCGCTCGCGTAGCGATAGCCGTCCGCGCGGATCTTCTCGCGCGCCGCGGCCCCGTCCTGGAGCTTCTGCTTCGTCTTGGGCGACAGCTCCGACTGCTTGTCCGACCGATAGTTGCCCAGGGTCAGCGACGCGACCTGACTGAAGGGCCGATCGCTCACGGGGCGGCTCGGCCACCAGCTGACGTGCTCGTACACATGCCGCGCGACATCGGCGGCCGCCTGGTTCTTGATCGTGATCGACGCGTGCCCGGGATGCGAGAAGCCACGGGACTCCCACGACCGGAAGACGATGTGGCGCGCCAACGGCTTGGCCGCGCCGCTGCCGTGAAAGTGTTCGGCGATCGACACCATGCTGCTCACCAGACGCCGCTCCAGCGCCGCGCCGTCGCGGCGCGCGCCGTGTTCGAACGCCGCCTGCGCGGCCTGCGCGCCGTAGCGCTTCGACAACGCCAGCACGAACACCTCGAGCGTGCGGCGATTCTCCACGCGCACCTGCTCGACGTAGCGTCGGACGGCGTCGCACTGCTTCAACAAGGGCACGTGGGCAAGGAATGCGAACACGCGCTCCTTGACGCCGAGTCGCGCCGCCGCGGCGACCGGGCCCTGCTCGCCGCTGTCGATGACGACGCGGTGCCCCGAACGCGCGCATGCGACGAATGCGCCGATATTCATCATTCCGTTCTCCGATTCATCTGGGAAAGACCGCGCAAATACAGGCGTCCACCCATGCTAAACACGTTCCGCGCGGCGTGCTTTCGATTTTGTGCAATCCCGCACGGCGCAATCGATTCCGGATTCGCGCGGCGCGCGGCGGCTCGACGACACGGCAGGACGCCATGCCTGCGTTCGGCGGGCAAATGGGGCAGCGGACGCCCGCGCCGTGCGCGGGCTGGCCAAGCGACGGCGGGAAGGAATGCACGCGGCGCTTTCCGGAATGAGCGAGCGGCCTGAGCGGCATCGGCCGCGCATTCGACGCCGCCGGAAGCGCCCGGCCCCGCAAGCCGAGGACGCCCGGGCGCATCCCGCGGAAAACCCGGGCGACCCGACCGCCCTCGCGAACCGTCGGACGATGCTGTCCGGGTACGATCCGTCCCGGCGCGCAGCAGGGTTGCGTGATCGAATCGACGCGGCGGATCGATGTCGATCCGGGCGATCGCGTCGAGCCCCCGGCCTCTCGGGGCGGGCATTCGGATCGGCGGGCGCGTCGAGGAACCCGATCGATGCGTCCGGCCGCGCGTCCGCTCAGCGCGCGTCGAAGCGGCGCGGAAGGTTCCGCCCCGGCGCGCCGATCCGTTCCAGTTCCTCGTTCAGGATCTCGAACACCCGGTCGGCCCGCCCGCGCAGGAAGAAATGGTCGCCGGGCACGATTTCCTCGCGAAACCCGCCCGTGCCGTAGTCGCGCCACGACGCCGCCGCCGCGACGCTCCCCGCTTCGTCCCGCCCGCCCAGCGCGACGATCCGGCAAGCGAGCGGCGGCCTCGGCGCGGGCCGGTACATCTCGATGGCCTCGAAATCCGCGCGCAGGACCGGCAGAATGATCTTGACGATGTCGGGTTGCGTCATCACGTCGTCCGGCGTGCCGTTCATCCGCATGACCTCTTCCAGGAAGCGATGATCGGGCAGGCCGTGAATCGGCGGATCGGGGTCGTCCAGATGCGGCGCGCCCCGCCCGGCCACGATCAGGCACGCCGGCTGCGGCAGGTGTCGTTCCCTCAGGCACTGGGCCACCTCGAACGCCACGCTCGCGCCCATGCTGTGCCCGAACAGCGCATAAGGCCGGTCGAGCAGCGGCGCGATCGCGGCCGTCGCCTCGTCGGCCAGCTGATCCACCCGGTACAGCAGCGCATCGTGAAAGCGCCGCCCGCGCCCCGGCGGATGCATCGGCCGCACATCGACCGTGGCCGGGAAGCGTTCCGCCCAGCCCCGAAACACCGTCGCGCTCCCGCCCGCGTAGGGAAAGCAGAACAGCCGCAGCGTCGCATGCGGGCCGGCCGGCGGGGCATCCACCCACGTGCTGCCGCGCGCCGGCGTCCATTCATAGCTCATGCCGCCACCTTGCGGATGAATCCGCCGGCTTCCCGGATCGCCGCCCTCGCCTCGGGCAGCATGGGCGTCAACGTGGCCCACGCATGCGGCAGCCGCCGCCACACCTTGAAGTCCACTCCGACGCCGGCTTCGCTCGCCTTCCTGGCCACGCGCGCGGCGTCGTCCAGCAGCACCTCGGAATCGCTCGCCTGAATGAACAGGTCGGGCAAGCCCGCATACTCGCCGTAGAGCGGCGAGGCGACCGGATGATCGGCGGCGGTGTCGCCGAGGTAGTAGCGGGAAAAATTCTTCACCGCGACAGCCGTCAGCATCACGTCGGACGCATCGTTCGCGGCGAGCGACGCCCCCGTCGCCGCCAGATCCGTCCACGGCGAGAACAGCACCGCGCCGGCCGGCAGCGGCTCGCCCGCGTCGCGCAGCGACAGCAGCAGCGCCAGCGCCAGCCCGCCTCCCGACGAATCGCCCGCGACCACGATCCGGTCCGGCCTCACGCCGTCGTCCAGGAGCGCGCGATAGGCCGCCAGCGTATCGTCGACGGCGGCGGGAAACGGATGCTCCGGCGCGAGTCGGTAATCGAGCGAGAACGCGCGCGCATCCGCTTCCTGCGCGAGCGCGGCGGCCACGGTCCGGTGCGTCAGCGGGGAACAGAAGCAATAGCCGCCGCCGTGCAGGTACAGGATGACCCGCCCGGACGCATCGCGCGGCGCGTCGCCGTCCGGCTCGATCCACTCGCCGCGCACGGCCTGCGCGTCGAGCTGGCGCACGCGCCAGCCGCGCGGCGGCTTCGCCTCGCCGCGCGCCCACTTCGCGCTGCGCGCGCGCATGTCCTGGGCCGTCAGGGTCGGCTTGCGGGTCAGGGATTTGGCCGTCCGGCGCAACAGCCACGAGAAACATACGTTTTGCCAACTCACAGATCGGTTTCCGATAAAGAGAAAAGGGAGCGCCCCGGCGCGACGCGCAGGCGCGTCACGCGAACACCAGCTTGCGATGCGCGGCAATGCCCGCGAGCGCGCCGTTGCCGATCGCGAGCGCCACGGTGCCGCCCCGGTGCGTGATGTCGCCGCACGCGAACACGCCCGGCACCGAGGTCTCCATCGCATCGTCGGTGCGCACGTAAGGTCCGAGCGGCCCCGCCTCGATCACGCAGCCCAGCTGTTCCGCGACGGCGCTCGACAGGCGCATGCGATTCATCGTGAACAGTCCGTCGAACACGAGGCGGCGTCCGTCGACCAGTTCGACGCTCGCGCGCTCGACGATGCGCGCGACCCGCTCGGGCACGATCTCGACGCCCCGTTGCGCGAGCGCCTCGCGCTGCGCCTCGTCGGGCTCGAAGCTGCCGTCCGTCAGGAACACGGTCTCGCCCCACTCGGGCATCAGCATCGCCGACAGATACGACAGCGGCCCGCTCCCGAGCACGCCGATGCGGCCCTGGTCGAGTTCATAGCCGTGGCAGTACGGGCAGTGGAATACGCTTTGCCCCCACCGTTCGCGCAGCCCCGCCAGGTCCGGCAATTCGTCCACCACGCCGAACGCGAGCACCAGGTGGCGCGCGTCGTAGCGTTGTCCCGAGGCGCAGTGGAGTGCATAGCCGGTGTCGGTCCGCTCCGCGCGCACGACGGTATCCGCCCGCCATTGCGCATTCGGATAGGCGAGCAACTGCGCCCGGCCGGCCGCCGCGATCGCGTCGGGCGAACGGCCGTCCTGGCCGATCACGCCGTGCGAATGCGCGGCGAAGCGGTTGCGGCGCGCGCCCGCGTCGATGACCAGCACGCGCCGGCGCGCGCGCGCGATCTGCAGCGCGGCGGATTGCCCGGCGTGACTGCCGCCGATCACGATGACGTCGATGGGCGTCGTGGATGCTTCAGTGTTCATGGATCAGGTGTCCTGGGTCAGGGGTGAATCGGATGGCGCGCGGGCGGCCTCACAGCCGGCCGCTTCCGCACGCCTGCGCCGCGCGATCGAGCAGCCAGCGCACGATCAGCGCGCTGCGCGGCACGCGCTGCCCTTCGTCGCGGCGCCGCAGCGCCAGCTGCTGCGTGATCACGGCGAGCCGCAGCAGGCCGTACGCATACCAGTAGGCGGGTTCCGCCACGTCGCGCCCGGCGGCGGCCGCGTACAGCTCGACCAGCGCCGCGCGCGTCGGCGCGCCCGGCGCGCAGCTCGGCCCGGGCGCGTCGAGCCGCAGCAGCGACGAATCGCCGGGCTCGATCCAGTACGCGAGCGCCGCGCCGAGATCGGCGAGCGGGTGGCCGACGGCCGCCAGCTCCCAGTCCACGACGCCCACCACGCGCGCGGGATCGCCCGGATCGACGAGGATGTTGTCAAGCTTGTAGTCGTTGTGCAGGAATGCGGCGGGCGCGGCGTCCGGGATCCGCTCCGCCAGCCAGTTCGCCACGGCCCTGAAATCGGCGTCGACGGCCGCGCCCGCGGCCTCCGCGTTCCAGCGCCGCCGCCACTCGCCCAGGATGCGGCGCAGGTAGTCGGGCGGCCGGTCGGCCGGCGCGATCTCGAGCGCGTGCAGCGCCGCGAGCGTCGCGACGAACTGTTCCGCGAGGCGGCGCACGGTGTCGGGCGCGAGCGGCCCGCACGTGGCCGGCGCGACGCCGCCGAGCCGTTCGACCAGCAGCAGCGCGGCGGCGCCCGCGTCGCCCACCGCCAGCGGCTTCGGGGCGAGACGGAACTGGCCGGCCAGCCGGTCCAGCACGGCGAAGCGGCGCTGCGCCTCCCGCACGCCGCCTTCGGGCAGCCAGTACGCGATGACGTCGCGTTCGCCGCCCTGCACCCGGAACACTTCGCTGGCCCGCCCGCCGCCGATGCGCGTCGCGCGCGCGGCGGCGCCCGGGCGGCCGAGCGCCGTCATGGCCTGTTCCGCGATCCGCGCGTTCATGACGCCTCCCGCCGGAAGCCGGCGAGCGCATGGCGCGCGACCAGCGCCTTGTGGACTTCGTCCGGACCGTCGTAGATGCGCCCCGCGCGTTCGTGCCGCCAGAGCACGTTGAGGATCGTGTCGCCGCTCACGCCCAGCGCGCCCTGCACCTGCAGCGCGTGATCGAGGACGGTCTGCGTCACGCCGGCCACGAAGAACTTCGCGATCGAGATGTCGATCTGCGCGCGCTCGTGGCGATTCTGCAGGCGCGCCGCCGCCTGGGCCACGAGCAGCCGCGCGGCGTCGATCGATGCGCGGCTCTCGGCGATCCAGTTCTGCACGGTCTGGCGCGACGACAGCAGCTCGCCTGCCGCGAGTTCGCGCCGGCACGCGCGCCGGCACATGATCGCGAACGCGCGCTCGCACACGCCGATCCAGCGCGCGCAATGATGCAGCCGCCCGGTCGCGAGCCGCGCCTGCAGCACGACGAAGCCTTCGCCGGGCTTGCCGAGCATCGCGTCCTCGCCGACCCGGCATGCATCGAGCGCCAGCTCGCCGTGGCTCGCCCAGCCGTAGCCCTCGTCGCCCATCACGCGCAGGTTGCGGACGTGGCGGAACCCGGGTGCGTCGGCCGGCACGATGAAGGTGCTGGTGCGCGCGTGCAGCGGCGCGGCCTCGTCGGTGACGGCCAGCACGATCGCGAATCCCGCGCGATCGGCGCCGGACGCGAACCACTTGCGGCCGCTCAGATGCCACGCGCCGTCGCGCCGCACCGCCGTCGTCTTCAGCGACGACGGATTCGACCCCGCGGATTCGGGCTCGGTCGCCGCGAAGCAGCTGCGCACCTCGCCGCGCAGCAGCGGCTCCAGCCAGCGCTGGCGCTGCGCGGGGGTCGCGTATTCGAGCAGCACGTCGATGTTGCCGGCGTCGGGCGCCTGATAGTTGACCGCGTAATGGCCGAGCGGCGAGCGGCCCAGCAGTTCGCCCACCTCGACCAGTTCGAGCAGGTTCAAGCCCAGGCCGCCGTCCGCGCGCGACACCTGCGGCAGCCAGAGGCCGCGCCTCCGGTTGGCCGCGCGGATGTCGCTCATCAGGCGTTCGACCGCCTCGAAATCGCCGTTCGCCAGCGCCGCTTCCGGTTCCGCGAGCGCCGCCTCGACAGCGGCGAATGCCGTGACTCGTGTATTCATTGTTCTCCCTCGATTTCCATGACTGAAACGGCGCGCGGCTCGGGCCACGCGCGCAGGGCGGCGGCGAGCCCGGCCACGAACGGCGCGCGCATGATGCCGACGTGATCGCCGGGCAAGCGGATCGCCGCCACCTCGCCCGCGGCCGCCGCGCGCCATCCGTCGACGCGCGCGTCGCGCTCCGTCGCCCCCGCGTCGCGATCCGGGTCGTCGGCGGCGACGATCACGCGCAGCGCGCCCGCGTAGCGCGTCGCCGGGGCGTAGTCGGTCAGCGAATGCGCGATGAAGGCGCGCACGCGCGCCGCGAATTCGGACAGGCCGAGTTCGTCCGGCACGATGCCCGCCTCGATCAGGCGCGCGCGCAGACGCTCGACCTGCCGCGCGTCGTCGAGCCCGTCGAATTCGCCTTCGTCGAAGACGAGCGCGGCATCGGCGAGGCGCGCGAAGCTGTTGCCGATCTCCGCGACCCAGCGCCCGCCCGACCAGTTCCACTTGAGCGACTGCTGCGTCGTGAGGCCCGGCGGCAGGCTGTCGACGACCGCGACCCAGTCCACCGCCTCGCCCTGTTCGCGCAGTTGCCGCGCGATCTCGAAGGCGACCCAGCCGCCGAACGAATGGCCGCCGAGGCGGTACGGGCCGCTCGGCTGCACGCGCCGGATGTCGGCGAGCAGCGCCGCCGCGATCGATTCGACGCGGCTCGCGCCGGAGCCGCCTTCGTCGGGCCCGGGCAGCGCCATGCCCCAGACCGCGAAGGCATCCGGCAGTTCGGCCGCGAGCGCGCGCAGATACGACGCCTGCCCGCCCGCGCCGGGCGCGAAGAACAACGGCGGCGCATCGCCGGGCGCGGACAGCGCGACGAGCGCGCCGACCTGGGCCCCGTCCCCGCCCGCGCCGTCCGTCTCGATCATGCGCGCCTGCTCGGCCACCGTCTGCGCCGTCAGCAGGCGGGCCACCACCTGCGCGTCGAGCCCGAACGCCCGGCCCGCCCGCGAGCAGATCCGCAGCATCAGCAGCGAATCGCCGCCCAGCGCGCCGAAATCCGCCGTGTCGGACGGCACCTCGCGCTTGAGCACGCCCGCCCACAGCGCGCGCAGCTCGCGCCGCAGCGCCGCGCCATGCGGTCGCGCGACGGCGGGCGCATTGGCCGCGGACACCCCGCCCCCGGCCGATCCCGCGGGCGCCGACGCCTCGCCGCGGCGGGCGGCGTCGCCCGCGTTCGTCATATCGGCCGCCTGCCCGGCGGGCCCGGATTCGCCGAGCATCATGCGCATCGCGTCCGTGTAGTGGCCCACGAAGCGGCCGACGGTCCCCGCCGAGAAATACCGCCGCGACGGCACCAGCGTGATCCGCAGCACGCCGTGCCGGCCGTCGACGCTGCTTTGCACGACGAGCGGCACGTTCGTCATGTCGGTCGCGTAGCCTTCGGACACGTCGATGTCGCGCACGGCCTCCTCGAGCGCGCGGAAGTGCGTGAAGTTGAACAGCACGTCGAACACCGTGCCGATCTGCCGATGCAGTTCGATCAGCGGGTAGCGCCGGCGACTGAAGATTTCCATCTCGGTCGCCTGCACCGCGCGCACCAGCGCGACGGCGTCGCGGGTGCCGGCCGTCAGGTCGAAGCTGAGCGGCAGGCTGTTCAGGAACAGGCCCAGCACGCGGTCGCCGTCGACGCCCTCGCTGCGCCCGTTGAACACGACGCCGCTCGTCACCGCATGCATGCCCGTGATGCGCGACAGCGCGAGCAGATGCACCGTCAGCAGCACGCTCTTCACGGACGCGCCCGCGCGCACCGCGAGCGCTTCGAGGCGCGCCGACTGCTCGGCCGAGATCGGCACCGCCATCGGCGTCGCATCGCCGTCCGGCTCGTGCGTGAGCCGCGTGACGGGCAGCGCCTGGAGCCGCGCGCGCCACCAGGCGCGCAGCGCGTCGGAGCCGACCGCCGCGCGTTCCTGCTCGACGAACTCGCGAAACCGGCTCGCGGGCGCGGTGAGGGTCAGCGCCCGGCCGGCCAGCCGCGCCGCGTAGTCGGAGATCAGTTCGGACAGCAGCAGATTGAAGCTCCAGCCGTCGAGGATCGCGTGATGCTTGGTCACGCCGATATGCATCGTGTCGTCGCTCAGACGATGCACGGTGAAGCGGATCAGCGGCGGACGCGCGACATCGAACCGCAGGCGCTGCTCGGCCGCGCGCCAGTCGCGGATCCGCGTGTCCTGCTGCACGGGATCGAGGCCGCGCCAGTCGCGCACGGTCAGCGGCAACGGCACGCGGCGATGCACGTACTGCAGCGGCTCGTCGTCGGCGGCCAGGTCGAACGCGGTGCGCAAGGCCGGATGGCGCTCGAACGCGCCGCGCAGCGCCGCTTCGAGCGCGGCGGCGTCGAACGGCAGGGCCAGGCGCTGATCGTTGACGTTGTGATAGGCGGAGTCGTGGCCGTGCCGCATCTCGTTGGCGAGCATCGCCATCTGCATCGCGCTGAGCGGATACGCGTCGTCGTACGGCTGGTCGCGCGACGGCGTCGCGCGCGCGGCCGGGGCGGCCGGGGCCGGCGCCGCCGCCCCGACGGGCCGCACGCGCGGCGCGAGCCGCTCGATGGTCAGCGACTGCATCAGGTCGTCGAGCGAGAAATCGATGCTGACCTTGTGCGCGGCCGACAGGATCTGGATGCTCAGGATCGAGTCGCCGCCCAGCTCGAAGAAATTGTCCGTGACGCCGACCGTCGAGCGCTTGAGCACCGACGCGAAGACATCGGCCAGGGTCTGCTCGACCGCATTGCGCGGCGCGACGTGCGGTCGCGCCGCGTCGCCGTCGGCCGCCAGCGCGTCGACGAGCCGGCGGCGATCGAGCTTGCCGTTGGTCGTGAGCGGAATCGCATCGAGCTCGATCAGGCGCGCGGGCAGCGCGTGCGGCGGCAGGCGCTGCGCGAGCCAGTCGCGCAGCGCCGCGCCGGACACGCGCCCGGTGTCGCGCAACACCATGAACCCCACCAGCTGCGCATGGCCGTCGACGGTCGCGTCGTCGACCATGACCGCCGCGTGGGCGACTTCCGGGTGCCGGGCCAGCGCCGCCTCCACTTCGCCCAGCTCGATCCGGAAGCCGCGGATCTTGACCTGATCGTCGATGCGGCCCAGATAGTCGAGTTCGCCGTACGCATCGAAGCGGCCGAGATCGCCGCTGCGATACAGGCGCGCGCCGGGCGCGAACGGATCGGCGACGAAGCGCGCGCGATCGAGTTCGGGGCGGTTGTGATAGCCGCGCGCGACGCCTTCTCCGCCGACATGGATCTCGCCCGGCACGCCCGGCGGCACGGGATGCCCGGCCGCGTCGAGCAGGTAGACGCGATAGCCGGGCAAGGGCCGGCCGACCGGGCTGCGCGACGATTGCGCGTCGCCCGGGCCGAGCACGCGCTCGGTCACATGGACCGTGGTCTCGGTGATCCCGTACAGGTTGACGAGCGTGACGCCGTGCGCATCGTTCAGGCACGCGGCGAACTGGCTCGGAATCGTCGCTTCGCCGCCGAAGAACACGTAGCGCAGGCTCGCCGGCAGCGGCTGCCGCGCGTCGTCCAGCGCGCGCAGCAGCTGCTTGAACGCGGTCGGGGTCTGGCTCAGCATCGTCACGCCCGCGCGCGCGAGCAGCGCGAGAAAGGCGTTCGGCGTGCGCGAGCAGCCGTAGGGCACCACTTCGAGCCGCCCGCCGTGCAGCAGCGCGCCCCAGATTTCCCACACCGAGAAGTCGAACGCATAGGAGTGGAACTGGGTCCAGACGTCCGTCGGCCCGATGCCGTAGGTCTGCCGCGTCGCCGCGAACAGGTGGTCGACATTGCGATGCTCGATGCACACGCCCTTCGGCTGCCCGGTCGAACCCGACGTGTAGATCACATAGCAGAGGTCGGTGGGCGAGGCATCGCGCGGCGGCGGCGCTTCGGCGCGGACGTCGGCCGTCTCCACGGCGGCCGTGTCCACGGCGGCCGCCTCCACATCGGCATCGATCACGAGCCGCGCGCCGCCGAAGCCATCGAAGCGCTCGCGCCGCGCGTCGTCGCAGATCAGCACGCCGGCCTGCATGTCGTCGAGCATCCACGCGAGCCGTTCCGGCGGATGGTCGAGATCCAGCGGGACATAGAACGCGCCCGCCTTCAGCACGGCCAGCATCGCGACGATGCTGTCGATGCCGCGCTCGAACGCGAGCGCGACCGGCACGTTGCCGCGCACGCCCGCCGCATCGAGCCGCCACGCGAGCCGGTTCGCGCGACGCTCGAGTTCGGCGTAGCTGAGCGAGCGGCCGTCGTACTGCACCGCGATCGCATCCGGCCGCATCCGCGCCTGGGCCTCGAAGCGTCGGTGCAGGCACAGCCGCGCCGGGTCGGCGGCGGGCCGCGCCGCCGCGTTCCACTGCGCGACCAGCGCGCGGCCCGCCTCGTCGCCGAGCAGCGAGACCTGCCCGACGCGCAGCGCCGCGCCGCCGCGCAGGAACTGGTCGAGCAGCGTCGCGAGCATCTTGAGCAGGCGCGCCGCCGACGCTTCCGCGAGGCGCTGCCGATCGAAGTGCACACGCAGGCACAGGCGCTCGCCCGGAATCGCGACGACGGTCAGCGGGTAATTGGTCTGCTCGACGACCTCGACGCCGGCCACGCCCAGCTGCTCGCGATAGCGGTTCGCCGCCGCGTGCGCCGGATAGTTCTCGAACACCACGAGGCTCTCGAACAGCGGCGCGCCGGGCGCGACGCCGCTCCAGCCCGGAATCACGTGCAGCGGCGTGTATGCATACGCCTCGGCCTCGACGTGCTGCCGATGCAGGCGCCGGAACCAGTCGCCGAGCGTGAGCGTCGGGTCGATGGCCACGCGCGTCGGCAGCGCGTTGACGAACAGCCCGACCATCTGCTCGACGCCGCGCAGGCCGGCGGGCCGGCCGGAGACGGTCGTGCCGAACACCACGTCGTCGCGGCCGCTCGCGCGGCCGAGCAGCAGCGCCCACGCGGCCTGGATCACCGTGCTCGGCGTGACCTCGCAGGCGCGGGCCAGCTGTTGCAGCGCATCGCTCGCGCTCGGATCGAGCAGGCGTTCGAGCGTGCCGTGGCCGCTCGCGTCGCCGGGCCGCGCGGCATCGGCGAGCGGCAGGGGCGTGGCCGCGCGGACGTCGCCCAGGCGCGCGCGCCAGAACGCCTCGGCCGCCGCGCCGTCCTGCGCGTCGAGCCAGCGCAGGAACGCGCTGTACGGCTGGGGCGGCGGCAAGGCCGGCGCGTCGCCGCGCCGGTACGCGTCGTAGCAGGCCAGCGCTTCCCCGAGCACGATCTGCACCGACCAGCCGTCGAGCAGCAGATGGTGGTAGCTCCAGACGAATTCGTAGCATTGCGCCCCGGTGCGGAACAACGCGCAGCGCATCAGCGGCGCGCGGCTCAGGTGAAAGCCCGGCCGCCGGTCCGCCTCGCGATAGGCGGCAAGGCGGCGCTGCTGCTCGTCGCGATCGAGGTGCCGCCAGTCTTCCTCGATCCACGGCAGCTCGACGTGGCGGAAGACGACCTGGACGGGCTTCGACGGCCCATCCCACAGAAAACCGGTGCGCAGCACGCCGTGGCGTGCGACCACCGCTTCGAGCGCGCGCCGGTAGTCGGCGACGTCGAGCGCGGCCTGGAAGGTGCAGCCGACCTGCTCGTAATAGACGCCGGACTCCGGCGCCTTCAGCGTGTGAAACAGCAGGCCCTGCTGCGTCGGCGTCAGCGGCAGCATCGTCTCGACGTTCGAGCGGGCTTGCTGGGCGGTGTTCGACAAGGTTGGATTCATGATTGCTCGTTCAATAGCTGTAGCACTTCGTCGATATCGTTCTGGTCGAGATGGGCGAGCGGCAGGTCCGATGGCGTGAGGCCGCCCGCCTGCGGCGACAGGCAGTGGGCCAGCACGGCGTCCAGCGCGTCGCGGAACCGGGCGGCAAGGGCGGTGACGGTCTGCGTCCGGTGCAGCGCGGTGCTGTACAGCCAGTCGACGCGCAGGCGGCCGTCGTGGACCTGCGCCACGACGTCGAGCGCGTAGCGCCGCCGCATCGCGGCCGAGCGCATGCCGCCCGGCGGTTCGCCGAGCCAGGCCGAGCGTGGCTCGCCGCCCTCGTCCAGCCGCCATTGGCCCAGATAGTTGAAGCAGACCGTGCGGTCGTGCGCGCCCAGTTCCGGGGCCTGCGCGCCGTGGCGCAGCGCCCCGTAGCCGATCCCGCCGTGCGGCACGCCGCGCATCCGCTCCTTCACCGACTTCAGGTCACGCGACAGATCGCCGCTCAGCGGCAGGCGCAGCGGATACAGGCTCGTGAACCAGCCGACCGTTCGAGACACGTCCACGCCCGTCAAACCGTCCCGGCCGTGACCTTCGAGGTCCAGCACGCACTCCGTTGTCTCGGTCCACGTGCACAAGGTGCGCGCCAGCGCCGCGACCAGCAGTTCTTCCGGGCGCATCCGGTAGGCGTCGCCCGCTTGCCGCAACCAGCGTTCGGTCGTTTCCGCATCCCAGTCCAGCGAGACGCGCGACTCCGTGGCGACCGTGTTTTCCGACACATGCCCGCCGTCCACCGGCAGCGGCGTACCCGGCACGTCCATCTCCTGCCAGTACCGCAATTCCGCTTCCGGCAACGCGCGCGACCATGCCGACATTTCCCGCGACCACGCCTGATACGACACGCTCTTGGCCGGCCACTTCACCGGCTCGCCCTCTTGCAGGGCCGCATACGCGCGCCACAGATCGTCCGACAGGATCCGCCACGACACGCCATCCACCGACGCGTGATGCACCAGCCACAGCAGTCGCCAGCCTCGTTCCATTCGATACAGGCGCGCCGCCCACAGGCTCGGGCCGCTCAATCTCAGGCCTGCTTGCAGTTCGGCCGCACTCGCTTCCAGCCGTTGCTCGGCCTCCGCCTCGGACAGACCGCGCAGATCCTCGATTTCCACCTCGACCGATGTACCCGCGCCGCTTTCCTGACGCCATGCGCTCCCGTCATGCCGCCACGCGATCCGCAAGGCATCGTGCCGCTGCGCGACCGCTTGCAGCGCGGCGATCAATGCCTCGGGCTCAAGCGGCTCGTGCAGCCCCAGATACGCGCCCTGGCTGAACTGTTCCCAGTCCTCGCCCGGCCAGCCCAGATACCACGCCTGGATCGGCCCCGCCATCACCTCGCCCCGCACCTCGCCCTGCTCCGCCGCCACGTCCGAAACGTCTTCCGCCTCGCAACCCTGCGCGGCCAGCTCCGCAATCGTCGGATAGCTGAACACCTGCTGCGGACTGATGCGCAGCCCCCGTTCCGCCGCGCGCGACGCCATCTGGATGCTCAGGATCGAATCGCCGCCGAGCGCGAAGAAGTTGTCCCGCACCCCCACCCGCGCCAACCCGAGCAGGCCCTGCCAGATCTCCACCAGCACGGCCTCGGCCTCGCTGCTCGCCGCCGCCGACCCGATCTCGATCTCCGGTTCCGGCAGGCGCTTGCGGTCGACCTTCCCGTTCGCGCTCAGCGGCACGCTGTCGAGCGCCATGACCGACGCGGGCCGCATGTAAGGCGGCAGACGCCGCGCGAGCGTGTCGCGGATCGCGTCGAGGTCGAACGTCGCGTCCGCGCGCAACAGCACGTAGCCCGCGATCATCCGCCGCCCCTCGCGCTCGATCACCGACGCCACCCCGCGTTCGACGCCCGGCGCCGCCCCGAGCGCGGCCTCGATTTCGCCGATCTCGATCCGGAAGCCGCCGATCTTGACCTGATCGTCCACCCGCCCGAGGAATTCGAGGTTGCCGTCGGCGAGCACGCGCGCGCGGTCGCCGGTCCGGTACATTCGCTCGCCCGGCACATAGGGGTTGTCGACGAACCGGTAGGCCGTCAGGTCGGGCTGGCCGAGATAGCCGAGCGCCACCCCCGCGCCGGCAATCCACAGATCGCCCGGCACGCCGACCGGCACCGCCTGCAGCGACGACGACAGCACATACAGCCGCTGCCCCGGCAAATGCCGGCCATACGGCACGAACGCGGCGTCGGGCGCGAGCCCGCGCGTGTCGTACCAGCACGACCAGATGGCCGCCTCGGTGGCGCCGCCGAGCGCGAACACCTCGATGTCGGCGGTCGCGGCCGCGCGGATCTGCGCGGGCAGCCCGACCGGCACGCGATCGCCGCTCATCATCACGAGCTTCAGCGCGGGCGGCAGCGCGCGCCCGCGCTGCCGGCATTCGAGCAGCAGCAACTCCACCACGGCCGGCACGGATTCCCATACGGTCGCGCGCTCGCGCACCATCAGGTCGAGCCAGACGCCCGGCGCGACCGTCGACGATTCCGGCGCGAGCACGACCGCCGCGCCCGCCGCGAACGCCCCGAAGAAATCGAACACCGACAGGTCGAAGCCCGCCGCCGACACGCACATCAGCCGGTCGGACGCGCCGATCGCATGGCGCTGCAGAATCGCCTCGATCGTCAGCGACGCGGCGCGGTGCGTGATCATCACGCCCTTCGGTTTGCCGGTCGAACCCGACGTGAACATCACGTAGGCGAGATCGTCGGGCGCGACCTCGGGCAGCGCGGCATCCGGCAATGCGGTAGCGACCGCCGCGGTGTCGACCGCCGCGGTATCGACCGCCGCAGCATCCGCCGCCTCGCTCTCGTCGAGCACGATCGCGCGCGCCGCGACGCCCTCGAGCAGCGGCAGATGCGCGCGCGTCGTCAGCACGTAGCCGACCGTCGCGAGCAGGTCGCGCAGCCGTCCCGGCGGCATCGCGGGATCGGCGGGCACGTACGCGCAGCCCGCGCGCATCACGCCCGAGTACGCGGCGACCGTGCGCGCGGCGCGCGGCAGCAGCACCGCGACCGGCTCGCGCCGCGCGCCCGCCGCCGCCACGGCCCGCGCGACGCGCAGCGTCTCGTCGGCCAGCTCGCGATAGTTCATCGCGTCGTCCGCGCCGACGATCGCGGGCGCGAGCGGCGTCAGCCGCGCGTGCCGCTCGATGCCCGCATGCAGCAGATCGCCCGCGCCGACGGGCGGCGTCGCGTTCCACGCGTGTATCAGCCGGTGCGCTTCGCCGTCGTCGACGAGCGCGATCTCGCCGAGCCGCGCGTCCGGCCGCGCGGCAAGTTGCGCGAGCACGTGCAGGAAGCTCGCGCCGAGCCGGCCGATCCCTTCGTCGTCATAACGCGACGTATCGAAGTCGACGTAGAGCACGGTTTCCGCGCCCGGGATCAGCTGCGCGACGAGCGGATAGTTGGTGCGCGTCTCGGCGGCGGCGAACTCGCTGACGTCGAGCCCGACGTCGCGCCGGGCCAGCGTCCGGTCGACCGGGTAGTTCTCGACCACGAACAGGCTGCTCAGCAGCTCGCCGCCGTCGTAGCCCGCCCAGCGCTGGATGTCCGTGAGCGACGCCGCGCCGAGCCGCGCCCGTTCGCTCTGCCCGCGATGCAGGTCCTGCAGCCACGACGACACGCGCGCGTCGTCGTCGATGCCGACGCGCACCGGCACCGTGTTGATGAACAGCCCGACCATCTGTTCGACGCCGGGCAGCGTCGCGGGGCGGCCGGACAGGGTCGTGCCGAACACAACGTCGCGCCCGCCGCCCGCATAGCCGAGCGTCAGCGCCCACGCGCCCGTCAGCAGGCTCGCGCGCGTCACGCCGGCCTGCCGCGCCGCGCGGTCGACCTGATCGCGCAGCGCCGCGTCGAACGCGAACGCGCGCCGGCCCTGGCCCTGCGGTTGCGGGCCGCGCGCGGGCGAGGCGAAGCCGATCGGCGTGGGCTCGTCGATGCCGTCCAGCACCTGCTTCCAGTACGCGGCCTGCTCGCACGGGTCGCGCGCGGCCAGCCAGCTCACGAACGGCAGGAAGCGGCTGCCCGGCAGCGGACGCGCGTCGCCCGCGCGCAGCGCGGCGTAGCGGTCGAGCACCTGTTTCAGGATCAGCGGCACCGACCAGCCGTCGACGACGGCGTGGTGGTAGCTCCACAGGAAGCGCCACGCATCGCCGGGCTCGCGAATCAACGTGCCGCGCAGCAGCGGGCCGCGTTCGAGATCGAAGCCGCGTGCGCGGTCCTGCTCGCCCAGCGCGGCGAAGCGGCCGGCGCGGGCGTCGGCGGGCAGCGCGCCCCAGTCGAGCACGTCCCAGTCCGGTTCGAGCCGGTCGTGGACGAGCTGGACCGCGCTTTTCAGGTTGCGCCAGCGGAAGGTCGTGCGCAGCGACGCATGCGCCTGGACCACGTCCGACCAGGCGCGCTGGAACCGCGCCGCGTCGAATGCGCCGGTCATTTTCCAGTGCAGCTGCTCGACGTACAGCGACGCGCTCCCGTCGGCGATCGAATGGAACAGGATGCCCTGCTGGAGCGGCGTGACGCCGTACAGCGCTTCCAGGCGCGGGTGGTCGCGCTCGATCGCGTCGATCTCGTGCTGGTCGAGGTGGGCGAGCGGCAGGTCCGACGGCGTGAGGCCGCCCGCCCGCGGCGACAGGCAGTGGGCCAGCACGGCGGCCAGCGCATCGCGGAACCCGGCGGCGAGCGCCGTGATCGTGGCTGTTTCGTGCAGCGCCGTGCTGTAGCGCCAGTCGACGCGCAGGCGGCCGTCGTGGACCTGCGCCACGACGTCGAGCGCGTAGCGCCGCCGCATCGCGGCCGAGCGTGTGCCGCCCGGCGCTTCGCCGAGCCAGGCCGAGCGTGGTTCGCCGCCCTCGTCCAGCCGCCATTGGCCCAGATAGTTGAAGCAGACCGTGCGGTCGTGCCCGCCCAGTTCCGGGGCCTGCGCGCCGTGGCGCAGCGCCCCGTAGCCGACCCCGCCGTGCGGCACGCCGCGCATCCGCTCCTTCACCGACTTCAGGTCACGCGACAGATCGCCGCTCAGCGGCAGGCGCAGCGGATACAGGCTCGTGAACCAGCCGACCGTTCGAGACACGTCCACGCCCGTCAAACCGTCCCGGCCGTGACCTTCGAGGTCCAGCACGCATTCGGGGGTCGCGGTCCAGTCCGACAAGGTGCGCGCCAGCGCCGCGACCAGCAGTTCTTCCGGGCGCATCCGGTAGGCGTCGCCCGCTTGCCGCAACCAGCATTCGGTCGTTTCCGCATCCCAGTCCAGCGAGACGCGCGACTCCGTGGCGACCGTGTTTTCCGACACATGCCCGCCGTCCACCGGCAGCGGCGTACCCGGCACGTCCATCTCCTGCCAGTACCGCAATTCCGCTTCCGGCAACGCGCGCGACCATGCCGACATTTCCCGCGACCACGCCTGATACGACACGCTCTTGGCCGGCCACTTCACCGGCTCGCCCTCTTGCAGGGCCGCATACGCGCGCCACAGATCGTCCGACAGGATCCGCCACGACACGCCATCCACCGACGCGTGATGCACCAGCCACAGCAGTCGCCAGCCTCGTTCCATTCGATACAGGCGCGCCGCCCACAGGCTCGGGCCGCTCAATCTCAGGCCCGCTTGCAGTTCGGCCGCACTCGCTTCCAGCCGTTGCTCGGCCTCCGCCTCGGACAGACCGCGCAGATCCTCGATTTCCACCTCGACCGATGCACCCGCGCCGCTTTCCTGACGCCATGCGCTCCCGTCGTGCCGCCACGCGATCCGCAAGGCATCGTGCCGCTGCGCGACCGCTTGCAGCGCGGCGATCAATACCTCGGGTTCAAGCGGCTCGTGCAGCCCCAGATACGCGCCCTGGCTGAACTGTTCCCAGTCCTCGCCCGGCCAGCCCAGATACCACGCCTGGATCGGCCCCGCCATCACCTCGCCCCGCACCTCGCCCTGCTCCGCCGCCACGCCCGAAACGTCTTCCGCCTCGCAACCCTGCGCAGCCAGCTCCGCAATCGTCGGATAGCTGAACACCTGCTGCGGACTGATGCGCAGCCCCCGTTCCGCCGCGCGCGACGCCATCTGGATGCTCAGGATCGAATCGCCGCCGAGCGCGAAGAAGTTGTCCCGCACCCCCACCCGCGCCAACCCGAGCAGGCCCTGCCAGATCTCCACCAGCACGGCCTCGGCCTCGCTGCTCGCCGCCGCCGACCCGATCTCGATCTCCGGTTCCGGCAGGCGCTTGCGGTCGACCTTCCCGTTCGCCGATTGCGGCAACGCATCGAGCCGGACCCACGTGCGCGGCACCATATAGCCCGGCAGCCGCGCGGCGAGCCAGGCCTGCACCTCGCCCGCCTCGACGGCCTCGCCCGCCTCCGGCCGCGCGACCAGATACCCGACCAGCTGCTTCTCGTCCGCCGCGCTGCGGCGCAAGGCCACCGCGCAGCCGCTCAGCGCCGGGTGATGGCCCAGCGTCGCCTCGATCTCGCCGAGTTCGATCCGATAGCCGCGCAGCTTGACCTGCGAGTCGATCCGGCCCAGGAATTCGAGCACCCCGTCACGCCGCCAGCGCACGAGGTCGCCCGTGCGATACCAGCGCCCGCCGTCGGGCGACGGTGCGTCGACGAAGCGCTCGGCCGTCAGATCGGCGCGCCCGAGATAGCCGAGCGCCAGCCCGTCGCCGCCCGCCCACAGCTCGCCGGGCACGCCGACGGGAACCAGGCCGCCCCGCGCGTCGACCACGCGTACCTCGGTGTTGCCGATCGGCCGGCCGATCGGGATCGCGCCGCGCCGCACGTCGGCCGCCGTCACGCGGTGGCTGCAGGTGAACGTCGTGTTCTCCGTCGGACCGTAGCCGTTGATCAGCGCGACACCGGGGCACGCCTCGACAAACGCGCGGCAACTCGCGACGGGCAGCGCGTCGCCGCCCGTCAGCAGCTCGCGCAGGCCGCCGAGCGCCGCCGGCTCCTCCTCGACCATCATGCGGAACAGGTCGGCCGTGAGCCACATCGTCGTGACGCCGTCGCGCGCGATCGCCTCGGACACGGCATCGAAGAACGGCATGCCGGACGCCGCGAGCACCAGCCGCCCGCCATTGAGCCAGCAGCCCCAGATCTCGAACGTCGACGCGTCGAAGCCGAGCGGCGACTGCTGCAGCATCACCGTCGAGGCGTCCAGCCGCGCATACGCGCCGCCCGTCGCGAGCCGCACGACGCCGCGATGCGGAATCGCCACGCCCTTCGGCTGGCCGGTCGAGCCCGACGTGTACATCACGTAGGCCAGGTCGTCCGCCTCGGCGCGGGGGGCCTCGCGCTCGGGCGCTCCGTCCGCCTCGGCCTCGCAATCGGACAGGCCCAGCACCGGCCCGGCGTAGTCACCGAGCCAGCCCGCGTCGAGCCCGTCGGCGACGATCACGAGCGCGGGCGCCGCGTCGGCCAGCAGCGCGCCCAGGCGCGCCGCCGGATAGCCGGGATCGAGCGGCAGATAGGCCGCCCCCGCCTTCAGCACCGCGAGGAACGCGGCGAGCAGGCGCGGCGATCGCTCGCCCGCGACGCCCACCACCGCGCCCGGCGCGACGCCCGCCGCGCGCAGGCGTGCGGCCGCGCGCGCCGACCAGCGATCGAGGTCCGCGTAGGACCAGCGCGCGGTGCCCTGTTCGAGCGCGGTGCGCTCGGGATGCGCCGCCGCGCATGCGCGGAACAACTCGACGATCGTGGCGTCGGAGCGATACGGCTCGGCATGCCGCCCCCATGCGCGCAGCTGCGCCTCATCGTCGCCGGACAGCATCGGCAACGCGTGCGCCTCCGCTTCCGGCGCGGCCAGCGCCGCGCGCAAGAGCGCGATGTAATGCGCCCCGAGCTGGCGGATGGTGTCTGCGTCGAACAGGTCGGTGTTGTATTGCCAAACCGCGAAGGTGCCGCGCTCGTCGCCTTCGATCGACAGGTAGAGATCGAAACGCGCGAACGGGCTGTCGAGATCGAACGGGCTCGCCGTGCCGCTCGCGGTGTGCACCGCGGGCAGGCGAACGTTCTGAAACGCGAACACGGTCTGCGCGAACTGGTCGTGGCGCGGCCCGCCGCGCGCGCGCAGCCGGTCGACGATCGCATCGAGCGGCACGCCCTGCCGCGCGAAGGCGCGCGCCGTGACGTCACGCATCCGGCCGACCAGCGCGCCGAAACTGTCGCCGTCGCGCAGGTCCGCCGCGAGCGCGACCAGATTGACGAAGTAGCCGGCGATGTCCTCGGCCGCCTGGAACGGCCGGTTCGCCGCGGGCGTCAGCGCCAGCACCCGGGCCTCGCCCGTATAGCGATGCTGAAGCAGCGCGAACACGCTGAAGAGGGTCGTGAACAGCGTCGTGTTGTGCGTCCGCGAGAACGCCGCCGCCGCTTCGATGCAGTCAGCCGGCAGCGCGACGCGCAGGGTGCCGCCGCGCCCGCTCGGCGCGGGCGGCCGGGCACGATCGCCGCGGATCGCGGGCACCTCGTCGACCGAGGCGAGCGTGTCCACCCAGTCCTCGAGCTGCGCGGCATAGTCCGGCGTCGCCATCCAGCGGTGCTGCCAGGCCGCGAAGTCGCGGTAGCTCAGAGGCGGCGTCGACGCCGGCGGCGCATCCGGCGAAGCGAGATACGCGCTGAAGTCGCGGATCAGCACGCTCATCGACCAGCGATCGAAGATCGCATGGTGGATCGTCAGCACGAGCACGGCCGCCCGCTCGGGCGTGGAGAACACATCGACGCGCCACATCGGCGCGCCGCTCGCGAACGGCATGCGGGCCAGCTCCGCCGCGCGCGCGCGCAACGTGTCGTCGCCGTCGACCGCCCACCGTTCGAGCAGCACGACCGGCTCGGGCAATACCGCCTGCCGCTGCGGCTCGCCGTCGACGAACACGGTGCGCAGGATGTCGTGCCGGCGCGCGAGCGACGCGAACGCGCGGGCGATGGCCGCCGCGTCGACGGCATCCGCGAGTTCGATCGCGGCCTGTTCGTTGTACATCGCCGGATCGCCGAGCCGCGTCGCCGCGACGAGGCGCGCCTGTCCCGGCGACAGCGCCGCCGCGTCGCCGCCTTCGCCCGGCCGCGCCGGCGCGAGCGGGCTCGCGCGCGACGCCTCGTCGTCGTCGAGTACGCGCAGCAGCGCTTCCTTGGCGTCGCGCAGCCGCGCGACAAGCGCGCCGCCGAGCGCGCCCGGCGGCCCCTGGACGTGAAGCTGGTCGCCGCGGCGGTGCAGCGTGATGCCCGCGTCGGCGAGATCGGTCATGAGTCTGACCAGGGTCATAGCGTGATTTCCTCCGTGTCGGCGCCGGCGGCCGAGGTCTGTTCGGTCACGAGCCGTCGTTCCACCTGCGTCATGACGCGCGCGATCAAGGCGTCGAGCGACGAGCCGTCGATCAGGTGCGTGATCGCAACCGATACGCCCAACGCGCGTTCGAGCGCATTGCGCAGTTCCGCGCCGGTCAGCGAGTCGACGCCGAGATCCAGCAGCGAGGTTTGATGCGGCAGCGCCGCCGGGCTCGACAGCACCGCGCGCAATTCGGCGTCGAGATACTCGGCCACCAAGGCGCGGCGCGCGTCGGCCGTGCGCCCGCGCAGCTGCTCGAACGACAAGGTCCGCGCGCGCGGGGCCGGCGGGCGGCCGGTGAGGCCTTCGATCAGGCGCGGCAGGTCGGGCTGCGCGGCGATCCGCGCAAGATCGATCGCCGCGACGATCACATGCGGCTCGCCCGTGAAAGCCTGCTCCAGCGCCGCGAACGCCTCGGCTTCGCCGAGCGGATGCAGGCCGCCCGCACGGATCCGGCCGGCCGTCCTGGCGTCCGCCGCCCCCATGCCGGCCGCCCACAGCCCCCAGCCGATCGACAGCGCCGGGCGCGCGCGCGCGCTGCGCCGCTGCGCGAGCGCGTCGAGATACGCGTTCGCGGCGGCATACGCCGCCTGCCCGTGGCGGCCCACCACGACCGAGATGGACGAGTACAGCAGGAAGAAGTCGAGCGGCTGCGCATCGGTCAGGCGCTCCAGCAACACCGCCCCGCCCACTTTCGCGCGCAGCGCGGCCGTGAACGCCGCCGCGTCCAGCGTGTCGAGCGGCGCATCGCGCACGACGCCCGCGCAGTGCACGACGCCGCGAATCGGCCGGCCGGCCGTGGCGAGCGCCTCGCGCAACGCGTCTTCGTCGGCGATGTCGGCCGCCGCCGCGCGCACCTCGACGCCGTCGGCGCGCAAGCGCGCGCAGGCCGCCTGCACGTCCTCGCCGGTTTCGCCCCCGCGACTGATCAACAGCAGATGACGCGCGCCGCGGCCCGCGAGCCAGCGCGCGGTCGCGAGACCGAGCGCGCCGGTGCCGCCCGTCACGACATAGGCCGCGTCGGCGTCGAGTGCCGGGATCGCGTCGGCCGCGCCGGCCCC
This sequence comes from Burkholderia sp. FERM BP-3421, assembly GCF_028657905.1. Lineage (NCBI taxonomy): Bacteria > Pseudomonadati > Pseudomonadota > Betaproteobacteria > Burkholderiales > Burkholderiaceae > Burkholderia > Burkholderia sp. FERM BP-3421. The sequence goes on along the minus strand of NZ_CP117780.1, from coordinate 564,636 downwards.
CGCGCGCCGCAGGCGCGGCACCAGCACGGTCGCGCCGCGCACCGCCTGCTGCTCCTCGGCGGATGCGTCGCCAAGCAGCGCCGCGAGCGTGTCGAACGAGGCCGGCGCACCGTCGACATCGATCGTGCCGCGCCACGCCTCGCCCTGCTCGCGTCGCGCCACCCGCACGGCGGCGCTCAACGCGGCGGCGACCGGGTCGACGTCCTCCGCCGGCCCGGTCGCCAGCGCGCCGCGCGTGACGACCGTGACGGGCCCCGCCGACGGCGTCTCGGCCAGATGGCGCGCGAGCGCGCCCAGCAGCGCGCCGTGACGCGCGACGGCCGCCACCGGCTCACGCGCGGATTCGCGCGCCGCGTCGTCGAACGCAAGCACGATGCCGTGTTCGGCCGAGCCCGCCGCGCGGATCGCCTCGATCTCGGCGGCCACGATCGTGCAGCGTTCGCCCACGGCGTCGAGCGCGCGCGCCACCGCCGCGCAGCACGCCGGATCGCCCGCGACGATCCGGCCGCCCGGGCGGCGCGAGACGGCCGGCGTCGGCGCCGGCTGCCAGGCGACGCGGTACAGCGGCGACGACGCGTTCGCGCGGCGCTCGTCGACCCAGTAGCGTTGCCGGTCGAAGGCATAGGTCGGCAGCGGCGCGAGACGGCCGCCGGCGACGATCGCCGCCGGCCAGTCGACCGGCTGGCCGGCCACGTAGCGCTGCGCGAGCGCCGCCAGGCGCGCGGCCGGATCCTGCGCCGCGTCAGCCTCGGCGGTTGCCGCCGCGCGGCCGATCGGCATCGCGCCGCATACGCCGCTCGCGACGGCCGCGTCCTCGCCGCGCGCGAAGCGGCGCAGCTCGCGCGCCATCGCGTCGGCGCTCGCGGCGACCACCGCGAGCCGGTGCGGGAAATGCGAACGCGCGACATGCGACGCATGGCAGGCCGCCGCCCACGCCGACGCGTCGAGACCCGTCAGGTGATCGGCATAACGCGCGGCATTGCCGCGCAGCGAGGCGTCGGATTTCGCGGAGACGGTCAACAAGCACGCGCCCGCCTCAGCTTCAACCTCAGCCTCGGCCACATCACGCGCCGCTCCGCCCTCATCGACGCGCGGCGGCGCGACGACCACCGCATGCGCATTGGTGCCGCTGAAGCCGAACGAACTGACACCCGCGACACAGGGCGCGTCGCCCGCGTCGATGCGCTCGTTGCCGAGCGCGAGGCGCAGCGGCAGCGTGTCCCACTCGATGCCGCGATTGGGCGTGCGCACGTGCAGCGTGGCGGGCACCACGCCATGACGCACCGCGAGCGCCGCCTTGATCAGCCCGGCGATCCCGGCCGCGCCTTCGAGATGCCCGAAGTTGCTCTTGATCGACCCGAGCAGCACGCGCGCGTCCGGCGCGCGGCCCGCGAACACGGAGGCGAGCGCCGCCGCCTCGATCGGATCGCCGAGCGCGGTGCCGGTCCCGTGCGCCTCGACATAGCGCACCTGCGACGCGTCGATGCGCGCCGCGCGCAGCGCGCTGCGCACCAGCTCGCGCTGCGCATGCTCGTTCGGCACGGTCAGCCCCGCGCTGCGGCCGTCGTGGTTGACCGCCGAACCCGCGATCAGCGCATCGATCGCGCGGCCCGCGGCCTGCGCGTCGGCGAGCCGCTGCAGCACGACCACGCCGCAGCCCTCGCCGCGCACGAAGCCGTCCGCACCGTCGTCGAACGAACGGCAGCGGCCGCTCGGCGACAGCATGTGCGCCCGACACTCGGCCGCGGTCGACAACGGCGACAGCACGACGTTGACCCCGCCGACGATCGCGATGTCGCATTCGCCGGCACGCAGCGCATTGCAGGCAAGATGCACGGCGACCAGCGACGACGAACAGGCCGTGTCGATCGTGAGCGTCGGCCCGTGCAGGCCGAGCACGTGCGACACGCGGCCCGCGAGCACGCTGGGCGCATTGCCCGACGCCGTGTACAGGTCGACGTCGTCCGCGTCGCGGAAACGGTGCGCGTAGTCCTGGTGCATCACGCCCGCGAACACGCCCGTCGCCGAGCCTTTCAGCTCGGCGGCCGGAATGCCGGCGCGTTCGATCGCTTCCCACACCACTTCGAGCAGCATGCGCTGCTGCGGATCGAGCATCGCCGCCTCGCGCGCCGAAATCCCGAAGAATCCGGCGTCGAACGACGCCACATCGTCGAGAAAGCTGCCGGCCCGGCAGTAGATGCGCCCGCTCGCGTCCGGGTCCGCATCGAAGTAGCGCTCGGCGTCCCAGCGCTCGGCCGGCACCTCGCGCACGCCGTCCGCGCCGTCGAGCAGGCGCTGCCACAGCGCCTCCGGCGAATCGGCGCCCGCGAAGCGGCAACCCATGCCGACCACGGCGATCGGCGCGTGCAGCTGCTGCTCGACGCCGCCGAGCTTGCGCTGCAGACGCTCGATCTCGCGCAGCGCGTTCTGCATCAGGGCAGTCGTTTCGATCTGGCTCATCGCGCCCCCGCTCCGCGAAGTTCGTCCAGTTTCGCGGACAGCATTTCGACGATCTCCTCTTGAGACAGCTGCGCCGTATCGGTCGACGGCTCGATCTCGGCGGCGTGAGCCCGCGCGGCGGAAGCCGGCACCGGCTGCGTCGCCGGAGCGCTGTCCGTCGCGCCGAACAGCGTGCGCGCCAGATGGTCCGCGAGCGCGGCGATGGTCGGATTCGAAAAAATCACCGTGGTCGAGATCGTGCGGCCGAAACGTTTTTCGAGCCGCACGCGCAGATCGGTGATCAGCAGCGAATCGAGGTCGTAGTCGAACAGCGAGCGCTCCGGATCGAGCGAGGCGAGCGGCGTGCCGGTCACGGCCGCCGCGTCTTCCGCCAGCAGCGCGAACAGGCGCGGCCGCCGTTCGTCGGCGGGCAGCGCCAGCAGCTCGCTGACCGACGACGTGAGGCCGGCGCCCGGCTGCGCGGTGGCGATGCCGGCGAAGCGGCTCGCCGGCACATGCGGCGGCCACTGCTCGATCAGGCGCGGCCAGTCGACCGGCAGCAGCACGATGTGCGGCGGCAGCTCGGCCGCCAGCGCGATCTCGAAGGTCGCGCGGCCGCACTCGGTGTCGATCTGGCCGATGCCCAGCTGCGCGAGCCGCCGCTTCGCGGTCGCGCTCGTGCGGGCCAGCATGCCGACGTCCTGCCACGGCCCCCAGGCCATCGACTGCGCGGGCAGCCCTTGCGCGCGACGGTGCGCGGCGAGCGCGTCGAGGTAGGCGTTCGCCATCGCGTAGGTCGACTGTCCCGCGGCGCCGAATGCGGCGGCGGCCGACGAGAACAGCACGAAGTGCTCGAGCGGATGACGCCGGGTGCGCTCGTGCAGCAGCCATGCGCCCTGGGCCTTGCCGGCGAGGGTCGCGGCCAGCGACTCGGGCGTGACGTCGACGACGAGGCGGTCCTCGACCACGCCCGCCAGATGGCAGATCCCGCGCAGCGGCGGCAGCGTCGCGTCGATCTCGGCGAGCAGCGCATCGACGTCCGCCGCCACCGCCACGTCGGCCTGCTTCACCCGCACCTCGACGCCGTCGCGGCGCAGCGCGGCCAGCACCGCCTCGGCGGCGGCATCGGCCGGCCGGCGGCCGGTCAGCACCAGCGTGCGCGCGCCGAGCGCGGCGAGCCAGCCCGCGACGCGCAGGCCCAGTTCGCCCAGGCCGCCCGTGATCAGCCAGGTCGCGTCGCCCGCGAGCGCGAGATCCGCGCGGCGCGGCAGCGCGCGCTCGTCGAAGCGCGGCGCGCTGACCGCCTCGCCGCGCACCGCGACTTCGGTCTCCCGGTCGATGAAGTCAAGGCCGCGACGGATCGCGCGGGCGTCGCCCGCATGCAGCGCGAGCGTCTGGAGATGCGGCGTTTCCATCGCCACCGCGCGCGACAGCGCCTGCAGCGGCGCGGCCGCGGGCGCATCCGGCGCGAGCACGACGGCGATCCGGCACGGCAGGTCGCGCCGCGCGGCCGTCGCGAACAACGCGAGCGCCCCTTCGTAGAGCGCCGGCGCGGGCGCGTCCGCGCGCGCCTCGATCCCGCGGCAATCGACGATCAGGCCCGCCCGGTCGAACGGAATCTCGTCCACGCTCGCCACGACCAGCGTGTCCTTGCGCTCGTCGCGCAACAGCGAGGCCAAGCCCGCCGCGACCTGCCCCGCGTCGCGCAGGATCACGATCGGCTCCGGCAACGCGGCGCGCTCGCCGTCCGCCACGTCGCGCCATTCGACCGCGTAGCCCTCGCGCAGCGGCTCGATGCGCAGCAATTCATTGCGCGTGACCTCGCGCGATTCGAGGCCGGTCAGCTCGATCAGCATCCGGTTGGCGTCGAACACGCTCGCCGCGCCGCGCCCGGCCGACGCATGGCAGCGCATCCCGGCGCCCGTGCGCCCGTGCAGCGCGAGCCGCGCGATGCGGGTCGGCACGAACGCCTTGCTGCCGTCGGGCCGCGCGGCGGCCGCCACCAGCTGCAGCACCGAATCGAGAATCCCCGGGTGCAGCTGCCACCCCGCGTCGTCGGCGTCGGCGCGCATCGCGCAGGATGCTTCGCCATCGCCGACCACCATCTCCGAGAGCCGCCGGAAGGTCGGCCCCATGACAACGCTGCGCGCGCGCAGCCAGCCGTCGAGCAGCGCGGCGGAGATCGCTTCGCCCTGCACCGGCTGCGCCGGCGCGACGCCCGGCGCTTCGCCCGCGTCGACCCGCGCCGTCGCATGGATGTCGGCGGAATCGGGCGTCAGCACCGTGGCCTCGAAGCCCTCGCCGTCCCGCACCAGTTGCAGCTGGACGTGCCGCGCCGCACCCGGCGGAATCACCAGCGCGGCCGGGAATCGCAGGTCGCTCAGCACGCAGGCGTCCGATTCCGTGAGCACACGCACGCCGTCGGCGATCATCACCGCGAGCGCCGCGCCGGACACCACGACCTTGTCGTAGATCACGTGATCCTGCAGGAACGGCAGCGTGGCCACGCTCCATTCGGCGTCGAAGAAGATCGCGTTCAGCGCGGGCGCGTCAGTACGCCGTCCGAGGAACGGGCTCGCACCGCCCGTCGCGAAGCGCGGCGCGCGGTCGATCCAGTGGCGTTCGCGCTGGAACGGATAGGTCGGCAGCACCACGCGGTTGCCGTCGCGGTAGTGCTGTGCGAGATCGAGCGTCACGCCGGCCGTCCACAGCCGCGCGAGCGTGTCCGGTGAAGCCGGATCGAGCGACGCCATGCCGGCCGCCTGCGCGCCCAGCGCCACCTCGCCGAAATCGAGCACGTATTCCGCGCCCGCCGCTTCCAGCGCCGCCGTGGCGGCGGCGTCCGCCGTCGCGTTCGCGTTCGCGAGTTCGTCGCGCACGGCTTCCGCGCTGTCGAGCGGCAGGCCCGAGGCCGCCCCGATCCACAGCAGCGACGGCGCGACGGCGCGCGCCACGCGGCGCTGCCGCGCATCGTCGAGACTCAGCGCGCCCGCCGCGAAGGCCGCCGCGAACACGCCGTCGCCCGTCGCGCACACGCTGGCCGGCGTGACGCCGCTCGCCTGCCAGGCCTGCACGCCGGCCAGCGCCGCATCGAGGTCGCGCACGCCGCCGAACGCGAAACTCACTTCCGGCACGCGCGCCGGCAGCGCCGCCGCGATCACGCCCGCTTCGCGCTCGCCGGCGGCGAATGCGCGCAGCGCACCGATCAGTTCCGCGCGGGATTCGGCGCGAAACGCCGCGCGCTGCTCCCAATGACGACGCCCGAGGGCCGCCGTCAGGCACGCATCCTCGATCCGCAGTTCGGGATTCCGTTCGAGAAACGCCGCATAGTCCGCGCACAACGCGGACAGCGCCGCGTCGCCGCGCGCCGACAGCAGCAGGAGCGGCGCGACGTGCGGCGTGCGCGGCGCGCGCGGCGGCGCGGCCTCGATGATCACGTGCGCATTGGTGCCGCCGATGCCGAACGAACTCACGCCCGCGCGTCGAACCGGCGCCGCCCACGGCGTCGTCGCCGCCGGCAGGTAGAACGCCGACTCGCCGCGCAGCGCGTCGATCGCCTGCGCCGCGCCGAGCGCGCCCGGAATCTGCCCGTGCTCGACCGCGAGCGCGGCCTTGATCAGCCCGCACGCGCCCGCCGCCGCGTTCAGATGCCCGACATTCGCCTTCAGCGTGCCGAGCGCGCAGCGTGCGTCGGCGTCGGCGCGCTCGCCCAGCGCCGCGCGCAGCGCGGCCAGTTCGACCTCGTCGCCGATCGCCGTGCCCGTGCCGTGCGTCTCGACATAGCCGATCGACGCCCCGTCGACCTCGCTGAGCGCGAGCGCCTGGCGGATCACGTCGTTCTGCCCGCGGCCGCCCGGCGCGGTGAAGCCGACCTTCGCCGCGCCGTCGTTGTTGACCGCGCCGCCGCGGATCACCGCCATGATCGGATCGCCGTCGGCGAGCGCGTCCTCCAGGCGGCGCAGCACCACCACGCCCGCGCCGTTGCCGAACACCGTGCCGCTGCTGTCGGTCGTGAACGGCCGGCACGCGCCGTCCGCGGACAGGATGCTGCCCTCCTCGTATACATGCCCCTGCCGCTGCGGCAGCGCGACGCTGACCCCGCCCGCGACCGCGAAATCGCACTGGAAGCTCAGCAGCGCCTGCAAGGCCTGGACCACCGCGACGAGCGAGGTCGAACAGGCCGTCTGCAGCGTGATGGCCGGGCCGCCGAAGTCGAGCCGGTAGGCGACCTGCGTCGCGAGATAATCCTTGTCGACGCCGACCCATTGCTGCAGATAGCGATTCGGCGAGGCGCGATCGAGCCGGTCGCGCACGTGGTCGACGAGATAGTCGACGCTGGCCGAGCCGGCCCAGATGCCGACGCGCGCGCCGCGCACCGCGCCGTGCCCGGCGCGTTCGAGCGCCTCGTGCACGCATTCGAGGAAGATCCGCTGCTGCGGGTCCATGGCCGCCGCCTGCGACGGCGGGATGCCGAAGTACGCGGCGTCGAACTGGTCGACGCCGTCGAGCGGGCCGCCCGCGCCGACGAAGCCGGGCTGGGCCAGCACCGTCTCCGGCACGCCCTCGCGGCGCGCCGCGTCGGCGCCGAAGCGCTCGATCCCGACCCGGCCGTCGGCGATCATCGACCAGAACTGTTCGAGGGTGGCGGCGCCGGGCAGGCGGCAGCTGGCGCCGATGATGGCAACGGCGTCGACGGGTGTTTCGTAAGTCATCACAAAGCCTCCTTGCGTGCGCGTACGCGCTGTCGATAGGCGCGTACGCCGTCGACGTCAGTCGTAGGTGAAAAGGTTGCCTCGCCCGAGCCGGCGCGCGCGGCGAGCGCGCGGATCGTGGCCAGCGAGAAGAATTCGACGAGCGGCGGCACCGCGACGCCGCGCGACGCGAGCAGCGCGCGCAGCCGCACGATGTGCATCGAGGTGGCGCCCGCATCGAAGAAACCCTGCTGCGGGTCGATCTCGACGCCGACCACCTCGGCGAACGCGGCGCGCATCGTCGCCTCGAGCGAGGTGTCGCGGCGCGCCGCGACCGGGGCCTGGACCGGAGCGGCGGACGCGGCCGACGGGGCCGCCATGGCGGCGAGACGGGCGCGGTCGACCTTGCCGTTCGCCGTGAGCGGCAGCGCATCGAGCACCATCACGTGATGCGGCTGCATGTAGGCGGGCAGATGCAGGACCAGCTCGGTGCGCACGGCCGCGACGACGTCGCCGTGCGACCCCGGGTGCGCGACCACGTGCAGCTGGATCACCGTCGCGCCGTGGCGCTTGGCCACCGACGCCACCGCGCGCGCGACGCAGCCCGCGCGCATCGCGGCCGCCTCGATCTCGCCCAGCTCGATCCGGTAGCCCTGCACCTTGACCTGCCCGTCCATGCGGCCCAGCAGTTCGAGTTCGCCGTCGGGCAGCCAGCGCGCGAGGTCGCCCGTGCGGTACAGCCGCCGGCCCTCGGCGTCGAGGAAGAAGCGGCGTTCGGTTTCCGCGTCGTTGCCGAGGTAGGCGAGCGCGAGGCCGCGTCCGCCGAGCAGCAGCTCGCCCACCACGCCGTCCGGACGCTCGCGGCCGTCGGCCGTGCGCACGAAGCACTGCTGGTTCGACAGCGGCCGGCCATAGGGAATCGACGCGAGCGCCGCGTCGGCGGGCGCGATCGGATGCACGACCGACCAGATCGACACTTCCGTCGCCCCGCCCAGGCTGATCGGCCGCAGCGCCGGAAACGCGTCGCGCAGCCGCGCGGCCAGCCCGGGCGCGATCCAGTCGCCGCTCAGGAGCGCGAGGCGCAGATCCGGCGAGCGCGGCGCCGCCACGTCGAGCAGCAGTTCGAGCACGGCCGGCACGGAGTTCCAGATGGTGACCTGTGCGTCGCGCAGCGCCTGCGCGATCGCATCGGGATCGCGCGCGCGCTCGGGGAACACTACCGTGCCGCCCGCCGCGAGCAGGCCGAAGATGTCGTAGACCGACAGGTCGAAGGCCAGCGACGATACGCACAGCGCGCGATCGGCCGGGCCGACCGCGAAACGCGCGTTGAGGTCGTCGATCGTGTTCGCGGCGGCGGCGTGCGCGATCAGCACGCCCTTCGGCCGCCCCGTCGAACCGGACGTGAAGATCACGTAGGCCGCGTCGTCCGTGTCCGTGTCCGTGTCCGTGTCCGTGTCCGTGCTCGTGTCCGTGCTCGTGTCCGGCTCCGGCGCGCTGCGCGGCAGCCGCAGGTCGAGGCGCAGCGTCGGCACCGGCAGCGCCAGGTCGCCCGCCGTCGTGACCGCGTGACGCGCGCCCGCCTCCCCGAGCAGCTCCTCGATGCGCGCGATCGGCCAGGACGGCTCGATCGGCAGGTACACCGCGCCCGCCAACACGATGCCGAGCAGCGCCGCGACCGCGCGCGGGCCCGGCGCGACGATCGCCGCCACCACCTCGCCGCGCGCGACGCCGCGTTGCCGCAGCGCGCCGGCGATATCCTCCGCGTCGCGCAGCAGCGCGCCATACGTCAACGTCGTCCCGCCCTGCATCACCGCGATCGCCTCGGGCGTCGCCCGCGCATGATGGACGATCGGCGTCTCCAGCCGGCGCGGCGCGCGCGCGACCCCGGTGGCGTTGGCGGCCGCGCGCCGCGCCGCCTGCTCCGGCGCGAGCCGCGCGATCGTCGGCCGTTCGACGGCGGCCGCTTCGGTCGCGATCGTCTCCAGCGCGCCGAGGAAGGTCGCGAACATCGCGTCGACCAGGCCGTCGGGGAACAGCTGCGCGACCGATTCCCACATCACGACCAGCTGCTCGCCGCGCCGGCCGAGAATCGCGTGCAGCGACACCTGCGGCGTCGGATTGGCTATGTCGACCACGCGCCCGATGCCGTCGAGGATCGCCAGATCGTCGGCCGGATCGCCCGACAGCAGGCTCGTCAGCACCACCGGCATCAGCACGGGCGCGCCGTTGCGGCGGGCCAGCTCGCGCAGGATCGATACGCCGGAGCACCACGGCGCGTCCAGATCGGCCCACACCTGCTGCTGCACCGCCTGCGCGAACGCGCCGAACGATGCGTGATGCGCGCTCAGCGTCAGCAGGGTATTGCTCGTGTAGTCGCCGATCGCCTGCCCAGCCTGCGCCGCCCGCGTATTGCAGGTCACGTTGAGCGTGAAGGCGTGGGACGCCGCCCACAGCCGCAGCACGTCGGCGAACGCGGCAATGCACAGCGACGTGAGCGTGACGCCCAGCGCCTGCGCGCGCGCCGTCAGCGCGGCGGACAGCGGCGCGCTCAGTTCCGCGCGACAGGCGGCGAAACGCGGCTCCGCGACCTCGGCGAGCGCCATCGTCATCGGCAGTTCGGGGGCCGGCGCGACCGATTCGACCCGGCGCAGCCATGCCTCGCGGTGCGCGTCGGGCAGCGACGGCGGCGGCAGCGGCGCGATGAACGGCGCGGGCGTGTCGGCCGCGCCGTGAACCAGTTCGTGCATCAGCAGCAGGAAGCTGCGCAGGTCGCCCGCCAGCAGCCCGAGCCGGAGGTGCAGGATCGCCGTGCTGTCGGTGAGGCGGGTGACGGCCGCGACGACGGGCTGCGCATCGCGCTCGGCCAGCAGCGCGCGCGTCGCGCGCAGGCATTCGTCCACGGCCGCCGCGTCGAGTCCGCGCAGATCCTGCTGCGGCAGGGGCAGGTCATAGGCGTGCGCATCGAACACCCCGCGCCCGTCCGCGCACACCGTCATCCGCAAGGACGGATGACGCGCGACGAGCTGCGCGAGGCGCCGGCCCAGCTCGGGCACGCGCGCGGCGTCGACCTCGAAGTCGACGCGGATGTGCGGCGCCACGCTGCCGAGCGGCACGCCGCCCTGTTGGCCGATCCAGTAGGCCTGCTGCATCTCGGACAGCTCGAACGGCTCCCCGGCGGCGTACTGCCGCAATGCGGCGGGCGCGGCGGCGGGCGCGCGCGGGCCGTCGGCGATCATGTCGCGCAGCTGCCCGGCCGAGGCCGCGAACAGCGTCGCGAACGACAGTTCCACGCCGTGACGCGCGCGCACGGCGGCAGCCAGCCGCGCGGCCGACAGCGAGTCGAGCCCGAGGTCGATGAGCCGGGCGGCGGGATCGGTCGCGGCCCCGGGCACGAAGCGGGCGATCTCGGCCAGGAGCGCATCGTCGGCCGCGTCGCCGCCGTCGTCGGCCACGATCCGCAGCTCGCCGCGCAGCAGCGCGTCGCGCGTGGCGATCCGGCGGGTCTTGCCGCTCGACGTGCGCAGGATGCTCCCGCGCCACAGCAGCACGATGCGCGCCGGAGCCACGCCATGCGCCCGCGTGAGCGCCGCGCGAATCACCGGCAGGATCGCGCGCGCGGCCGCCTCGTCGCAGCCGGCGCGCACCTCCGTGCCGACCAGGATCCCCTCGCCGTCCGCGCCGTCGACCGCGGCCGCGAACACGCGCCCCATGCGGATCGACGGATGGCAGGCCGACACGGTGTCTTCGAGGTCGTGGCTGTAGAAATTCCGGCCGCCGACGATGATCAGGTCTTTCAGGCGGCTCGCCACGAACAACGCGCCGTCATGCAGGAAGCCGAGATCGCCGGTCCGCAGCCACGGGCCGTCGCCGTCCGCCAGCCGCGCGCCGAAGATCTCGCGCGATTCCTCCGGTCGCCGCCAGTAACTGTCGGCGACCGTGCGCCCAGCCACCCAGATTTCGCCGATGGCGTCGGGCGAGCACGGCACGCGCGTGTCCGGGTCGACGATCCGCACGCGCGTATCGATCAGGCTCGCGCCGCACGCCGCCAGCTCCACGCCTTCCACATCCGTCGCCACGCGGCCGCGCGCCAATGCGCCGCGCTCGAAACGCATGCTGCGCGTGCCCTCTCCGCAGCGCCCGGCGGTCACTTTCAGAGTCGCCTCGGCGAGACCGTAGCCGGGCACGACCACGGATTCGCCCAGCCCGAACGGCGCGAACGCCGCCGTGAAGCGGCGCACCGTGTCGCAGCGCACGGGTTCCGCGCCGTTGAGCGCGTAGCGCAGCGACGACAGGTCGGTGCCGGGCGCGAGATCGGCCGCGCGGTCCGTGCACAGCGCGTAGGCGAAATTCGGCGCGGCCGTGTGCGTGCCGCGCCGTGCCGCGATCGCGCGCAGCCACGACATCGGCTGCGCGACGAATTTTTCCGGCGCCATCAGATAGGCGGGGAAGCCACAATGCAGCGGCGTGAGGATGCCGTAGACGAGGCCCATGTCATGGAAGTACGGCAGCCAGCTGACCATCACGCTGCGCGCGTCGTGCATCGCGCCGCGATCGAGGTCGTCGATCGTCGCGCACAAGCCCGTGTGCGTGACCACGACGCCCTGCGGCGTGCGCGTCGACCCCGACGTGTATTGCAGCAGCGCCGGGCTGGTATCGGCCACGACCCGCAGGAAGGGCGCGCCGCGCTCGCCGTCGTCCGTGCGCATCCAGCGCAGGTCCGGCAGCGCGTCGCGTGCTTCGGCGGTCAGCGCGATGGTTGCGCCGCAGTCGTGCGCGATCGCGACCATCGTGTCGCGACCGTGGCGAGGCGTGATGGGAACGGGAATCACGCCGGCCAGGCAGCAGCCGAAGAACGCGGGAACGAAGTCCAGCGGATCCTGGTAGACCAGCATCACGCGGTCCCCGATCGCCGTCTCGCGCGCGAGGCGCGCCGCGATCGCGGATGCGCGCTCGCACAATGCCGCGTAGGTCAGCACCGCGTCCCGCGTCGGATCGGCCGATGCATACGCGAGCAGATCGGGCGTCGCTTCCGCACGCGACATCAATCGTCCAGCGATGGACAACACGTCGCGGCGCGACCCGGCCGATACGCCGTTGGATGAAACATTCATTGCGCGTTCTCCGTCGTACGGCCATCGTGCCGGCGCGTGCGCACCGCCGGGTCGGTCCGATCCGGCCCGGATCCGTTCCGGACCGAGATCCGCTCGGCGCCGTCGACCCGTCGCTTCAATTCGACCTTCATCGAAAATCTCCTTGTTGACTCGACATTACTTAGGTATGCGAATATAAAAGCCGACATCCGGAACGCCAGAACCGCCCAGGAATGCCAGCGAACCGCCATGACGCCGCCTGGATCGGCGCCCTATGCGTGTCTCGGACACGATCACGCCCGGCCGACGTGACCAGGTCAGCCGGATCGTGGATTTGTTGTTGTGAGGATGAGTGGTTGACTCGGCAACCCGGGATGAGCCGGGCCCATGCGACGCGCAAACGAATGCTTGGCGCGGGCCGGCTTGGCATCAAGGCCGGCGGCAATCGACAGACTGCGGTGTTGCCGGCGATGCGAAATGCGGCATGCTCTACCGATGGCACAACACGGCGGGCATCGAATCCAGCTTAATGAAATCGCACCCCGGAATGCCGCACTTCATTGAACAAACCATGAATCAACGCAAGCTCATGCATTTAAATTCTTCGTTGAATCAAATCAATCCCTCGATCATCGACACCCAATCCGTTCGTTAAACGCGAAATCGTTTCACGCCACGATGCGCCGCGGGCTCAAGCCGCGACTTTTCAGGAGCGCCGGCCCTGCCCGGCCTACCGTTCAAGACCGCCGACGCCCCTCAATAAAGACATGCAAAATATTTCAAGAATCACAATAAAGACATGCGTACATTTTCAATTCAAGACACATCATGCACGATAAAGCGAGCATTTCGTTTAAAACCGAACATGGTCGCAAGATTATCATTTTTAAGCCGCCGCTGTCGATATATCTGTATCAAATATGCATATTCAAATTAAATGAAACAATTCGACTCCATGAAAACTTCCACGAGCACAACACCAGAGCATCGATAAAATTATTTCAAAAGTCATTTGTTTTAAATTCGATAATTCATCTCCTTGAAATGAGAGTCGTCGATGTCGCCCAAAAAAGATGAACAATCGATCTGAAAAGGATCTTCACTCTGCCCGGGCGAGCGAAGATCCGGATCGCCTGCCATGCGCATCATCCCGCGCCCTCTGGAAACGCTCGCCCTTTCCGGTTTTGTTCGGATTCAGTGCGCATCGCTCGGGACGATCGATCTTGGCGTTGAGCCGCCGGGAAGCGCTCTATATCCGGACGCGCTCCATCGAATCGCGGGACGGCGTTCTCGCGCAGCCAAGCGCCAGCCCACTCCGGCTCGATCCGTTTGGCTGATCGTCACGCCAAGCCGGTTCGCCTGCGCGGCACGCATCCGCCGATGTCGCGCTATCTCTCCATCCTCGAACCGCGCAGGCAAGCAACGCATGCCATGATCCAATGCATCGGATTCCTTACGATGATGCGTCATGAAACATGAATGACGCCGTCACGTATTCACCTTGACGCCGATCCGCCGCCGCTTCGGACGGAACGATCTCGATCCAGTCGGGCCATGAGGGCGACCAGCGCTCCGCCCACGCGGCGGCGTTGTGAACCGACGCGATGGAGACGCGATCCGCGTCAGCGAACGCTCATGGAACGGCCGCGCCGATGATGCCGCGGCAGGAACGGCCAAGCGGATCTGCGCGGCACGCGGGGCAAGTCATTCCCCGAGAGGATCAATCCCGACCATGCGACCCGCTACCTCGCGCCCGCCGCCAAGGCGCATGCATCGGACTCCGATCCCGGCTGATGCCGGGCGCTGTCGCAGCCGGCGCGGCGGCCGCTTCGCGCCGAAACGCCCGACGCAATCCTTCGCCCGACGCGCCGGACGCCGGCCCGGTGACGCCACCGCACGCCTCGACTATTGATCGCCCCCCACGCTACCGCCCAGGCGCAAACGGCTTTCCGCGATCCACCCCTCCACCGCCTCTCCCGTCTTGTCGTTCACATACATCACCTGATACCACTTCTGGTAGGGCTTGTAGACGGTCACGGTGTCGCCAGGAACGATGAATGTCCGCTTCATCATGCACGGGGAGGCCGGGGCGGAATGGAAATACGCGCGCCCCGGTCCAATGACCGTCGCGGCAAGCAGCGGCCTGAAATTGTCATCGGGCCCGCCGGCCGCCTCGTTCAGATGCCGACAAGTTCGCCACGCCCTGCCCATGAACGGGCATCATCGTGCAGCCCGCGCACAAGGCGAGGACCGTTGCCCACGTGCTCACCGGGATTTTTGTCACCATGGCTCACTTGTAACGACGAACAACCTGCCGCCCCGCCATCCGAACGCCGGATGACGGCGGCTTCCCCCGAGGCGCGCCATCGAAGCGTGCCTCGCCGGCGCGTCCGACCTCGCGCGCTTGCCCGGCCGCGCGCGAACCGGCCGGCGCAACCGCCCGCCCGCGCCCTCAGATCACCGTGAAATGATGCGTGCCGTCGCGCTTCAACTGATCCACGAGCCCGTACTCCCAGTCGAGGTACGCCTGCATCGCGGCGGCCGCGTTGTCGGTGCCCTCGTACGGCCGCCGATAGCGATCGACGCGCGGCGACGCGAGCCGCGTCTCGCCGTGCTCGAGCGGCAGCCCCGCGTCGCTCCACGCCGCCGTGCCGCCCGCCAGCACCGCGATCTGCGCCGAGGCCGGCAGCAGCGCGCGCGCATCGGCCGCCGCGAACCGCGCAAGCAGGCTCGATCCGCACGTGAAAACGTAGCGCTTCGCGACCGGGATCGCCGCGAGCGCATCGCGCAACCGGGCGCGCACGGCGAACCACGCGCCCGGGACATGGCGCTTCACGTAGTTCGCACTCGCCGTCACATCGATCACGGCGATCTCGCCGGGCGCGGCCTGCGCCAGCCAAGCGGCGAGCGCCGCGGGCGACACCTCCGACGCATGCGGCGGCGCCGGCGCGTCGCGCGGCGGCTCGCCGCGCTCGACCCGCGCCGCGGCGTCGGCCGGCTCGACCACCCTCGCATCCCAGCCCATCTGCGCGAGCCACGAGGCGGTCATGTCGGCGCGCACGCCGTCATCGTCGGCCAACACGATCCGCGCGCCGCGCACGGCCGCGTGATGATCGGTCTCCTGCACGAGCTGGCCGCCCGGCGTGCTCAGAAAGCCCGGCAGATGACCCGCCGCGTATTCCTCCGGCGTGCGTACGTCGAAGCGGTACAGCGTGCGGGCCGGCGTGTCGAGCGCGGCGACCTCGGCCAACGCGATGCGCGGCACGCCGGCCCGCTCGGCCACCGCACGCGCCGCGCGGCGCGCGTCGGCGCGCAACGCCGCGTCGATCGCGTCGGGACCACGCCGCGCCGCGCCGCGGTCGAGCGCCTGACCCGCCAGCGTCCAGCCGATCGTGCCGTTGCGCAGCGCGGCCACCGGATTCGGCAGCCCCGCGTTGATCAGCGACTGCGTGCCGATGATGCTGCGCGTGCGGCCCGCGCAGTTGACGACCACCTGCGTCGCAGGGTCCGGCGCGAGCGCGCGCACGCGCAACACGAGTTCCGCGCCCGGCACGCTCGTCGCGGTCGGGATGCTCATCGTCTGATATTCGTCGAAGCGGCGCGCATCGACGATCACCACGTCCGCCCGCGCATCGACGAGCGCCTTCACCTGCTGCGCGGACAGCGACGGCGTATGCCGCTCGGCCTCGACCCACTCGCCGAACGACTTGCTCGGCACGTTCACGTCGATGAACAGCTCACCGCCCGCCGCGCGCCAGCCGGCGAGGCCGCCTTCGAGCAGCCGCACGTCGGTATAGCCGAGTTGCGCGAGTTTCTCCGCGGCGCACGGCGCGAGATCCTCGCCGTCGGCCTCGCCATAGACGACGATCGGCGTCGTGCGGCGCGGGATCCGCGTCCACGCGTCGAGTTCGAGCTTCGACAGCGGAAAATTGGCCGCCCACAGCGGATGGCTTTGCGCGTAGGGATCCTCCTCGCGCACGTCGAGCAGCGCGATCTCGTCGCGGGCGAGCAGACGCGCGCGCACGTCCTGGCAGGACGCGACAGAAAAGCGGGAAGTGGAATCGGCGGATGGCGTCACGATATCGGTTGAAGTCGGTGAGAAAGGGGAAGAGAAGCCCGGATCGACGCGCGCGTCACGCGTCACGCATCACGCATTCGAGTAACCCGACACGAACGGCTTCACGGTGCCATCGTCGAGGTAGACCGCGCGCCTGACCTTGCCGATGTCCGCGCCGTACACGTGAATGCTGATCGACACCTGATCCGCGCACGCATTGGTCACGCGGTGGATGTCGCCGATACGCGGCGACACGGCCTCGATCGCGCCCGGCCGCAACCGCACCGCAGCGCCCGACGGCACGGGCCGACCCGCTGCGTCGAGCCGATACGGTTGCGAGAACTCGCCACCGCGCAGCATGCCGATCAAGCCCCACACCGTATGGTCGTGGATCGGCGTCGTCTGGCCGGGACCCCATACGAAACTGACGACGCAAAAACGGGCGTCGGGATCGAGATGCAGCAGGTACTGGCGGTAGCGCTCGGGGTCGGGTTGCGCGAACGCGTCGGGCAGCCAGTCGTCGCGTGCGACGAGCGCGGCAAGCAGCGCCCCGCCCTCGGCAAGCAGGCGCGCCTCGTTCGCGCCGGACGCGAAGAGCGCATCCAGCCCGTCGATCAACGGGCGCAACGACGTCTCATGTAACGAAGGCCCGCTCATCGACCGCCTCTTCGAATGGGATGGACCGCCATGATGCACCTGAAACGCCATGTGCGACACATATGAAGATTGGCGATATCGATGCGGAGGCGACGGGTATCCGCAGCCGGGTTGCCGGGCCAGCCTCCGATGATGCAGCCCGCCATCACACCGCTGGGCGGTGTGGGCGGTGTGGGCGGTGTGGGCGGTGTGGGCGTTCTGGGCGTTCTGGGCGTTCTGGGCGTTCTGGGCGTTCTGGGCGTTCTGGGCGTTCTGGGCGTTCTGGGCGTTCTGGGCGTTCTGGGCGTTCTGGGCGTTCTGGGCGTTCTGGGCGTTCCGGGCGTTCCGGGCGTGGGGCGTGGGGCGTGGGGCGTGGGGCGGCGTGGACGGCATGGCTCAGCGCGAGCCTGCGCGAAATCGCCGCGTTGCGCGAACGGGCAGCGGGCAGCGGGCAGCGGGCAGCAGACATGAAACCCGATGAGCAACGCCTATCCCGCCCTGGTGCGAAGACGCGCTCACTCCGGCCGGCGCTTCCGCCGGTGTGCCAAGCCGTTCGTCCACGCGCCGCCGCACCGACCGCATTCGGCGCGGCGACGGCGGCCCGTCGACCGGATCCGGCCTTCCTAGAGCCGCCCCCCACCGAAAACCACGGAGGGCGCGAAAGCGCTGTTCGGGTCGGTGCCATCCCATTGGTCGACCCAGGCATCGTTCGGCGTCGGGCCCATGACAAAGTCGAGCTTGCCGCCGGCCCGCATTTCATCGTGCGTGATGTAGGGGCGATGCAAGGGGCTGCCGTTGAGCGTGGCCGACTGCACATAGCGATTGGCCTTCGACGGCGGCGCGCCGCTCGTCGTGTGCGCCGTGATGGTGAAGCGGCGCACCTGGCCGAACGTCAGGGCGCCGCCCGATGCGGCGGAGGACGCGACCGGAATGTCGATGCTCGCTTCCGCGAACAAGGGGGTGCCGAAGTAGTACACGCCGCCCACCGGATTGAGCGAATAAATGCCCAGCGCCGACAGCACGTACCAGGCGGACAATTGGCCGAAATCGTCATTGCCGGGAATCGCCGACGCCCGCACTCTGCGCGGATCGTCCTGGGCCGCCTTCAGGCTGGCGCGGCTCAGCTCGGCGCGATCGCGGTCGGTCAACGTGAGCGAATACATGTCGTCCATCACGGTGCGCACGAGGTCTTGCGTCTTGGACGGCGCGCCGATCACGTCATACAGATAGGGAAGCTGATTGGCCGGCTCGTTGCCCGCGACGAACTGGCCGATCCGGCCGGTGAGATCGGGGAAGCCCTGCCCGAAGCGGAAGCCGAGCGGGTTCTTCGGATTGAACGTCTGATCGAGTTGGGCGGCGAATCGCGCCTTGCCGCCGAGGACGGCGATAAGCCCCGGAAAATCGTGAAACACGTTCCAGGTGTCGATCCATGAATTCGCTTCGGAATAGTCGTCCTTCTCCGCGCCGGCCGGATCGAAGGGAACGCCCCAAGCGCCCGTGCTGCCCTTCGGTTGCGCAAATATCCAGCCATTGTTCTTCGTCGGGTTGTACACGTTGCGGTAGTTGAGGCTGCGCTTCAGGTAAGCCGTGAAAGCCGACGTATCCTTGCCGGCCGCCTTGCCGACCGCGGCGGTCGCCCAGTCGGCGAAGGCGTAATCCTGCGTCGTGGAGACCGAGGCATTGCTTCCGGAAAAAACATACCCGCGGGTTCGATACTGATCGAAACCGTGCGCGCTGGCCCCCTGCGTGGTGGTCAGCGCGGTCCAGACCTCGTCGGTGCCCGCATTCGTGAGGCCCTTCAGGTAAGCGTCGGCGATCAACGGAATAGCCGGATGGCCGGCCATCGTGAAGGTTTCCGTTTGAGCCAGCGGCCAGACCGGCAGCTCGCCCTTGCCGTTCTGCTTGAACTGCGCCAGCAGCGACCGGACCCAGCCGTCGACGCGTTCCGGCTGGATCAAGGTCATCAACGGGGATTGGGCGCGGAACGTATCCCACAGCGAGAAGGAGGACGAATAGTCGAACCCGGGATTCGCATGCTTGCTCGTCGTCGGCGGCGCGGTTCGGCTGTCGTTGACCGAATCCATGCCGACGTAGCTGCCGTCCGCATTGTTGTAGAGCGTCGGACCGAGCATCGCATGATAAAGCGAGGTATAGAACGCGGTTCGCTGGTCCTCGGTGCCGCCCTGGATCTGCACGCGGTTGAGCACCCGGGCCCATGCCTGTTCGGCCCCGCTCTTCACGTCGTCGAACGGCTTCGCGCCGACTTCGGCGGACAGATTCGCCGCGGCGTCGGCCACTCCCGACGGCGAGATGCCGACGTTGACGGTCAGGGACGACGCTGAACCGGACGCCGCCGCCGCGAACGTCAGGTAGGCGGTGCCGCCGTCCTGGCTGATCACGACGTCGCGATCGAACGGCTGAGAAAACCGCGCCACGAAATACGTCGGCTTGTTGTTCGCCCAGTTGTCGGTGATCTGCCATCCGGAGATCGTCCGATCATCCGTGACCTGGATTTTCCCGCTCTTGAGCGAGCCGCCGATCGGCTTGGCGATGCTGACGATCATGCTCCGCTTTTGCGCGGCCGCGCTCGGGAAGTAGGTATAGCGATGCACGCCCGCATGCGAGGTCGCCGTCATCTCGGCGAGGATCGCGGCGCCCTTGACGTTCCAGGGAGGATTGCCCGTTCCTTCGGGCGAGATGCGCACGCGATAGTATCCCGGTCCGGCGCTTTCGTCGGCGTGGCTGAAACGCGCGTTGTAGGTCGCGGACGTCCCGTTGATCTTGGCCAGCGTCGCCTTGTCGACCGGCGCGAGCGTCGGCAGGAAACGGACCTCGCCGCCCGACCCGATGCCCGCGCCGGACAGATGCGTGTGCGTGAATCCGGTGATGCAGGGGTCGTCGTACTGGTAGCCGGCCGTGCGATCCCAGTCATAAGGCAAGGCGCTGGGCCCGCCCGCCGTGTCCGGTCCCAGCTGAACCATGCCGAACGGCACCGTCGCCCCCGGGTAGGTGTGGCCATGCCCGCGTATTCCGCTGCTCCAGTTCGCGGCGATGTCCAGGTTCGACGTCCCGATCATGGGGTCGACGCTTCGGAGGACGCGCGTCGGATCGACGGTCCGCGTCGGCGACGCCGCCTCTCCCCCGCCCATCGAAGCCGAAGTCTCGTCATGCGCATCGCTTCCTGCCCCGGTATCGGAAGCGCCCGCTACGGCAGCGGGTGATGCGGCGCTCGTCGCGGCAAGCGGCGTCGACTCGAGATCGCCGCCGCATGACGCGACGCCGACGCTCAGTGCCAGGAGCATGCCGGCGGATTTCGATGTGTGGCGCATTCCATGCCTCCGTTTCATGACGGGTGACGGTTGTGTGGGAGGACGCCGATCCGGCCCGCCGCCGCTGCGCCCCCCTCGTTCGGCACGCCATGCCCCCAGGCGCGCCGACGCGGCATCCGGATTCGGGATTCGGGATTCGGGATTCGGGATTCGGGATTCGGGATTCGGGATTCGGGATTCGGGATTCGGGATTCGGGATTCGGGATTCGGGATTCGGGTTCGAGCAGGCGGCCCGGCTGCGGCCATCGACCGCCTCCCGGACCCCAGGCTCGCCGCGCGGCAAAGTGAAGGCGGCTACTTCGTTCCCGGCTTCGTATAGTCGGCGCCGGGGCCGGACGGCGGCGCCAGCGACGGGTCCGCCGCCCAGTTCGTCGGGGTGGCCGACAACGTATAGGTCAGCGTGCCGCCGCCGGCGATGGCCGCCAGCGGCAGCCACGACCCCGGGTAGGTCTTGCCGTTCAACCGAACCGACTTGATGTAGGGCTTGCCGTTCAGCAGCGCCTCGTCGTCCGCCTCGATGCGCAGCTTCTTCGTGCCGTCGGCGAGCCAGATCGTCATGCCCTTGAACTGCGGCGTGGACATGGCCATGCCGGGCGCCGACGGAATGACGGGATACAGGCCGAGGCTCGCCCACAGATAGAACGCGGAGGTCGCGCCGAAGTCGTCGTTGCCGGGCAGGCCGCCGGGCGTGTTGAAGAACGTCTTCGTCATCACCACCGGGATCACGCGTTGCGTGAGTTGCGGCCTGCCCGCCCAGTTGTAGGCCCACGGCGTCTGCAATGCGGGCTCGTTGCCGATATAGAGCGTGCTGCCCGATTCGCCGCTGTTGAGCGTCGCCGCGCTCGGCAGGGGGCCGTTGAACGGATCGGTCTGGCTCAGGCCGAACAGGGTGTTCAGGCGCGCGATCGCCGCCGCGTTGCCGCCCAGCTGCTTGATCAGCTCCGCGTAGTCGTGACCGATCGTCCAGGTGTAGTTCGGCTCGGTCGACTCGTGGAAGCCACGGTTATTGTTCTCGCTGAAATCCCATTGGCCGCTCGAATCCTTCGTGACGAGCCCTTTCGATTCGCCGTAGTAGCCGCTGTTTGCCGGGATGTCCGCGTTGAAGATATTGATCCAGTTGCGCCCGCGCCTGCGCAGCGCGGCGACGCTGCCCGCATCCTCCGCCCGGCCGAGCGCGGCCAGGAAATTGCCGACCGATACGTCCGTCGTGCTCAGCTCCAGCGTCATCGATCCCGCGTGGTGGTCCCCCGCCACATTGGTCGAGACATAGCCGTTCTTCAAATAGAAGTCGCTGACCGTGCTCACGCCGGCGCTGTCGTCGACGCTGCCCAGGTTGTTGCACGCGCCCTCGACGAACGCGCTGCCCGGACCGCCCGTGCCGAACGCCGATTGCAGCATGTACTTGCGCGCGGCCGCGAGGTCGAAGCCGCGCGCGCCGAACGCATAGGCGCCCGCGATCACGTTCGGCGCATGGTCGCCTTCCATCGGCTTGGTGTCGTCGCTGCCGTCGACCCAGTGGGGAAACGCGCCGCACTGCTTCGCATCGACCACGAGCGACTGCATCATGTCGCTCGCTTCGCCGGGAAACAGCAGCGCCTGCAACTGCGTCACCGATCGATAGGTGTCCCACAGCGAGAAGCTGGAATAGTGCGTGCGGTACGCCCGCGGCTGATCGGGAACCGGATCCTGCGACACGTTGGCCGTCTCGCGCTGCGGCGCCGTGTTGCCGGGATCGCCGAGGTTGAGCTGGCGCATGCTCCGGTACTCGCCGTTCACGTCGCTATAGACGGTCGGCCCGGCCAGCGTGCGATACAGCGCGGTATAGAACTGCGTGACGTGGTCGCTTGCCGTCCTGGCCTGCGCACTGCCCAGGCTCTTCATGGCATTCGGTTGCGCGAGGTCGAGCTGGATCGTGTTGAGCCGGCTGTTCCACGCTGCGTCCAGATCGTTCCGCGTCGTGTCGAACGACCAGCCCGGGTTCTCCTTCGTCAGATTGAGCTGGGCGTTCGCCACGCTGACCGACGAAATGCCGGCCTTCAGCTGCACGGTCGTCGCACCGCCGCCCGCCTTCGGCGCGAACACGAGCGTCGCCACGCCGGGCGCGACCTTGGTCGCGGCCGGATCGAGCGGCGTATCGAGCTTGATGTAGAAGTACACCGGCTTGTACCAGGTGCCGCCGCAGAACGCGCCGACCACCGTCTTGCCGGACACGACGCCCGCCGCGACGTCGACCTTGAGGTCCACGAGGCTCGGCGCAACGCCCGACTTCATGCCGTTGCTGCGCAACGCATTGATCACCAGGTTCGGCGACGCGCCGGCCGGATAGGTCAGGCGCGCCATGCCGGTGCGGGTCGTCGCCGTGAGTTCGTTGAGGATGCCGTTGCCGGTCTTCACGCGGTAATAGCCGGGCGATGCCACCTCGTCCTTGTGCGAGAACGACAGGGAACGCCCGCCCGGAATCATCGCGACAGCGCCCTGGCCGCGGCAGCCGGGTCCCGACAGATGCGTGAGGCTGAAGAAATCGATCGTCGTGTCGGCGTAATAGTAACCGCCCGAGCCGTTGCCCCAGGGGCTCCGGCTGCCCGGCGTGTCCGGCCCGAAGCTGACCATGCCGAACGGCGCCTGCGCGGCGGGATTCACGTTGCCCGGATAGAGCCCGCCCGCGTCCGGGGCGCCGGTACCGATCAGGACGTTGACGAATTTCGTCAGGCCGGGAATGTCCGTCCGCGCCGGGGGCGCCGCGCCGTCGGCTCCACCGTTTCCATTCGAACCGGTCGAACCGTTCGCGCCGCTCGTCGCGCCGGCCGATGCGCTATCACCCGGAACGGTCGCCGTCGTGTTGCCGGTCACCACCGCAGACGAAGCCGGCGCCGCATCCAGGGAGTCGCCTCCGCACCCCGATATGGCCAACGCCGCCATCACGGCCGCCGTCGCCGCCTGGAACATTCCGTTACGCATTTTGGTTTCCTAAATATATTTTCGATAACAGAAGCTGTCTTTTCTTACAGTAGCATGCCTCGAAAGCCTACACACCGGCTATCGCGAAGTTTCCCTGATTTTTATTGTGTTTACTTAAACAACGGGAACAGCACGCGATATCGACCGCCCCCTCCGTGACGCATGCGCGGGGAGACTCGACGAATGAATAAAATCGGCGGCGCAATCAGGCCCGCGCGATCGCGCCGGGACCTCTTGCATCCAGTCGGGCAATCCAGCGGCCTTGCACGTATCGACCACGGCGACACAGTCCGCGCGACACGCTGGCCGCGCACCGTCAGCGGCGCGCGGGGCCCCTGCCGGCGACACCTGGATCTTGGCAGGCGATAAGACTGCGGCATGGTCTCAAGGAACCGGTTCGCCCTGCCGCCCGCGCGACGGCGCGCGGGAGCACCCCGAGCCCAGGCGCCTCGCGATCGCCATGCCTCAAATCACGCCGCGCGCCGACGCCATCGCGACCGCCTGCGCGCGATTGGTCGCGCCCATCTTGCGAACGGCGTTCGTCAAGTGGAACACCACCGTCCGCTGCGTGATGCCGAGGATCTTCGAGATCTCCCACGCGGTCTTGCCGCGTCCCGCCCATTGCAGCGCCTCGCGCTCGCGCGTGGTCAGGTCGCATGTGTTCTGCGCCGGGGCCTTGCACTCGAGCAGCTTGCGCATCGCCGAATGCACGAAGCTCGCGAGCAGTTGCGCGAGGCTGAGCAGGCGCAGCGTATTGTCCTGGCGATGCTGGAACGGGAAATCGGTCGCCATGCACAGCATGCTGAACATGCCGCCGCGATCGTGGACCGGACAGCTCAGGCCGTACACGAGCCCGTGCGCCTTCGCTTCGGCGCGCAGCCGCGCCGCCGGCCCTGTAAACAGCGCGTCGTCCCAGATCAGCGGCACGGTGCGCGACAGGCATTGCCGGATCAGCGGATCGATCTCGGCATACCCCGCATCCTCGTAGCGCGCGCTCCACGCGGGCGGGTAGCCGTCGAATGCCCGCCGGCTGGTGGAGGCGCCCGCGAGTTGGTAGCGATAGACGAAGTTCTTGAAACCCAGTTGGCGGATGCGGGATTGCGTGTGATCGAACAGGCCGCGCTCGCTGTGCACATGGAGGATTTCGTTAAACGACTCAACGGACAAGTCTTCGTACATGGTGTCGCCCAATGTGAATGCGAAAGATAGGTGGTCGATCCGACGCGGCGCGACGCGGCGACGACCTGCGGCAGCCGGACGTCGTCCGGACGATCTGCTCCCTACGCGAACCGTCTCGCGCGCGCATGCCTGCCGCCCGACTTCGGACGCCGTCATGGAAGCGCGGCGCGTGGGCCACTGCCGCGCGTCGACCCGCGACCTCGGATGAGGGGGACGTCGTCCAACGACGCGCGACGGTCTGGACGACCGCGGAACGAATGCGCCGGGCACATCGGTCACATCCGATTCGCATCGGTCATGCAAGGGGGACAACGCATCGGCGCCTTGCAGCAGCTTGGCTGTCGAGTCCGTTCAGTGCGGCTTATCAGCCACCAGGATAAATATGAAAAGATTAAAGTTCACATATTCAAAGAATTCTATCAATCTATTTCTCGAATAGGTTGCATTAATTTTTTGATGTTTAGATTTTCGAGAAAAACAAGACAATCGTTCGCCCTGTTCATCGGTCTCCGCAAGTCATCGGTATACATATGTTGCGCCAGACCACATGTTGATCCAAGTCAAACTTACCGTAGTCTCCTTGCTTACGACTGCTCCAGCGCTCCTGTTCTTGATGATCCAAAAAACAGAAACAGAGAATCTAATTATTACATCAATTGAATTCAATTCATGTCAAATTGACTCACAACACAAAACTATCGCCCCTCAAAAATTCGCATTTCTTCACCATTTTTCAATACCTATTACGATATTTTCATATATCAAAAACTGTAATAAGTTGTAGTGTCGCTCGATTTACTGGCTCTGATAATTTACCGTCAAGTCAATTGCGGGGGGTTTCATGAGTCGGGTTGTTTCGACGAGCGCAGGAACGCTCAACAGCCGCGCACGCATCGTCGCATTCGCCTTCGCGGGGGCGGCCACGCGAGCTATGCGCCACTCGTCGAGGCGCTCGGCGAGGCCTTCTCGTTCACGACCCTGACCTGCCCGGCCGCGGCGCCCACCAGGACCGCCCCTTCCCCACCGACTGGCCGACGCTGATCGCCGACCTCGCGGACGCGGTCGACGACGTCGACGACGGCGCCCCGCGGTTCCTGTTCGGACACCGCTTCGGCGCGCTGCTCGCCTACGAAGTGGCACGACGGCGCGATGCGCGCGGCGGCCCGGCGCTCGCCGGGCTGTTCCTGTCGAGCTATCACGCGCCCGTCGCGGCAATCCCCGTCATGCGCCAGAAGGCCGCACCCACGCCCTGCCCGATGCGGCGTTCATCGACGTCGTGCGGCGCTGGGGATTCTTTCCCGACGCGGCGCTCGCCGATGCGGACCTGATGCGCTATGTCCTGCCGCCGCTGCGCGCCGATCTGCGCCTCGACGAAACCTACCGCTACACGCCCGGCGCGGCGCGCGCCTTGCGTCGTCTACGGCGGCACGCGCGGCGCGAGCGTCGCGCCGGACGATCCCGTCGCCGCGGCGGCCGCCCTGCGCGCCCACGCGGCCGCGCTGGACGACGCGTCGGCGCGCGCGAAGCCGGGCGCGAGCGGCGCGTTCTGCTTCGCCGGCCAGGGTTCGCAGCACGCCGGCATGGCGCGCGACCGGTATCGCGCGAACGCGGCGCACGGCCGCTTCCGCCACCACTTCGACGCGGATCCGACGGCCGCTTCGCGCCCGGCTCGGACGATGCGCGCGCGCTCGACGTGGTGTCGGTCGGCACGCTGGACAACGCCGGGCAGCTGATCCGCATCATCGACCCGCAAGCGGGCGCCGCCTGCGCGACCGGCTCGATCGGGGAAATCCGCGTGTCGAGCGACAGCGTGTGCCACGGCTACTTCGGCCGCCCCGACGTCTCCGAGGCGACCTTCCACGCCTACCGCAGCGACGCGCACCCGCAGGGCCTGCTGCGCACGGGCGACCTCGGCTTCGTCGACGAGCGGGGCCATCTCTTCATCTCCGGCCGCATCAAGAACCTCATCATCCTGAACGGCGTGAACTACCACCCGCAGGACATCGAAGGCGCGGTGCTCGACGCGTCGACCCAGATCCGCTCGAACCGGATCCGCGATCCTGGTCGAGCGCGATGCGCAGGCGGGCGTTGTCGTCGTGCTGGAGGCGACCGGGGCGTTCTCGCTCGCCGACGCGGCCGCCGCGATCACGCGCGAGATCTGGCAGGCGTGCCAGCTCACGGTCAGCGCGCTGGTCCGGGTTCGCAAGGGCGAGATCCACACCACGTCGAGCGGCAAGATCCAGCGCGCAGCCTGTGCCGCGATGCTGGCACACGGCGCGTTCACGATCGAGAAGGCCCACCTCGCCGATGACGCGCGCGCGTGGCTGGAGCCCGTGCTTGCCGGATGCGCGTCGCCGGTGGGCTGAAGGGAGGAGCGGCGAGCGACAGGCGGTGCGGTTTCGCGATCGCGCCGCCGCGACGCGGCTTACGTGCGCGCGAGCATCGGCAATGCGCGCCGCGCGAGCGCCTCGCCGAGCACGGCGTGCCGATCGGCGTCGAGATGGATGCCGTCCTGCGCGCTGGTCCGGGTGACCTGTCCTGCGTCGAACAGCGCGCAGCGGTACGTGCGGGCGATGTCGCCGTAGGCGTCGGCGAGCCCGATGCAGCGGCTTTCGCTGCCGAGGAACTTCGGCATGGGTTCGCCCTCGGGCACGCGGATGGCGGGGGGCACCACGATCAGGATGTCGGGCGTCTTCATGCCGGGCTCGACGGGCGCGCCGCGGATCGCCTCGATCAACGCGCCGATGCCGCGCGCGGAATCCTCGACGGTGTTCGCATGAACCGTCTGGAAGTCGTTCGTGCCCAGCATCAGAATGGCGAGATCGAGCGGCGCATGCATCTCGATCACTTGCCCGAGGCCCGCCGTGCCGTTGCGCCCCGGCTTCAGCGGATCGTCCCAGGCGGTGCGGCGGCCGTTCAGGCAGTTCTCGACGACGCGCGTCGCGGTGCCGTGCGCGCACAGGGCGCGCTCGAGCACCCCGGGCCAGCGCGCATCGAACGACAGGCGGCGGCGGGTGCCCGGGACGATGCCTCAGGACAGCGAATCGGCGTAGACCAGAACATGTTTCATCGCGACGGACGTGGAGGCAAGTGCGGAGGACCGGCAGGCGG
This sequence comes from Burkholderia sp. FERM BP-3421, assembly GCF_028657905.1. Lineage (NCBI taxonomy): Bacteria > Pseudomonadati > Pseudomonadota > Betaproteobacteria > Burkholderiales > Burkholderiaceae > Burkholderia > Burkholderia sp. FERM BP-3421. The sequence continues at coordinate 537,146 of NZ_CP117780.1, read as the reverse complement.
CGCGCCGCCCGGTGACAGGCGCCATCTTCCAATCCGTTGCACGGTCGTGCAAGGCCGCCGCGCGCTTCCGTCTTCGAGCAGGGAAGAATTGGATCAAGAACTGCAGTTCCGCGTCCGGCGTGCCTGGCACATACCGTCACGCTTCCGCACGTCCCGCCTCTCCCCACATCTCAGATGGCGGAAGTCCCGACAGCCCGCGATGAGGTTTCCGTCGTAACGTCTACCAATCTCGACAGCCCGCCATGGCTCGCAGTCCTCCAACATCAACGCATGTTACGTCGTGCAGCACCGCCCCGGACCAGCGATCACACAGCACATGATCGCCCGAGAACGATGCCGTCCGTCGAACCTCCCCTCCCTGCCGTTGCTCGGGCCCACCATCCGCTACCCGGTCGTCAGGCTGACTACGTCACCCAGTCTTGTGAGCCAATTTGCATTGTTTCCTCAACGTTTACAAACGTTCAAATTATCAGGACAAACAACCATTAGCATTACGAATACTGTCAAGTTGGTTGCTGACGTCGACGAATATCATGGGGCATGAAGAAAGTTCCTATTGCAGTTCTGCCGCCGGTCGATGCACCCGTTTCGTTCAATGGCTATCGGTTTCCGACGGGCATCATCTGCCATACAGCTTGGTTGTACTATCTTTTTCCGATGAACCTGCGCATGGTGAAGAGATGTTGGCCACACGGGCATCGAGCTCACGTACGAAACGGTGCGATGCCGGGCGACGAAGTTCGGCACGGCGATCACGAAGCGGAATCGCTCGACGGCGCCGGGGCGTGGCGACACGCGATCCGGACGAAGTGGTGGTGACGATCAACCGCAGGAAGCATCGGCTGCGGCGGGCCGTCGATTAGCAAGGCGCGGTGCCCGATGTGCTTGTGCAGAGCCACCGCGACAAGGCCGCGGCCAAGCGACTGATACGCAAGTTTCTCCAGCGCCATGCCTGCGCGCGTGATTGTGAAGGACAAGCCACGCAGCGGCAAACAACGAACGGCTTCATGCGCCCACATGCCGGCGTAAGCCGATCGATGCCCGCCTCACCCGTCCTTGCTGTCTGACCACCGAACAAGTTGACAATACCCACGCGAACATAAGAGTCCCATGCGATGACCTTTATTGGTCTTAAAAAATAAAAATTTAGATTATATGCATCAGGGTATAAATTTTCTCGATACAAACAAACCATACGGACCATCGATAATATGAAAGCGCTCCGCCAGCCACTTTTTTGGGCCATTGTCGTGGTTCCCAATCTCGTTTGCATTATCTACTTTCTGTTGGTCGCGTCGCCTGTCTATGTCTCGACGGCCTCCCTCCTCGTTTACAAGCCCGTTCAAGCTTCGGAAAGTCTGACGTCGATGCTCTCCGGCGCAGGCGGCGGCAGCTCTACAGAGGGCGCATACATCGTTAAGGACTACGTCGGCTCATGGGACGAATACCGAAACGTAGCCAATACGATTAATCTGCCCGAGCATTTTGGTCAGGGCGATTTCATCAGTCGCTTCGGTGGATTGTCGACGCTCTTCAGGAAAAACGATGTCACACTGTGGCACTACTATCAGAATCGCGTGAATGCCGCGATTGACCAGAACAGCGGAATCGTTTCTTTATCGGTTGAAGGCTATTCTTCCGCCCTCGCCGCAACGATCGCCAAAAAGATTTTGGAAGATGCCGTTCGTCATATCGACGAGATGAATCAGCAGCAGGAAGCCGACTATATCAAGAATGCGGTCGATCGACGAACCTCGATAGAGGTCAAGTTGAAGAGCGACGTGGCCGCACTCGCGGCCTATCGCACGTCGACCGGTATGCATGACCCCTCCAAGTTGTACATCTCGAACCTGGCGCTTCTGAACTCGTTGAACGAGCAAAAAACGCGGATGTCTGCGCAGTACGACGCGATCTCCAAGGCGACGCCCAATAACCCGGTCGCCAAGAACCTGATGTCGGCCATAGCCGCTGTTCAAGCCAAGATCTCCAGCACGGAGAGCGACGGCAAGACTCTTTCGCGCCAAGCAGCGCGTTATGACGAGCTGACAGTAGCGCGCGACAACGACATATCTTTGTTGCATGAAGTCGAAACTGCTGTCGAGCAGGCGCAACTGAACGCGATGAAGAACAAGTATTACCTGAACCTCATCAGCGCTCCGTCCAGCCCGAACTCACCCGAACTGCCGCGGCGTTTGGAATGGATCGCAGGTGTACTGCTTGCTACTCTCGTTCTGTGGGGACTTCTCCGATGAAGCACTTTTCTCGAGCCACTCGCCTTGGACTCGTCAGCACGGCCTTGGTACTGTCCGCGTGCGGCACCCTGCCGTCCGCCGGCCCTTCGGTGTCTTCCGTGAAGTCGAGCCAGGACGTCGATATTGTGAACGTCACCCCCGTTCTTGCCCAACAACGAGCCGCGGCTGAGGCAGCGCGCCATCAAACTGTGCTCCTGCAATCGCTGGCATCGCTGTCCGGTGAGAAGCACCACGGGGGGTTTACCTTTGCACCCGGCGATGCATTGCACGTTCAAGTCTGGACGATTTCACCATGGCCAGGCTCGGATTCGCAGCAGGGCGCATCGAACGTTCCGTCTTCGATCGATCTCGGCAATTACACGGTCTCGGGGGCCGGGATGATCGATCTTCCCTACGTCGGCCCGACATCGATTCGAGGTCTGACGCTTGATGCCGCGCAGACCACGATTGCACATCGATATGCAGGGCTCGGCATTTTGCAGAGTCCATCGGCAAAAATCTCCGTGACCTCCTCGCCGCAAGGCAGCATCGTCGTCACCGGGGCTATCGGCGCACCCAGGATTCTCCCCTGGACGCCGGCCGGGCTCTCGCTCGCCTCAGCTTTGACCCAGGCCTTAGGAAGCGGCACCGATCTCACCGGATCAACGAATGGCCAGAGCGGTGACAGCATGGCGACGCAGGTAACGGTCATTCGGAACGGCGAATCCGTAACATTGCCTCTCAATGAAGCCTTGGCCCAGAAAATCGCCTTGGCGCCAGATGATCGGATACTGGTCAAACGCGCTCCGCTCGTGCGGGTGACGGTGGTTGGCGGTGGGGTTCACAAAAACGGAGAGCTTAATTTCGCGCACGTGCCCACGTTGGCCGAAGTGCTGGCCTCGGCGTCCGGCCTGAACGCCAACGCTGCCGACGATCACGCGGTGTTTGTGCTTGAAGAAACGTCGCTGGGCAAGCGCCCCGTTCTGTACAACTTCGCCTGGAACAAGCTTGAAGGGCTTGTCGCGTCGCATCGATTCCCGATCAAGGACGGCTCTATGGTCTATGTGGCTGAAGCTCCGATCGTATCGGTTGAGCGCGCGGTGAGCATTCTGTTCCAGCTGGCTGTCCCCGTCCAAGCCGCCAAATGATATGACGTTTGATGCCTACATAGATCGGCTGGACCTCCCGGCCGGGGAAGCCGATCGACTTCGTGCGTCGGTTCACACGTGGGAAGACCTCCATGCATGGCTTGAAGCCAATCAGGAGGCGGTGATCCAGCCCAAGCCGGAGCGGATCACCATCGCGCCTCCGCCGCTGAACGTCTCCTGGAAATACAACGTGTGGCACCGATTCCGGCGCTCGCATGGCCCGCACGCGCCGATTGGCGAGGCGCCGGGTTGGGAGCGGGTCGTCGAGTATCGGCGTAGAGTTACGCTGGCCCTGACCTTGGTCACCACGATCATCATTCTGCTGCTGTCGGATTACACCCTGCGCGCGCAGCAGATGCCCGAGATCACAATCAAGATCTACCTCGTGATCTACGGGATCATGACTTGGTTCCTGGCGTCGAACTTCTTCAAACTGATGCTCGGAACTTGGCATACGCTTCGAGGACCAGGCAACAACCCATGGCACCCCTCACAGTCGGCTCGCGAACCGCGAAAGGAAGCGAAGGTTGCCATCGTTTATCCGGTCTATCACGAGGACGTCCCTCGGGTTGCTGCGGGCATGGCTGCGACGTGGGAATCGATCGCGCGAGAGTTTCCGGAATACGCACACCATTTCGACAATTTCCTTCTGTCGGACAGCCGAAAGCTCGAGTACAACATCGTGGAGCAAAGCGCAGTGCACAAGCTCCGTGAGCGATTTCCGCAAGGTCGCTTTTTCTACCGCCGTCGCCCCGTCAATCTGAACGCCAAGCTTGGCAATGTCACCGATTTTTGCCGTCGGTGGGGAAAGAAATATGACTACATGCTGGTCATGGACGCGGATAGCATCATGGATGGCAAGGCGATCGTCGAACTTCTCCGCATGATGGAGGGTAACCAACGCGTCGGTATCCTGCAAACCAACCCCAAGCCCGTGATGCGTCGCAGCCTGTTCGGTCGAATGCAGCAGTTTGCCGCCAGACTTTACGGTTCCGTCTTTTCGTACAGCCTGCAAGCCATGTTCATGGGACATGCGTCCTACATTGGGCACAACGCGATGATACGGATGAAGCCGTTCATCAAGTATTGCATCCTCCCCGAACTACCTGGCGCGGCCCCATGGGGTGGCAAACCGCTGAGTCACGACATCATCGAATCCGCGATGATGGCGCGCGCCGGCTATGAGGTCTGGTTCCTCCCCGAGCTTGAAGGAAGCTACGAAGAGCTCCCGGCCAATCTTTTGGGATTTTTGATCCGTGAGCGCCGGTGGATGCAGGGCAACATGCAGCATCTGCGGTTCCTGTTCATCGATGGCCTTCGATCGGTTCACCGGGAAACGTTCCTCAACGGGTCGGTAGGTTACCTAGCCGCCCCGCTCTGGGCGATGTTCCTAGTCGTATCGGCGTACGGCATGGTCCATTTTTTGAGCAAGGGAGTCCTCGTGATCGGTTCCATCCGGCTGTTGGAAATGCCGATGATGATGCTCCTGATCTCGTCGCTGGTTTTCCTGTTCATGCCACGCATCCTGGCGTTCATCGTGCACGTCAAGAGCGATCGCGCTCGCGGGTTTGGCGGGAAGGACAAGCTCGCCTGGTCACTGCTGCTTGAGACCGTCTTCTCTTTCTTTTTCTCGCCGATCATGATGATCTATGTCACTCGATTCGTATGGCTATGGTTAAAGCGGAAAGGTATCTCGTGGGGCACCCAGCAGCGTGATGATGACCCGCTCCCTTGGTCCGACTGCTTCCGGCACTTCGGTTGGGTCAGCATCACCGGGATCATCTGCTGGGTCTCCATGGCCTACGCGGTTAATGGAATCTCAAATAGTCGTGCGCTCATCATCGAAGCCCTCTCAAACAAGTGGGTGACGCCAAGCGACATCATGCTCTGGTTCTTTCCAATCTTGGCCGGATTCACGGGCAGCGTCTGGATTGCTCGCTTGACCAGCCTGTCCATTGACGGTATCCAGGCTCGCCAGCTCTTCACCATTCCGGAGGAAACGTACAAGCCCCAGGTCATTGAAGACACGGTGCGCTGGGAGCGCGACCTGCGACACGACCTTCCCGACGCGGACAATCCGGCGGCCGTCATGGAGTACGCCACGCACGACATTGGTTTCTACATCAAGCATCGATCAGAAACGCGCGTGAGACCTCACGTCGCTCATCGCCTCCTTCCAATGATTATGGAGGGCAAGCCGTTGACCGGTAAGAACATGCTGCTCGCGCTGAGTGAACGAGGCTGTTTCGATGCGCTCCACATGAAGGCGACCCGAGGACCCTCTCCGATGGAGACAACTGTGGTTCGCAAGAGGTGACGCGGTGACCGTCGACGTGCTCCGAACCGCGGGCATTGGCTGATGGAGGGCCTTGGGCTCATCGAAGCTTCGCGTTGGCAACTCGCTACGGCGCTTTCGTCTTCACACGCCGCCATGATGGTGTTGGCCATCCGCATCGTGGTCGGCACAGTGGCCCGCTTGCTTATCCACGCACGAGGCTGTGGCGGTGGAGGAAGTTTATTTCCAGTCTTCCGTTGATTCCGCTACGGGACATCCTCCTGGCGTTCCGATGGCTCGGTACTTCAGTAGGCACCCACGTCCATTGACGCGGTAGGCGCGTGCCCGTTGCAAATCCCTATCCAGAATAGAATCCTACTGATCGTTCATTGGATCCACGAAAAGACGATCGGATGAATTTTTTCAATAACTCGTGCCGACCGGCGACGATTTTTACCGGAAAAAATGCAATGCTGAAAGTAACTAAAGCTGTTTTCCCCGTAGCCGGTCTCGGTACGCGGTTTCTGCCGGCCACCAAGGCCAGCCCCAAAGAAATGCTGCCTGTCGTCGATAAGCCTCTGATCCAGTACGCTGTCGAGGAAGCGATCGCGGCCGGGATCACCGAGATGATCTTCGTTACGGGGCGAAGCAAACGTGCCATTGAAGATCATTTTGATAAATCATACGAGGTCGAGGCGGAACTCGAAGCCCGTGGCAAGGAAAAGCTGCTGAATCTTGTGCGAAGCATCAAGCCGCGCAACGTGGACTGCTTTTACGTACGGCAGCCTGAAGCGCTTGGGCTCGGGCATGCCGTGCTCTGTGCGGAAAAGCTCGTTGGCGATCATCCATTCGCCGTCATTTTGGCTGACGACCTGCTTGATGGTGAACCTCCCATCTTGAAGCAAATGGTCGACGTGTTCGATCACTACCATAGCTCGGTCATCGGGGTCGAAGAAATCCCCTCCTCCGAAACGAAATCATATGGGATTATCGACGGCAAGGAATGGGAGGAATCGATCATTAAGATGTCAGGGATCGTCGAAAAACCTGCACCTGACGTTGCGCCATCCAACCTGGGTGTTGTTGGTCGCTACATCCTTAAACCGCGGATTTTCAAACACCTCCGCGAGCTAAAGCCCGGCGCAGGTGGAGAACATCAACTGACCGACGCGATTCAAGCCTTACTCTCTGAGGAACAAGTGCTCGCATACAAGTACGCCGGCACTCGGTACGACTGCGGTAGTAAGCTTGGCTATCTAAAAGCAAGCATTGAGTTTGGCCTCCGCCACCCTGAAGTCGGTAGTGATTTCGCGGATTACCTCGCCGCGCGGATACCCGCCACTGTCGCGTGATCATCCAGATGTTCTGCCCGCTCCCCGCAAGCTTCACAGATTGCCCTCGCCACGGCCTCTCGGATCGGTACTGTCAGTTTGTCGCCGAAGTCGATAAATATAATGGGAAAGGAAGAAGGTATCCATCTCCATTCTGCCGTCGACCGAGGCACCGGTTTCGTTCAGGGGCTACCGGTTCCGCCGGACATCATCTGCCACGCCGTTTGGTTGTACTACTGTTTTCCGCTGAGCCTGCGCATGGTTGAACGGCACTGGCAGGTTGTGCGGCAACCGGACAAACCAGGATGAGTGAGGCGAGTATCGATCGGCTTACGCCGGCATGCGGTCGCATGAAGGCCCTTTCCCAGGCCGCGAAGGCCTGGGCACATGCCCCGCGTTTGCACAGCGCGCTGCGATTGTTGCGGCACCCCATGAACGGATTCGAAGCCTGTCCATGGGCCGAGGCAAATCGTTGAAGCTGGCGTGCCGATTTGAACCGCCGCATCACCTTCTCGCACACCCGGGTCGGCTGCTGCGAATTTTCCACCCGGTTGTTCAATCCCTTGTACTGCCGATGCCCGACGTTCAGACCCAGTTCGTTGTTCGCCGCCGCGTAGCTGCGTAGCTTGTCCGTCATCATCACACGCGGGCAGCCATGGCTGCCCGAGCAACGTGCGCATCAGCCGTTTGGCTGCTGCTGTGTCGCGGCGACGCTGCACCAGCGCATCGAGCACCGCGCCGTGCTGATCGACGGCCCGCCACAACCCGTGCTTCCGGCCGTTGATCGTCACGACCACTTCATCTTGAGACAACGGAGCCATGAATCAAAAGCCAAACAAGTTTTCCCCGGAGGTCCGAGCGCGCGCAGTGAGCCTGGTACGCGAGCAGCGTAGCGAGTACCCGTCGATGTGACCGGCAGTCGCCGGCGACACGCTCGATCCCGTTCCGTGACTTCCTGATCCCTCTCGGGTCGATGCGCGAGACTGAGCCGGTCATTTTTATGGGGGCTCACTCGGCCGGGTTTCCGGAAAGCCGGGTGTTTGGCGAATGCCTGTCGCCGAGGCTCCGTCCGGATGAACGATCGATTCAAGCTATTGCCGCGTCACGCGCCGACCCATTTCGTCCGTTCCGTGAACATGCTTCTCGATCAGGGCCGTCAGCATTACCATGCCACGCCGCCGCGCCGCGCCCGACGCGGCGGCGTACGCCCTGCCCCGTTACTCCAGCCCTTCCGTTCCCCCCATCATCGTCGACGTCAGTCTCGCGCCGGCTTGCCGGCGCCTGGACTCGCCGCCCCGCATCGCGAGCCCGTAATACAGCAGCGACGTCAGCACCAGCCCGATCACCCACGACAGATCCGCGCCATCGAGCAGCGCCGGAATCGGGCCCGCGTACATCGGCGTGTTCATGAACGGAATCTGCGCCAGGATGCCGATCGCATACGCGATCAGCGCCTGCGGATTGAAGCGGCCGTAGATCCCGCCATCCGCCATGAAGATCGATGCGATGTCGTACTTGCCCTTGTGGATCACGTAGAAGTCGATCAGGTTGATCGCGGTCCACGGCACCAGCACGACGAGCAGCGCGAGCACGAGATTGACGAGTTGGGCGACGAAATTCGTCGATGCGCCGATCGCCGCGTAGCAGCATGCGACGAAGATCACCACGGACAACACGGCGCGCGCCTTCGCGGTCGGGATCCACCGGTGGGCGAAGGTCTGCACCGACGTGATCACGGCGAGCACCGCGCCGTACAGATTGAGCGCGTTGTGGCTGATCACGCTCAGCAGGAACAGCACGAGCATCAGGGGGCCGAGCGGGCCGGTCACCTGCTTGACCGCATCCATCGTATCGGCGCCGGCCGGGGCCGCGAGCACCGCAACCGCCCCGAAGATGAACGCCAGCGTGGAACCGAGCGTGGAGCCGAGATAGGTCGCCCAGAACGTCGCGGCAGCGCCGACGTGTTCCGGCAGGTAGCGCGAATAGTCCGACACATACGGCGCGAACGCGATCTGCCACAGCGCCGACAGCGACACCGTCGCGAGCCAGCCCGCGAAGCTGAAGCCGCCGCGCGTGAGGAAGTCGTCGGTCTCGATGTGCGTGAGCATCATCCAGAAGCCGACCAGGATGCCGATGCCGAGCACCCACGTGCCGATACGGTTCAGGATGTGGATGACCCGATATCCGACGATCCCGATCAGCCCCGATCCCACTGCGCCGATCACGATGCCGACCGGCACCGGCACGGACGATGCGATGCCGTGCACCGATTTGCCGGCAAGCACGATGTTGGACGCGAAGAAGCCGACATACATCACGGCCGCGATCACGGTGACGAGCAACGCCCCCCACGAACCGAACTGCGCGCGGCTCTGGATCATCTGCGGAATGCCCATCCGCGGCCCCTGCGCGGAGTGCAGCGCCATCAGCACGCCGCCGACCGCCTGGCCGACGACGATCGCGACGATCCCCCACATCAGGTTCAGGTGGAAGATCTGCACGCCGAGCGCACCGGTCACGATCGGCAGCGGCGCGATATTGCCGCCGAACCACAGCGTGAACAGATCGCTCACCCTGCCGTGCCGGTCTGCGGGCGGCACATGGCCGATCGTGTATTTCTCTATCACGGGGGACGCGCTGCGCTCCACGTTCGTCATGGCAATGTCTCCTGTCCTGCGCGCCGCTGCATGCGTCCGGTATCAGCCGGTGCGCGGCGGCGCGATTGTCGATGATCGGACTGGACACGCGGCGAAGGTCACTGCGCCCTCATGTGCGCCGGCGCGAGCCGACGCTCCGCCGCCACGGCAACCGCAGCATGATCCAGATCGGAGCCGATGGTGCGCCACGCGAGCCGCGAGGGAGAAATACTAAAAATATTTTCGAAGCCCACGAAAAAGCTCTGCAGCGGGAAACCCGGCGCCGGCTTCTTCCGGTAATGTGCTGCGTGAGGCAATGGACAGCATGCGCCCCGACGCGGCAGTCGGGGCCGAGTGGCAGAGGTGCCTGTGGCTCACTATACTTTGCGGCAATTGAAGTACTTCGTGGCGACGGTGGAATGCGGCAGCGTCGCCGAAGCGTCGCGCCAGCTCTTCATCGCGCAGCCGTCGGTCTCCAGCGCGATCAAGGGCTTGGAGGAAAGCTTCGCCGTGACGCTCTTCATCCGGCATCACGCGCAGGGCGTGTCGCTGACGCCCGTCGGCGCGCGCTTCTACCGGCAGGCGCAGGAGCTGCTGCGCATCGCGCACGCGTTCGAGCAGAACGCGCTCGCCGACAATGATGTCGTCACCGGCCAGATCGACATCGGCTGCTTCGAGACGGTCGCGCCGCTCTATCTGCCGCAACTGCTCGCGGGTTTTCGCGAGCGCTATCCGGGCGTCAGCATCCGGCTGCGCGACGGCGATCAGCAGGAGCTCGTGCAAGGATTGACGGCCGGCTCGTTCGATCTTGCCCTCCTGTACGACCACGACCTCGACGGCACGATCGAAACCGAGCCGCTGATGCCGCCGCAACAGCCGTACGTCCTGCTGCCTGAGCAGCACCGGTTCGCGGGCCAGGCGCATGTGTCGCTTCGCGAACTCGGCGTCGAGCCGATGATCCTGCTCGACGTGCAGCCGAGCCGAACCTATTTCGTCAGCCTGTTCCACGACCTCGGGCTCACCCCCAACATCGTGTTCGCGTCGCCGTCGATCGAGATGGTGCGCGGCATGGTCGGCCGGAATTTCGGTTTCTCGTTGCTCGTCACGCGCCCGTATTCCGAATACACGTACGACGGCCAACGCGTCGTGACGACCCGGCTCAGCGAAACCGTCAGCCCGTCGGGGCTCGTCAGCGCGCGGTTGAAGCGCGGGCAGCTCACGAAGCAGGCGCAGTCGTTCGTCGATTTCTGCCGCGAGCGGCTTGGCGAGATCGACGCGGGGTCGTCGCGCTAGCGGATGCGCCGAGACGGCGCGGGCGACGCAATGCCCGGGCGGCAGGCAAGCCCGCGCAGTCGACGGAACGCGTGCTTTGCGAGCCGATGCACCGCTTGCGACGGTCCGCTCAAGCCGTGGCGGACAAATGGCCCGCGAGACGCCGGAGCATCGCGTCGCAGCCGTGCACCTGGTCGAGCGTCACGAACTCGTCGGGCTTGTGGCCTTGCGCCATGCTGCCGGGCCCGCACACCACCGTCGGAATGCCGGCCCGGTCGAACAGCCCGCCCTCCGTGCCGAACGCGACCGTGCCGAACGCGTCGGAGCCGGTCAGCATCGCGAGCAGGCGCGCGGCGTCGCTGTCGGGTCGGGTCGCGAGCCCCGGATACCCGCCGAGCGTCTCCAGGCGGATGTCGGTGTCCGGCTGAACCGCGCGCATGCGCGGCAACAGTTCGGACGTCGCATACGCCTGCATGCGCTTCGACACTTCGTCGGGATCGAAATCCGGCAGCGCGCGCACCTCGAAGTCGAACTCGCATTCGGCCGGCACGATGTTCAGTGCGCGCCCGCCGTTGATCAACCCTGTCTGCACCGTCGAGTACGGCGGATCGAAGCGGCTGTCGTGGCGCGCCGGCCGCGCGAGCGCCGTGCCGATCTCGCCGAGCCGGCAGATCAGTTTCGCCGCATAGTCGATCGCGTTCACGCCGCGCGGCGAATACGCCGAGTGGCACGCGGCGCCCTTCACGCGGCAGCGCATCGCGAGCTTGCCCTTGTGTCCCAGCACCGGCCTCAGCTCGGTCGGCTCGCCGATCAGGCACAGGCGCGGGCGATGCTCGCGCATCGCCAGCTCCGCCAGCATCGGCCGCACGCCGAGACAGCCCACTTCCTCGTCGTACGAGAATGCCAGATGCACGGGCTCTCGCAACGGCCGCGCGACGAACACCGGCACGGCCGCGAGCACCGATGCGATGAAGCCCTTCATGTCGGTCGTGCCACGGCCGTACAGGCGACCGTCGCGCTCGGTGAGCCGGAACGGCTCGACCGTCCACGCCTGCCCGTCGACCGGCACGACGTCGGTATGGCCCGACAGCGCGATGCCGCCGCGATCGCTCGGCCCGATCGTCGCAAACAGGCTCGCCTTGGTACGCGCCGCGTTGTAGAACAGTTCGCTCGCGACGCCAAAACCGGCGAGGTAGTCGCGGATGAAATCGATCATCTCGAGATTCGAATCGCGGCTGACCGTCGCAAAACCAATCAGCCGCGCGAGCAGCGTGCGGCTCAACGCGTCACTCATCGCCCGGCACCCCATAGCGCGGCGCGGCGGTCGGGTCGAGCGCGCGCGTCTGGTAGTCATGCATCTGCGGTCGATAGGCTTGCCACAGCGCATCGAGTGTCCCGACCGGATCGATATCGGCCCAGTCGACACGCAGGTCGGCGATGGGCCAGGTCAGGTCGTCGACCACCGTCAGCGCCGCCGAATGGACCGGTCCCGCCTCGCCGCCGGCCGCCATCGCCGCGCGCAACGCGGCCAGCAGCCGCTCGGCAAGCAGGCCGGGCGCCTGCTCGAACGCGCGGACCATCGCATCGATGACGGCCGGGGCGGCCAGCAGGTTGCCGGCCGCCACGCATTGCTCGCCCATCGCCGCATGGTGCGTGCCGAGCGCTTCCCTGCCGGTGAAGCATGCCGTCCGCCCTTGCCCGTCGATCACCGTGACCTGCCGGTGCTGGCTCCAGCCGTTTGCATGCAACGCGCGATCGAGCGCGGTCGCCGGCGCGAGCTGCGCGTGCTCGATCAGGTCCAGGATCTGAGGACCGAGCGCCGGCAACGTGATGTTCTGCGTCGCGACCGCGCCGACACCCGCGCGCACCCACGGGCAGCGCGCGCCCACGGCAATGCTCGACGAACTGATCGCGATCCCGAGCTGCCCCGATTCCGGGCAACGCCCGACGATAGAGAAAGTCATGTCGGTTGATATGAACGCCTCTCGTTTGCGACGGTACTCGTCAGTCCGGCGATGACAGGATGAGTGGTGGCGTGATATGCGCGCCTGTCGCAGCCGGCTGCGCCGCGGCCCACCCCGCGCCCGCCGACGCTTGCCGACCTTCAGGTTCGGCACGTCACGGACCCGCCTGCCTCCACACGACCTCCGATTGCCGGCGACAACCTGTCGGCGTGTCATCCTGTAAAAATTGATCGTCCTACGCGCCGCGCGCCGTTCAAGCCGGTCTCGCGCTCGCGTCACCTTTTTCCGGCGGCCTGTCATGCGTCATGGGTTCCGGATTCACCGGTCGGCCCCTGTGTGCCGGCCTTCATGCTTTGCTCGCGCCTGTCGCGAACGCGCGGCGCTCATCGCGCCTCGTGAACGCCGTTCGGCTGCCAGCGATCCGGGATCACCGCGATCACGTCGATTTCCACCAGCCATTGCGCCTGGCCGAGCGCCGACACGACGAGCCCCGTCGAGATCGGATACACGCCCTTCAGCCACTTGCCGATCTCCTGGTATACGGGTTCGCGATAGCGCGGGTCGATCAGGTAGGTCGTCGTCTTGACGATGTGCGTCAGGTCGCTGCCGGCTTCCTCGAGCAGCTGCCGGATGTTCTTCATCGCCTGCTCGGCCTGGGCGCGCGGATCGCCGAGACCGATCAGCCTGCCGTCGAAACCGGTGCCGACCTGACCGCGCACATATACGGTATTGCCGGCCCGCACGGCCTGGCACAGGTCGTTGTCGAGCGCTTGATTCGGGTAGGTATCCCGGGTATTGAACATCCGGATACGGGTATGGGTGGGTTGGCTCATGGCTCTCCTTCGATCATCGGTGGTCGCGCTCGACGCACGGAATGCGAACGCGCCGCGACAGTCAGTCAGTGGGTCGCATCGGTCAACGCGCGCGCGGCATGCCCTGCGTCGCCGTCGCGCCCCGTGTGCGGCATCGGGCCGCGTTGCGATGCGTCCCGGTACGCCTGGTATTTCCGCTGCGTTGCGATGTGATCGGCGATGTGCTTCGCGTCGTGCCAGACGCCCCAGATGAAACTGGAGCCGCGCCGCGACAGCCACGGCAGCCCGATGAAATAGACGCCCGGTTCCTTCGACACGCCGCGCTGATGCTGCGGCTTGCCGTCGTCCGCGAACGCGTCGACGTTCAGCCAGCCGTAGTCGACCGCATAGCCCGTCGCCCAGACGATCGACGTGACGCCGGCGGCGGCCAGGTCGAGCGACAGGATCGGCCGCGCGACGCACGCCGGGTTCGGCAGGATGCGGCGCGCGTCGGGCTCCTCCGGTAGGTCGAGGCCGTTGCGCAGCACATAGGCGTCGGCCGCATCGAGCAGCGACAGGTAGTTCTCGTCGCCGCGCGCGAGATTGATCGCGAGATCGCCTTCGAATGCGGCCGCGCCCCCGTCGAACGACTTCGTCCGTCCCACGAGCGTCACGCCCTGGTTCGCGAGCCGGCGGAAATCGACGGTATGGCCGCCGCGCGCGCCGCTCACGGCGATCGTCACGTGCTCACGGCCCGGCGTCGCGACTTCCTTGTCCCATTCGCCGAGCACGCCGAGCCACCAGCAGAAGTCGCGGCCGCGATACGCGCGCGGCGGACGATCATGCGGCCCGACAGACAAGACCACCTCCCGGCCCGCGCGCTGCAGTTCGTCGGCGATCTGCACGCCCGACGAACCCGCGCCGACCACCAGCACGCCGCCGGCGGGCAACTGATCCGGATTGCGATAGTCGGCGGAGTGGATTTGCATCACGCGCGCACCGTCCGGCGCGATCGGCGGAATGACCGGACACTGGAACGGTCCGGTCGCGACCACCACGCGGTTCGCCTCGATCGTGCCGTCGGAGGTCTCGGCGACGAAGCCCGGCTTGCCCGCGCTGCGCACGACGCGCGTCACGTCGACGCCCGTGCGGATCGGTGCGTCGAACTTGCGCGCATACGCCTCGAAGTAGTCGGCCACAGCGTCCTTCGACGCGAACGCATCGGGATCGAGGCCGTCGAATTCGAGCCCCGGAAACCGGTCGTGCCACGCGGGGCCATTCGCGACCAGCGAATCCCAGCGTCCGGTGCGCCAGCGCTCGGCGATGCGATCGCGCTCCAGCACCAGATGCGGCACGCCGAGCCGGCCCAGGTGTTCGCTCATGGCCACGCCGGCCTGGCCTGCCCCCACGACGAGCGTATCGATTGAAGTCGTTGCAGCGGTCACGGCTATCTCCTCCTGAAATGCGGGCCGATTGCGGTCGATCGTCGCGCCAGCGCCGGTGCGAAAGATGCAGCCGGCGCGTGTCGGCCATCGGGGTGCGTCGAGCGACGGGCGAGCGGCAATGAACCCATTCTGCTGACAGGTCGCCCTGCGCGAAATGATGATTTTTGTCGTTGTTGACCAACAAAAAAGTGCTCCCCGCCGAGCGCGAGCGATGCGCATGAAGCCGGTCTTCAACCTGGGACCCAGTGCCGCCGCAAGTACACGTCAGCCAATGAGATTGACTCTCATTTTCATTGACCGCCGGTCGGTCAAATGACAGAATCGGCGCATTCCCCGCCTTCCCGGCGACCCGCATGCGCACTCGACCCTCATGCGCCCTCGCCCGGGAACCAGGCCGACCCACGCCCGACGCGCCGCCGTTCCATCCCGCAGGCGCCGCTCGGCGCGAATCGCGGCGAGCCACGGAGCGGGCGCGCCGATCAACCCGACGAGCGACATGCCATGACTGAATCCAAACGACTCATCCTGCTGGCCATGCCCAGCACTCACGCGGGCGCATGGCGCTATCCCGGCGCGGCGCCGGATTTCCACCGCAGCTTCGCGCACATGAAATGGTTCGCCCGGACGCTGGAGCAAGGCCGGTTCGACGGCCTCTTCCTGCCCGATTCACTTGCGGTGCGCGCGGGGGCCGTCGATGCGCTCATGCGCAGCGCCAGCGTGGCGACGCTGGATCCGTTGACGCTGCTCCCCGCCCTCTCGGCCGTGACCGAGCACATCGGCCTGATCGCCACGGCCAGCACCACGTACAACGCGCCCTACATGCTCGCGCGCCGGCTCGCTTCGCTCGATGTCATCAGCGGCGGACGGGCGGGCTGGAACCTCGTCACGTCCAGCAATCCCAACGAGGCCGCCAATTTCGGCGCGGACGACCATCTCGAGCACGGCGCGCGCTATCGACGCGCGCGCGAGTTCTCCGACGTGATGAACGGGCTGTGGGAAAGCTGGGATGAAACGGCGTTCTGCACGGACGCCGAGCGCGGCATCTATTTCGATCCCGAGAAGCTGCACGTGCTCGATCATCGCGGGCCGCACTTCACGGTGCGCGGCCCCCTGAACGTCGCGCGCCCCGTCCAAGGGCGCCCCGTCATCGTGCAGGCGGGCGCGTCGGAAGCCGGCAAGCAGATCGCGGCGGAGACGGCGGAACTCATCTTCACCTACCAGACCGACCTGGCATCGGCCCGGGGTTTCCATGCCGACATGCAGTCACGCGCCGCGGCGGCGGGCCGTCCGGCGCGCTTGAAGATCCTGCCCGCCGTGCTGGTCGTCCTGGGCGACAGTCTCGCGCAGGCGCAGCGAAAACGCGCGCGTCTCGACGAGCTCGTCGACGACGCGAGCAGCCTCGCGACGCTGTCCATCGCGCTGGGTCATGACATATCCCGCTGCGACCCGGCCGGCCCGCTTCCGGAGATGCCGGAAAGCAATGCGAGCAAGAGCGGCCGCGACCGCGTGGTGCAGCTCGCGCGGCGCGAGAACCTGAGCGTCCTGGCGCTCGCGCGGCGGATCTGCGGCTACCAGGGTTTGGAGATGGTGGGCACGGCCGGGATGGTGGCGGATCAGATGCAGCAATGGCTGCGACACGACGCGGCCGACGGCTTCAACATCCTGTTTTCGCATCTGCCGGGCGGCGCGAGCGAGTTCGTCGAGCAGGTGGTGCCGATCCTCCAGCAGCGCGGGCTGCTCAGGCAGGATTACGAGGGCCGAACCTTCAGGGAGAATCTCGGGCTGGCGATGCCGCGAGACGGCTACTCGCGGCGTTGAATCCGGCAGCGCGCATGCGCTGCCGCGCGCTCGGTTTATCCCTTCCCCGCATGCGCTCGATGCCGCGCGCGGCGCGACATGCTCACCCGGCGGACCGCTTGCGTGCCACGCCGCGCATCACGATGTGGGCAAGGTCGATAAGCGCTCCCGGCTGCATGCCCGTCGCCGATGCGTGTAACCGGTATGCCCGACGACGCCGGCACAGTGGCGTCGCGGGCGTCGCGCCAAACCGCAATCGTGATTGCGGCTCCCGCCACGATGGTGAACGCAGACGCGACCCGGTAACGCCGGAGCGTGTCTCTCACCTTGCGATCCGCATCAGCGCTGCTTCCAACACACCTGGATCCGCCGCACGCTTGGCGTCAGTACGCTGGGCCGGATCGTGCGGTGTGCGCCGCACGGCCGGCGAATCGGCCGCGCGCGGAAGTCCGATCAGATCGAAGTGCGGCCGCTCGTCCTCCAGGGATCGCAGGAATGCACGCGACGTGCTCTTCCTGGATTTTGATCACGCATCGTGAAAGAAAAAAGATCACCCATCGTGATCTTTTTTCGAGACAGACAAACCAGACGTGGTCCAGCTGAACCCGCGGCAAGGAACGCCATCAAGCCCTCCTCGCCCTTACACCGTCGAGATCGGTTTATCCTGATTGTCTTTCGGGCGCCTTCGACCCATGAGCCGACTCGGCGCGCGCGGGATCCACTGCGGCGGCATGCCGGCGCCGCCCGCGAACCCAGGACACGGCGCCGGAACAAACACCGCGGCGTTCAACGCCGTCGTGTCGGCCGGCTCAACGGTGTGCCCCGCCATCCGCCCATCGCCGGCCCCCCCTCAAGCCGCGCGCCCGATCAAAAAATGATCGAAGTTCTGCCCGGCGATCCAGCGCGGCGGCCGACCCCGGCCCGTCCACGTCTCGCCCGTGGTCGGGTTGACGTACTTCGCGCGGACGCGGCCGTAGCGCCGGTCGCGGTCGCCGTTCATCTTCCTTCTGCCGAAGATATCCCTCGCGGTGAGACCATATTCGAGGATGGTCTGCTGGATCCGCATGATGGCCTGTTCGGTTTCGCGCTTCTTGGCGACCTCGACGGCCTCGTCGATGGATCGCAGCCTGGCTTTCAATTCCAGATAGGTTTCTTGATTAGCTGTACTCATCTTGATCTCCGGAGATTAATTTGGTCTGGGCGGGTTGTTCTGACGCCTCGTCTCCCCGCCTCCTGATCGCCGATTTATTCCCGCTGGGCCCCCTCTTTGACGCATACCCCCTGTCCGCGAATCACCCCATCGCCGACATAGACATTCTCGATCCGGCATCCGTCGCGGCCGTCGATCGCCAGCACGCTCGACACCGATGCGGTGCGCGGCGCCAGCGCGATCACGAGCAGACAGATCGCCAGCAGCGCGGCGAGCGCACCCGCGCGCCTCGCCCGCGCATTCATCGCGCCGCTTCCCGGTAAGGCTGCTTCAAGCAACGCGCGGCATCGGCCGACTGCCATTCGTGAAACTGCGCGAGCAAGGGCCCCGTCTGCTGGTCCGTCGACGGGCGGGTTTGCGTGTCGGCCCGCGCGGCGTCGTGAATCGCGCTCAGCACGGACGACGCGACCGGGTCGTGAACCTGCACGCCCATGTTCGCCATGGCCGCGTAATTGCGGTTGGTCCGCTCGGGCAGCTGCGCCCAGGCGTGCAATTCGGTCTTCATGCCCGCCTCGAAGATCGCCGCGCGCTGGTCCTCGGACAGCGTATCGAGGAAATCCTGCCGCGCCACCAGGAACGACACCGGATACGCATAGCGGATCGCGGTGAAGTTGCGCATCACCTCGCCGTAGCTGCGCCCCGCCGCGCCGTCGCCCGACGACATGATCGCGTCGAGGCTGCCGGTCTTGAGCAGGGCCAACGCGTCCTGGATCGGCATCGACACGACTTCCGCGCCCAGCGTGCGCATGATGCGCGCCGAGGTCTGGTCGTAGGTGCGGATGCGCATCCCGGAGAAACGCGTCGCGGCCGGAATCTCGGCCCGCGACCACAGCCCCGTCGGCGGCCACGCGATGATCGCGAGCAGCGCGAGCTTGTGATGCGCGAGCGCGGCCCGGTACGCGGGCGCGGCAATGCATGCCAGCTCGCGCGCCTCGTCGATGGAATTGACCTCGTAGGGGCGCGCGGACAAGCCGAGCACCGCCTCGTCCTTGGCGATATCGCTGGCGAACAGCAAGCCGAACGGCACGCTCGTCGTCTCCGCCAGCAGCGCGGCCAACGCGGATTTGTCGTTGAAGCGCGGCGCCACCGCTTCGCCCGTCTCGCCCGCGCCGTTCATGCGGCGCGCGAAATCCGCGGCCGCCTGTCCGGATACGGTGTCCTCGGGGTAGGACGTCACGACGTCCCAGCGCGGCGATGCGCTCACGCCTGCTGCCGCGCAGTCCGCGGCCACTCCGGCGAGGCTTCCCCACAGCATCGCGATCATCCCGAGCATTGTTGGTTTCATGGCGTTTTCAGAGCGAGTCCAAACCAGTATCCGGACGCCTGCCTGCAATCGTGCGGCGTCATGCCCCGAAGCATAAGGGAGTACGATCCACATTTTTCTTAGATGAAATGCTAATAAGAAAAAACGCAGATATATTCAGACGGGAATATAACTAATAGTCGTACAGTGGCCGGACCAGGCCCAGATTGCGTGCGGCCTTGACGCTGAGCCGAATGTCGTGGGTGCCGAGCTTGTGATTGATCGAGCGGCAGACGTCACGAAAGGTCGAATGGGTAATATTCAGCCGCTGTTCGATTTCGGGCGTTTTGAAGCCGTGCGCAAGCAGCGACAGCAGTTGTTCCTCGATGGCCTCGAAGCGCGCCTTCGACGACGATTCGGCGCGGCGCAAGGCCAGGTAGCGGACGAGCGTATCGGCCGCGAGGGCATTGAAGGCATGCCGGAACTGGAGCAGCATGGCCTCCTCCGCGCAGTCCGGCGCGGCCGTCGCGACGTGCAGCACCGCGACCGCGTTCTCGTGCCGCGTCAGGAAGAACACACTGCTGCCCAGATCCGGAATGATCCCCAGCTGATGGAACCAGTGCTCGCGCGCGAGGCCGCGCAGCTGCGACGCGCCCACCGGCTGGTAGTTGTGCCGGCGCGCCTGCTGGAACACCGGGTCGGTCTGGAACCAGCCGTTGTTCGAATAGCGCTGCGACCAGCCCGCGCTGGCGCTGCCCGTGATCAGGACGTCGTGAAGCCGGATGTTGGCGTCGTCGTTGTCGATCAGGAACACGTGGAACAGCGATTGCCGCGCATGGCTGCGCGCGCATTCGATCCGCAGGCGATGCAGCAGGTCGATTTCGTTCTGGCAGTCGAGGATCGCGGGCACGCCATCGGCGCGCGGCGGCGCGGCGGCGCCCGTGAGCGCGTCGAGCAGGTAGGCGTAGCGCTGGCGCGGCGCGGGAATCTGGGTTTCGTTGCTGATGAACGCCTCGACGTCGTCCGTCGGCGCGGCGGCCATGCGCTGGATCGCCACGGTCCCGTTCGCGAAGGTTCGCCGCCGCTCGAGCAGGAAGCCCGCGCGGTCGCGGCCGCGCAGGCTGATCACGACGCGCCCGCGCGACAGCGGCACCGGGAGCGAGCGCACGGTGTCGCTCGGCAGGTCGTCGTGAACCAGGGACTGGATCATGCCGCGCCGGGCCCCGCGAGCACGGGTTGCAGGTCGGGGCGACGATCCACGAACGGCCCGAAGACTTCGAGCGCCGGCCATGCGGCCAGCCACTCGAACTGTTCGCGCGTGGCCACGCCCCCGACGACCAGACGCCAGCCGAGCCGCGCGCCGGCGTCGAAGATGCCGGCCGCCACCCCGCAGGCCAACTCCGAGGCCGGCAGCGCAGCGACGCCCGCGCCCTCGACGAGCAGGCCGTCGATCTCGGTCTCGCTGGTGGGCACACCGTCGGCGGGATCGAACGCGAGCAAGACGCGGATCGCGTGGGCGCGGAGCTGCGCGACCACGTCGCGCAGCCCGTCGCGCACGGGCAACTGCTCGACGCCGGACACCGCGATCAAGAACGACGCGGCGGGCGACGCGCCCGTGAACACCTCGATGCTGAACGTCGGATCGGTCAGGACCAGCGCGGGCAGGCGCAGATAGAGGGTCGTCGGCCGCGGGACCGACGCGACGGCGGCCAGCGCGGCTTCGATCGTCTGCATCCAGACGAACACCGCGAGCCCCTGCTTTTCGGCAACCGGCATGAACGCGTCGGCGCGCACGTCGGGCAGGCCGTCGCGACGCCACACGGGCGTCACCCAGACCCCGCACGACGCGCCGCTCGCCGGGCACACCACGGGCGCGCACGCCGCCTCGATCCCCTCGCGCTGGCGTACGGCGTTGTCGAGGTCGAATTCCAGCTCGCGCGCCTCGTCCTGAGAATCGAGCATGCTTTGCGCGAAGGCCTTGTAGCGCGTGCCATGCGTGGCCGCCGTCTCGCGCTTGGCAAGCTGCAGCGCCAGTTCCGCCCGGGCCTGCAGGTCGCCCGTGCGCGCGGCCTCCACGGACGCCGACGCAAACCCGATGCTCATCGTCACCCGATGCGTATGGCCGTGGAACAGGATCGGCTGCTGGTTGAACGCGTCCGTGATCGTTCTCAGGCAGTAGAGCGCGCGCGCATGCGGCTCGGGGCCCGCGAACAGGATGGCGAACTGGTCGCCCTTGAGCCGGGCGATCAGGTCGGAATCCTGGGCGACCGCGCGGATGCGGGTGGCGAATGCCGCCAGGAAGTTGTCGCCGCCATCGTCGCCGTAGCGCCGGTTGATCGCCCCGAAATCGGTCACGTCGATCAGGATCAGCGAAATCGACTGGGCCGCGTCGGCCTCGGGCAGCTGGGCGAGCAACACCTCGATCGCGCGCCGGTTGCCGAGCCCGGTGAGCAGGTCGGTTTCGGCGAGCTGCTTGTTGCGGGCCCGGTCGTACAGCACGCGCCGCGCGTTGAACATGGCCAGCGCCGCCACGAGGACGAGCGCGATCACCACGACGAAGGTCCAGGCCCAGTAGGAAGCGGTCTGACGCGCGTAGTTCGCGTAGATGTCGGCTTCCGAGAGCGCCACCACCGCGATCAGCGAATAGCCCGGCACCGGTTGTCGCACGAACAGCCGGCGCTGGCCGTCGATCGGATCGCGCTGCGGGCTCACCCCGCCTTCCTCGCTCGGATACATGCCGAGCGGCAGCCCGTCGGTGGACACGCTGCCGTCCGAACGCCCGCGCACGAGCAGCGAGCCGTCCGAGCGGAACACCAGGATCTCGCCGTCGTTGCCGAGATTGGCGTGGTTCGCGAAGCTGGCCGTGAAATATTGCGGCGGCTGCGACACCACGACGATGCCGTCGAAGACCTGCTCGCGCAGCGACAGGCGCCGCGTGAACTGGATCGTCTTGGCCCGCGACACCCGGCCGAGCACCGGGGCGCCGATGAACAGATTGTCGTCGTGCGCGTTCTTCTGCACGATGAAATGCTCGCGATCGGAGAGGTAGACATCGCGCTTCGGCGGCGTCGGCCACGATTGCGTGACGAGGCCCTGCGCGTTCACGAGCGTGAGCAGCGTCTCGTCGGACGGCAGCACGAGTCCTTCCTGCACCAGATAGTTCAGGTCCAGCGTGCCGTGACTCGAGCGGAATTCGAACGCCACCGTGCGGCTCAGGATGTCGGACGTCGACGTGCGCTCGGCCAGATAGGATGCGTAGGAGCGCGCGACGAGCGTGGCCTTGGTGACGGCGGCCGCATCCACCTCGTGCTTCGCGTCCTGCAGGGCCCGGCCGACCAGGTCGAACAGCAGCACGCACAGCGCCACGAACACCACGACGATCGAGAGGGTCACGAAGCGCAGGCCGCTCGGACGAACGGGCGGCGCGGAAAACGCGGAAAGACTGAGCCGATCTGCCGGCCGGGCGCTAGCAGATTTCCTTCTTGACAACATCGAGTTCTCCACCAGGCGTGATCGGCTTCCAGATATCGGACGGCGCGGGCGCTGCGCCCGCGTTCTTGTTCTCATCCGTGCGATAACGGATACGGCTGAGCTTGAAGCGTTCCCGCGGACAATCGATCACGTAGTCGAAAAGCGCGATGCCGATCGGCTCCGTCGCGCCGACCGGATGATAGGCGAGCTTCGAGATGGCTTCCAGCGTGAAGCGCGTATCGCCGTCATCGTCCCGACGAACCGAATGCTTCACGAGATAAAACTGTTGCTTCGAGGTTTGCAGCACGAAGGAGAGTGGCTCCGCGCTGAGTGTCGTGACCGCAGCCAGCAGCACAATAGCAAGCCATCGTTTCATAATGAGCGCGCAATTCTATCAAATAATGCTATTCACGAAACAGTATTTGTATTTCTGAAAATCGGCGGGAATTTCAAACGAATATTACAAGATCTTCTCCTCATTCTGGAAATGCAAATAAAGTCGCGTGAATGGCGCATCAATACGCGCGACGCCCGGGTGCGCTCGACGAGCGGGATCGGACCGTCGGCTCAAGCGTCCCGCGGACCCGGCGCGGCGTGGCGCGGCCGGCCGCCTTCACCTGGGCAGCGCCAAGCCGTCGCGGCGCCAGCCGATCAAGATGAATTCGCGCAGATCGCGTGCATTGAGGTGGGCTTGCTTGGCGAGCGCCGCATGCCGCTCGATGGCGGCAAGACAGGCCGTAGCGGGCAACGCTTGCCGGCCCGATTCGCAGGATCGGGCCGCCTGGGCGTGGGTCTGGGCGCGCCTCGCATAATCGCGCGCCTTGTTGGCGCGCTCGCGCACGAGCTGGAGCCGAACCCGCGCGCTGGGAAGCCGGGGCCAGCCGGCATTCGCCGCGAACGTCGCGAAGTACGCCAGCTCGGAGGCGCAATCGCACGCTGCCTGCGCATCGAGCGTGGCCGCCTGGACGGCGCGGGCGGCGCGGCGCTGTGGGTCGTCGAGGCCATGCAGCAGCAGCGCGCCGCCGTCGCCCCATCCACAGCGCTGACGCTCGGCATCGGCCTGCCAGACCCGCATCAGCCACGCGGTCGTGATCGCGAACGCGGAAACGATGCCCACGCTCCCGATCAGAATGAAATAGCCCATGAACCCCATCCGGAAAGGATGCCATGCGGTCCCAGGCGTTCGACGGGTGCGGACCGTGTCCTGCCGCCGCCGGCATCACGTCGCGCGCCCGTCGCGGCGGCGTCGTTCCCGACGTGTTCCGCGCAAGGACCTCATGCTCGACCCGCGGCGCACCGCCAGATACGCGCCGCGGCCTGGATAAAAAGCTGCGCACGACGACGAATCCGAACGCGACGTGCGCAGCAAAACCATCTGTAACCCGGGCCACCAAGTTATTACTACAGATGGGGAAAACCTCGGCCTCGCCTCGGCGGAACCCGCTATTGAAGCACCGGCATGCGCGGGCTGACCGGGCGGCGTGCGATGCGGACCTGGGCCGAACGCATCGCCGCGCCGATCTGAGCGGCGAATTCGAGCGCATGCGGCCCGTCGCCGTGCAGGCACAGCGTGTCGGCCCGCACCGGCGTCCAGTCGCCGCCCCGCCCGCGCACGCGGCCGTGCTTCACCAGCTCCACCGCCCGCTGCGTGATCTCCTCGACGCGGCTGATCAGCGCATCCGGTTCCGAGCGCGGAATGAGCGTGCCGTCCGGCAGGTAGCCGCGATCCGCGAAAGCCTCGCTGGCGGTCGCGAGCCCCGCGCGGCGCGCCGCCGCGATAAGTTCGCCGCCCGCCAGCCCGAACATCACGAGCGAAGGATCGAGGTCGCGCACCGCGGCGACGATCGCCTCGGCCACCTCGGAACGGCGCTCCGCGTCGTGATACAGCGCGCCGTGCGGCTTCACGTGCGCGAGGCGCGCCCCCGCGCCCAGCGCCTTGACGATCGCCGCGAGCGCGCCGACCTGGTACAGCACGCCCGCATAGATCTCGTCGGGCGGCAGCGCCATGGACCGACGCCCGAAATGCGCGCGGTCCGGATAGCCGGGATGCGCGCCGATCGCGATGCCGCG
The DNA here is from genome assembly GCF_028657905.1 of Burkholderia sp. FERM BP-3421. NCBI lineage: Bacteria > Pseudomonadati > Pseudomonadota > Betaproteobacteria > Burkholderiales > Burkholderiaceae > Burkholderia > Burkholderia sp. FERM BP-3421. The sequence goes on along the minus strand of NZ_CP117780.1, from coordinate 512,262 downwards.
TTGCGCCGCGGCCGCGGCGAGCGTGCGCATCGTGACCGCATCGCCGGCATGCCAGCCGCAGGCGACGTTGATCGACGTCGCGTGGTCGAGCAGCGGGATGTCGTTGTCGCATCCTTCGCCCAGATCGACATTCAAATCGATTGTGTGCACACCAGACCTCTTCGTTATCCGTCGGCGCGGCGGGCCCTGTCGGACGCCCTCACGCCCGCATCATCAGGATTCCTGATTCAACAACGGCCGAACCTCGCTCCGATCGGCCCGGCTGGCGTCATCCCGATCGACGGATGCGCACCGCATGCCTTGCCGTTGCCGCACCTTAACCGGGCTTCGCCGACACTTTTCTTATATTAAAAGCACATATGCATATTCCCGATTGGAATATGCAAGAATAGTAAACATCCCGCGTTTTGAACACACTTCGTCACCAGTCGACTGGTCTAATCTCCGCTATCATGTCGCGCATGAACGCCTCCCACGCCGCCGCCGATGTCCGCCAGCACATCCTCGACACCGCACAGATCATCATCGCGGGCCGGGGCTTCTCGGCCGTCGGCCTGAACGAAATCCTGCAATCCTCAAGTGTGCCGAAGGGCTCGTTCTACCACTACTTCGGCTCGAAGGAGGCGTTCGGCGAGGCGTTGCTGGAAAGCTACTTCGCCGCCTACATGGTGGGCATCGAAGGCCTGCTGTGCCGCCCGGGGCTGAAGGGCGCGGCCCGCCTGATGAGCTACTGGGAAAACTGGCTCGAGACGCAGGCGAATTGCGACCCGAAAGGCAAATGCCTCGCAGTGAAGCTCGCGGCCGAAGTCAGCGACCTGTCGGAGCCGATGCGCGTCGTGCTCAGACAGGGTACGGATCGCGTGATCGCCCGGCTCGCGCAGACCATCGACGAAGGCCGCATCGACGGCTCGCTGCCCACCCATCTCGCGGCGCACGCCACCGCCACCACGCTCTACCAGCTGTGGCTGGGCGCCAGCCTGCGCGCCAAGATCACCCGCGACAGCGCGCCGCTCGATGCCGCGCTGGTCGCCACCCGGCAATTGCTGGGGCTGCCCGCCTGAGCGTATCGCACGAGACGGCATCGCGGCCCGCGCATGCCGCTCGTGCGCTCGACGAGGCCATGCCGTCGCGCACCGGCGTGCTGCATCATGCCCCGCGCGTCGCGACCGATGCCCGTACACGGCTTGTCCGAGTCCCGCCGCGCATCGCATGCCACGTCCGGACGGCTGCGGAATGCGATGTGGTTCGGTGATCGGGCCCGGTCGCGCCGGCATGGTCAGGTCGGCGCACGCGCTGCCATCAGTGAGCGCCGGCGAGCCCCAGATAGGTCACCCGCGCCGGATCGCGCGCGTCGATGACGACCCTCACCCGCTCCCCCGCGCGCGGTATGTTGCCGAGATCGACGTACTGCCGGATCGTCACGTCCCGGGATGCGCCGTGATCGCTGATGCGCAACACCATCCGCATCTGCGGCACCTGATTGAGCGTCACCCCGGTCTGTCTGATCTCGACAACCTCGGCAACGGCCTTGGCGCCGTCCGTGACGAGGGTGTCGCCCCATGCGGCCGAGATGATCCGGGGCAGCACGACCGACATCGAGAAAATCAACGAAATCAGCGAAATCGCGACGATCACGCCGATGACCGACATCATCGAAAATCCCATCATGCCTGCCCCGCCTTTAATGTGCCCGGCGCGCCAGGGGCGCGGCACCGGACTGGGCCCGTTCGCACGTGCGCGCGACGGCCTCGGTGATCCTTTCATTCGAATGCCTCGTCTGTCGATATCCCCGGGCGCCAACCCGGCCCGCCTCATTGCGGTTTTACGCCCTGGGACTCCTGGGGCACGCCGGCCGGTTGCACGCCCGGGGCTTCCTTGCTCGCGGCGGTGTCGGGCGTGCGCGCCGACTGGATCACCTTGTGCGCACGCGTCGTCGCCGATTGCATCGCATCGTTCGTCGCCGACTGCACGCCCTGGCTCACCTGCCGCTGCGTCGTGCTCGTCACCTGATCCTTGACCGACTGGAACAACTGACCCAACTGGGCATACACGCTCACCGAGAACACACCTGCAAGGAGTCCGAATAAAACTTTCTTCATGATCCTGTTTTCCTATCGAATGGTCGGGCGCGCCGGCTGCCGCCGGCCGCGCCCCGAAAGCCCCGAACCCCGCCGCAAACACGGCGACGTCCGAGGACGGTGTACCGCTCCCGTCCGGGCGGCCTACTTGCCGGTCTTGAACGGCGCGAAGAAGTTGGACGGCATTTCCTGCGGGAAGCCGACCGAGTTGGTCGGCCGCAGGTCGTTCATGTTGGCGTTGAAGTCGTAGGTCTTCTCACGCTGCTGCGCATCCTGGTGCGCGGCGACCTGCTTGTCGACCGACGACTTGATGTTCGACATGTGCTCCAGCATCTTGCCGCCCACCTGCTGCACGTTGCCGATCAGGTTGCTCGCGTTCTGGGACGACGCCACCGACATGTCGGAGATCGAATCCATGAACGGCTTCGCCATCGAACCGCTGGCGTTCTGTCCATACTCATGCGCGTTGCTGCACGCGGACAGGATTTCCTTCGGGTCTATCATCTGCTGCTCCTTTCCAAGTTCGCGCCGGCTGGCGCATTCCGATACAAGAGGCGTGTCACGACGGGCACCTGAACCCCTGCAGGATCCCCGACCAGATCGGCGACGGCGTCGTCAGCGCCTGCCACTCCAGCCGGACGGTCCCGATGTCCGTCTGATACAGCCGTTCGCGACGGTCGGCCGTCCCGCCCGCCGCCTGTCCCGCGTCGAAGAAGCGGAACAGCGCCCAGGGTCCGTCGAACTGAAGCGTGCTCAACCGACCGTCGACCGATTTGAGTTGAAGCTGGATCGCCAGCTTGGTGCCTTGCCCGCTCCAGTCGATGCGCTGCGGCGACGTCATCCCATGCGCGTAGCGCAGCGTCTGCCCGCCCACGAGCAGCTGCGCTTCCGAGATCTGCGAATCCATGTCGAGGAAGCGCAGCACGGTCGACACGCGCAGATGGCCGGATTCATCGAGCGTCACGCCGCGAATGCGATCGGCCGTCTCGTAGGACGACAGCACGCCCGGGCTCACCAGACCGAGATTGCCGCCGTTCGAGCGCAGCGCCTTCCACGGCGTGCTCGACGTATCGACATAGGCCGCCAGATGGTCGCGGAAGTAAGACGCCATCAGGCCCTGGGCGCTGAACAGGCGTTCGAAATCCGCGACGCCCGCGTCGACCTGCGCGTTGCGCCGGAACGGATAGCGGCTCGTGAAGCCGGCGCTGCACACCGTCGAGGTCGCGCCCGCCGCGCCGCGATTGAGCAGCGCGCCCGATTCGCGGGTCGTCATCGTGCTGCCGCTGCCGATCAGGTCGAGCATGATGCCCCGCACCGGCTCGGGCTGCCGCGCGGCGGTTTCCTTGAGCCGCGAGAACGCGTCGTACTGCGCGGGTAGCACCTGGCCCGCCTGCAGCGCGCCATTGACGAGCCCCAGCTGCCGGTACAGCGGCTCGAACAACCGGGCAAGCGGGTTGCTCGACGCCACGCTGCGGTTGTTCAGCTGCGCGGCCAGTTGCCGGACTGCCAGGAAGTGTTCCTCGACGATATGTTCCGGCAGCAGCACGGTGCGGTAGTGCTGGCCGCTCAGTTCGCCGACGATCTGGCGACGCCCCTTCTCGAAGCGGTATTTCTGGCGATCGATCCAGCTGTCGATGTTGCCTTCGTCGCTCGCGCCGGTCAGGGTCGTCTCGCGCGCCGCGAAGCGCAGCAGGCTCGCGAGCGGCGATTGCGAATCCATCATCGCCGCCGCCAGCTGCGACGCATCGTCGAGGCCCGTGACGCTGCGCACCGTCACGTCGTTGAGGAAGTTCTGCCAGCCGGCGATGTAGTCCTGCAGGAACTGCGCGCGGGTGGAATCCGCGAGCTTCTGCACCACGCCGTCGATCTGGAAACTGTTGCCGCGCAGGGTCTCGTCGCGCAGCACCCAGCTTTCCTCTTCGAGCATCGCGCGCGCGGCCTTGTCGAGGCGCGGCAGGAACACGTCCGTGTAGCCCGCCCGCGTGAACCAGCCCGATACCGCGACGTCGGTCGCCGGGACGTCGCTGCGCATGCGCAGGCTCATCGCCGACTCGAAGCCGGCCGCGCGCGACAGCGAGATGTCGTTGACCGACGCCGGCAGCCCTTGCGCATGGATGTGCTGCAGCACGCGCGTCACGATCGGGATCTGCGCGGCCCGCACGCGCGCCGCGCGAACGAGGTTCGCGTCCTCCGGCGTGCCCGGCAGCTTCGGCAGCTCCATCAACGCGCGCACGTGCGCGAGCAGCGCGCGCCGGTCGTCGTCGCCGTATTGCTGCCCGCCGGACAGGCTGTCCCACCGGCTGCTCAGCCAGCGCTCGACATCGGTCGCGTTGCGCCGATCGGGCCGGCACAGCATCAGGTAGACCTTGAGCGTCTGGTAGACGTCGCCGGGCGCGCCGTCCGACTGCGCGACCAGCACGCGCCGCACCTCGTTGTACAACTCCGGCATCAGCATCTTCTGCAACTGCCGGTGATAAGTGTCGCGCGCCGCGGCGGCGACGAGACCATGCTCGAAGTACGGCGTCGCCAGCCCGCGCCCGGCGTCTTCCGCCTGTTCCTGCGCATAGCGCATGTGGCTCGCCACGTCGAGCAGCGGTGCGCCGCCGTCCGGGCCGTACGACATATCGGCCTGCGCCAGGCGCTTCGCCTCGCTGAACTGCGCGCCGACGTCGTCGAGGTAGTTGCTCTCCGCGACATAGCCCCAGCCGAACCACATCAGCAAGCCAAGCGCGAGGACGGGCAGCGCGGCCCAGCGCAGCAGGTGCCCGACCCGGCCGCGCCACGAACGCACGCCGCTCGGCCGCACCGCGTCGCGTTCGAGCGCGACCTGCCGGAACAGCGGCGCCCACAGCTCGCCGAGCGGCCGGGTCTGCGCGGGCAGCCCGGGCGCCGCCCCGCCCGGCTGGGCCACCGCCAGCTCCGCCATCGAGCCCATCCAGACGCCGCGCAGACGCGCGGCCGAATGCGCCTCGCCGGGCGCGATCGCGATCTGCAGCCACACCAGCAGCGCCTTGTGCAGCTGGCTCAGCGTCTCGACGAAACGCAGCTGCGCGTAGTTCGCGCCGACCTCGGTCGCCGCCGGCGCGGCGAACAGCACCTGCTGCTGGACCCGCTGCTGCAGGTGCTGCAACGCCCCCTGCCAGCTCGCGCCCGCTTCGGCGGCCGTCTCGCCGAGCGCCTGCTCGGGCAGGCAGAAACCCATCCCGCTGGCCCAGCGGCCCGCGTCCACCAGCGACAGCATCGAGACCGCGCCGTCGAGCCGGTCCACGCCGTTCAGCGCGACATAGACCTGCGCCTGCTCTCCGAACACCTCATGCAGTTCCGCCAGCCGGCGATGCACGACATCGGCGAGGCGCTTGCGCGCCTCCAGCGGCGCATCGACCATCGACGCGCTGTCGACGCACAACACCACGCCGTTCACCGCCGCCCCGCCGCGCAGGCGACGCATCCCCTGCAACAACCGCTTCCAGGTATCGAGCGCCGTCTCGTCGAAGCCGTCGCGCAGGTTCCAGCGCCCGCCGATGTCGAACCAGACCGCGTCGCTCGCGATGCGGAAGTTGAAGTCGTCGCCGCGGCTGTTCAGCGGCTCGACCGCGAGGGCCCGCTCGCCTTCGGAGCCGGCCGCGTTCACCGCCTTCGCGACCAGGTTCGTCTTGCCGCTGCCTTCCGCGCCCATCACCAGATACCAGGGCAGCAGGGTCCGGTGCTGGCGGCGCAGCGCGCCGGTCAAGCGATCCCAGCGGCCGTGCGGCTCGCGCTGCCAGCGCGCCTTCAACTGGCGATCCAGATCGCGCAGGCGCTCGTCGATGAAATCGGCGCGCGCCGCCGGCTGCGGCGTGCGCACCCGGCGCGGGCTCATCGCGAGCCGTACCCACAGTCGCGCAAGCGCCGGCCACAGGCCCCAGACGAGCACCGCCGCCACCAGCACCTCGCGCACCCAGAGCGGCGCGAACGGCCGGTAGATGCCCAGCGCGAACAGCGGGCCCACCCACCAGATCAGGACCGCGATCAGGATCGCGACAAGAACCCTCAGGCTGGTTCGTATCATGGTTGTTTATCCTCCGTTGCATACGGCGATTGGCCGTCCGGGGCGATCGCCACGCCCTCCGGGGTCGCGGGGCGCGCGTCGGCATCCGCCGTGCGCCGGCCGCCCGCCGGAATCACCTTCCACAGCACGTCCACGCGCCGGTTCCGTTCGTAGGCGGCCGGCGTCGGCGCCTGATCGATCGGCTGCGTGTCGCCGCGCCCGGAAAACGCGATGTTCCGCTGCACGGCGTTCCCGGGCGCCTGCGCGCCGCCCGGCAGCGCGGTCCGGCGCAGCTCGTCGGCGACGGTGCGCGCCCGGGCTTCCGAGAGCGCCTGGTTGTTCGCAAACTCACTCGTGCTGATCGGCTGACGGTCGGTATGGCCGATCACCTCCAGGTCGCCCGGCCACGGCGCGAACGCCGCGCCGAGCCGCTCGATGTTGTGTTTGAAATCGGCGCGCATCTGCGCCTTGCCGACATCGAACGCGCCGTCGCTGCGGAACACCAGCACCCAGCCTTCCGGACGCTTGTACGCCGTGAGCCAGCCCTCGGACAGCAGCTGCGGCAGCGGCGGCGGCAGCGTTTCCGCGAGATTGATGGTGCGGGTCGGCGGCATCCAGGCCGCGAGCGCATGGCGGATCGGCCCGCCCTGTATATCAAGCACGGCGCTGACGATGCCGTAGGTCAACAGCACCGCGCCCAGCGCCGCCGCGCCTGCGCGCATCGGCGTCCACCAGCGCCTGCGCGCGCGCGCCGGGGTGATCAGCCCGGTGCCGAGCGGCTCGGGCGGCACGTGATGCCAGATCAGCGCATGCAGCTGCGAACGCAGGTCCTGCAGCAGCACGTCGCCGCGATCGAGCACGCGGTAGCGGCCCTGCCAGCCGAGCGACAGGATCAGCTCGTAGAACGCGAGGAGACGAATGGGCGGATCGTCCGCCTTCATCCAGCGGCCGAGATCGGAAAACGCGTCCTCGCCGCCCCACGCATCGTCGTGGAACTCGACCAGCAGGCTGCGCTCCCCGTCGTAGAGCACTTGCGACGCGGCGCGCGCGATGTCGCTGACGTTCTCGTCCAGATACGTGCACAGCAGATACGAAGCGTCGCGGATCTGCTCCCACTCGCAGCCCGAGCCGGCCAGCCGCTCGCGGTACAGGCGCACTTCGAGGCCGAGCTGGGTGCGCACCGTCGACTGGTCGGGCGGGCCGTCCGCGAGATGACGCTGCAATTGCAGGATCGCGGGCAGCGCGTGCGACACGAACGGATTGCTCCAGTTGGCCGACTGCTGGCCGGCCTTCAGGATCGCCACCTGGCCGCCCTGGGGGGTATACACGACGGGCGACGCGTCCGCGCCGTCGTCATACGACGCGCGGAACGCGCCGGGCGGGGTCGGGAAGCGCAGCACCGCGTGCTCCGCGTCGCGTGGCGAGGTAGCGTCGGTCGTGGCCGGCCCGGTGGTCGACACCCCCTGGGCCAGCGACGACAGCGTCGGCATCCGGGTGGTCAGATCGGGATTTTCCGCGACCCGGTCGAGCATGTTGGAGGCCGACGACGTGCGCCGGATGGCGGAGGAAAGGTTTCTGAGCAGGTTCATCGTGGATAGCGGTTCATATCGTGTGTCATGCCACCTTCCCGTCTCTCAAGCCCCAGGCTTCGAAACGCAGGTCCGGAAAATCGCCGACGATGCGCAGCGCCATCGCCGAGCCGGCGAGCGTCTGCGTCCAGAACGGATCGGTCGATTCGACCTCGAAGTAGGTGCTTTGGGCGTAATAGGGAATCTGGCGCGGCGGGTTGGGCAGCGGGATCAGGCGGGCCCCCGGCAGTTGCAGGTCCACCAGCTTCTGGATCTGTTCGACCGCGCCGAGCTTGGTCTGCTGCGGCAGCAGCTGGCGCAGCTTGTCGGCCGGCATCGCGGCCGACACCGCGAACACGAGCTTCTTCAGGTTCCACTGCTTGTCGACCACGCAGATATGGACCTGGTCGCCGCGATCCTCGAAGCGCAGCGGCAGCACCGGCGTCTCGATCACGCGCGCGAGCGCATGCCGCAAGGTGGCCGCGAGCGGCTCGAAGCTGCCTTGCAGGTCGTCGTGGCGGTAGCCGAAATCGCGCTCGGCCAGCTCCTCGTCGACGCCGGGCAGCACGCTCAGCCGCCCGAGCAGGCCGATCAGCTCGCGATACAGCAGCGCGGGCGGCAGCGGATCGAACGCATCGAGATGCGCGAGCCGCATCCGGTACTCGGCGATCGCCTGCCGCAGCAGCAGCTCGATCAGGTCCGCGATGCCCCCGCCCGCGGACAGCACCCGCTGCCCGGACGTATGCGCGAGGCGCACGCGCAGCGTGCTTTGCAGCTCGTCGATCAGCGAATTGAGCACGACGTGCGCGCGCGTGTCGAGCAGCGGCGGGATGAAGCGCGGATCGAGCAGCACCGTGCGGCTCGCGCTGCGCCCGGCCACGCGGGCGATCGGCAGCGCCGCTTCGTCCGAGCGCAGTTGCGACTTCCAGCACAGCCGCGTCGCCAGCTGCCCGGTCTCGATCGTCAGGCTGCGCGGCGTGCCCGGCGCGTCGAGGCCGACCGCGAGATCGGGCACGTCGGTGGTCATCGCCCGGTAGCGCGACGACGACGCCACCTCGCCGAAGGCCATTTCGGGCCGCCGCTGCGCGCGGCCTGGATCGCGAGGCACGCGATGTCGCCCGCCTGCGCCCGTTCGGTCTCGAGCGGCGCGGGCAGCGGGTCGTGCGACGGCAGCGAGAATGCAGTGCCGTCCTGGAACACGCCGCGCGCGCCGCGCAGCGCGAGCCGGCCGAGGCCGAGCCCGTCCTGGTCGACGTCGAGCAGCGTGAAGCCCCAGCCGTGATTCACGGTTTGCCCGAGCCGCGACGCGACCTGATGGGACAAGTGGCGCTCCAGTTGCTGAAAATGCTGCGTCTCGATCAGCATGCCGTCGCTCCACGCGACCGGTCCAACCGGCAGACTGCTCATTGCCTGTATCTCCTCGTGCCCGAGCCGTGGCGTCGGGCGGGTTTGTCGGTTGCGGCGTCGGGGTTCGGCGCGCTCGCGGCGATGGGCGCGTCGGGCGGCAGCGGCACCGCGCCCGGCAACGACGCGTTGTAGATTCCGCTGCGATCGAGCCACACCGCGAGATGAAGCACCCCGCTTCCGTCGATGCGCACGCGCAAGGGCGCGTACTGGGCCGGACGCTGTGCGTAGTCGGCGTCCGCGACGAGCCAGATCTCGCCGCTGCGCGGCACGTCGATCCAGAACTGCAGCACCTGGTTCGGTGCGATCACATGGCGCGACACGCTCAACACCGCGCCCTCCTGATCCTTGGCGGCGCACGGCGCGTCGCCGTTCGTCATCGGCACCCAGTCGGCTTCGCGCACGATGTACACGCACGACTGGATCGGCCGCGGCTCGCCGCTCGCGCCGACGTTCAGCCGGCTGCCGCCGACCAGCGTCACGTGCAGCTGGCGCGGATCGGGCTTCGAGCCGGACGACGAGCAGGCGGACAGCAGGACCAGCGCCAGTCCCGCGATCAGCGTTGGAACATGCTTCATCAGCTGAGCGTCATCGTGATCGTCTGGGACGGCGCGATGGTCTGCCCAGACGTGTTCTGGTTGTTAGGCAGGTTGGTGTCGGTCAGCCGGGTCTGGGGCGCGCCCTGGATCATCAACTTGCCGGAGCCTGTTACATGTCGCGACAGCGCCGACACGGTCCCGGACGCCACCCCGCCCATCGATCCCGGCTCGTCGCTGTGCGTGACGGGAATGATGGTGTTCATGTTGTGGACGGGACCGCCCGCATAAATGATGGTCGGGACGTTCGGCACAGCCTCCGGCTTGTTCGCGATGTTCGAATACGACACGGGAATCGCGAGCGGCGGCGTCTTGCAGACGTCCGAGCCGGACAGCGCCATTCCGCCGGCAGAGCAATTGGCAAACATGAGAATCTCCAAGCGTAAATCGCATCAACCCACGTGAATCTGGCCGGCGTCCATCTTGAGCAGGGCTTCCGCCGTCACGACCGCGCTTTGCGCGTGCATGCCCAGATGGCCCTCGGTATGGACGAACGTGTTGCCGGCATGCGTGGCGTCGGTGCCGCTGACGTGCGCGTGGCGCTCCGCCGCGGCCTCGGTGATCACCTCCGCGCGGCTCGACAGCTGCACGGCTTCGAGCGCGAGCCGGTCGCGCGCCTGCACGCGCACGTCCTGCGCTTGCAGCAGGACCCCGGCCGCGCCGAAATCGAGCACGACATCGGCCGCGTCGCCGCGCCGTTCGAGAACGGCGAGCACCCAGCATCCGCCCGCCGCCTGATAGAGCTGGACCAGATCGTCCGGCTGCGGCCGGACGACACAACTGATCGCCGCGCGGGCGTACAGCGCGCAACCCGGCTCCACGACGATGCGCCACAGCCCGTCGGACTCCGCGCCCGTCACACGGCCGATCGACATGCGTCCCGCCGCGCCCGGCGAGAACGGCGCGGCGCTTCGCTTCAGCAAGGTGCGCATCGGTTCCGGCATCTCGTCTTCGCTGGATTCGACCTGCCGCTCACGAACCATTCGAGTCTCGATCATCGTCATACTCCTCTGGCGCCCGGCTGGGCGCGTTGCCGCCATTGGCGGTCTTCTTCCAACACTGCATCGTCGAACATCGCCTGCTGCGTGTCCGCAGCCCGCCAGACCTGCCTGGATTGGCCGACCAGCACCCCCGCCCGGCAATCCGCGCCGTTCAGGCCGACCTGGTCGAGCGTCGCGCCGCGCGCATCGAGTCCCGCCAGCTGCGCGGCGTCCAGTTGCACCCGCGCGAGCTGCGCATCGCGCAACGAGACGCGCGGCGCATGCATTCCCTGAAGTTCGCAGTCCTGCACCTGGGCGCTATCGAAGATCGCCTGGGGCATCGCCGCGTCCCGCACGGTCACCCGGCTCAGCTTCGCGCAATCGAAACTCACGAGCGGCAACCGGCTTGCCTCGATCCCGCCGCCCGACCAGGTGCTGTGCGACCACGCAGCCTGGTTCAGCGCCGATCCACGCACGTTCATCCGATCGATCCGGCAATCGATCCAGCGCACGTTGATGCCGGTGCAAGCATCGAGCTCGCACGCCGCGCAACTGGATTGGCCGACGATGAAGTTGTCGATCCGGCTCGCGCGCACCTGAAGCCCATTGAGTTGCAGGCTCATCCAGGACGCATCGGTCCAGTGGCCGCCGTTCAGTTCGACGTTCGTCAGCTCGCCCGCGATGAACGACACGTGCGCCGCGCGCACCGCGTCGAAACGCAGCGACGCGCCGCTGGTCTTGACGAAGATCACGTCCTGCAAGACGCCCTTCGACCAGACCGCGTCGCGTATCCCGCTGCCGTCGAGCGACATGCCGCGCAGCACGCAATCGCTCCACTCCGTCTCGACGATCTGACAGTTCTCGTGGACGAGTTTCGTCAGCGCGCTGCGCACGAAGCGATTCGCGTCGAAGCGGCAGTTGACGAAATGCAGGTTGGAGAGCCGGCAATCCGCCCAGGTCACCCGGTCGAAATGGCAGTCTCGGTAGATCACGTCCGCGAGTTCCAGGCCGTGATGCGACGAGGTGTAGTGCCGCCCCTCGATCACGCGGGGCAAGGCCGGTGCGGAGACCGGCTCGCGCGGTTCGTTCATTGTTCCCTCCTCGGTACCTCGAGCAGGCCGAGGCTCAGGTTGCCGCGCCACGCGCCGGCTTCGGGCAGATGCGCCCACGACGTGCGCGCACGGATCAGGTTGCAGTCGCGCATCCGGGTCTCGCGCATGTCCGCGCCGTACAGCATCGTCTCCTTGAGCGAGCAGCGGTCGAACGACGCGCCGCTCAGGTGGGCATGCGTGACGTTCGCGCCGTCGAGCAGTGTGCAGGTCCAGCTCGAGTGCTCCGCCTTCATGTGCTGCGCATTGAACTGCAAGAACGAACAGTGCTCGACCTGCACGGAAGCCGCATGCAGGTTCTGGAAGCTCGACGACTTGAACGAGCAGTCGCACAGGACCGTGCGATCGATCGACGTGCCGTGCGACAGCACGACGAGCGACAACACATTCTTGCGCCAGGTGCCCGCGGACAGATCGCTCAGCAACGCGCTCGACTTCCGCAGCGTGCAATGCGACAGCGTCAGGCCGACCATGTCGCACTCGACCAATCCGAGGCTGTCGGCACTGATGCGGTTCCAGGTCCAGCGCGGCGCTTTTACGCCGTTCCAGGCCACGCTCTTCCACCGGGTGTCCTCCACGACGCCGCCCGACCCGCCGCGCCCCTTCACCGACACCATCGACCACGACCCGCCCGCCACCGACAGATCGTCGAGTCCGCAGTCTTCGAGGTGGAGCTGTTCCAGCACGACATCCCGCCATGCGCTGCGCGCGAGCTCGCCGCGCGTCATCGCGCCCCCCGTCCAGGCCAGATCGTCGAACGCGGTATCGGCGAATCCGCAGTCGACCGCAAACACGTTCACCAGCCGGCAATGGCGCCAGGTGCTGCGATCGAGCCGGCATGCTTCGAACCGCACGTTTTCGAAGTGCCAGCCATCGAGCCGCAATGCGGTCAGGTCGGCCCCGCGGATCGTCACGTCCGACAGCGCCTTGCTGTCTGCCTGATCGAAGCGCTGCCGCCAGTCGATGCCGTCCGGCGGCACGACGGGCGGCGCCATCTGTTGCGCCTCCTCCTTGAAGGCCTGCAATCGGGCTCGCCCCTGCTGCGCGTCCACGAGACTCTGACGATGGCTCGCGAGGCGGGCGCCGACTTCCTCCCGCGTGCGCGGCGGCGGCGCGAAACGCGGATGGTCGGTCCTGGCGAGAATCAGCTCCCATACCCAGTTCCGCTCGATGGCCGGCATCAGCACTTCGTCGGCGTGCTTGAGCAGGTCGACCTGGGTCAGGTCGGCGCGCCGCGCCGCGAACGCCATCAGCATGTCGGCGTCGATGGGCTCGTTCGCATCCTTGAACGCGGCAACGAGCATGGCCGGACTGTCGTCGAGCACGTAGTCGGTCTGCACCGCCCCGTTCCACCAGAGCACGCCGAGGTCGTGGTCGGGCAGCAGCCAGACCGTCTGCTGCCGCAGCGGCACCTGCTCGAAGCCCGGCCGATCCGTGCGCGTCGTCAGCGCCACGGCCGCGAGGCGCGGCAGCGTGCCCGCGTAACCTTCGCCGCGCTCGCCGAAGCCGCCGAGTTCGAAGCGGGCGCCCGGCGTCCAGCTGTCGTGGCGCGACCATTGATCCGGCGCGGCCAATTGGAAGTAACGCAGGTCGACGTGCTCCGGCCAGCCCATGTGCGTGCCGTCGCGCGCCATCGCCTCGACCGTGCCCGGCCGGCTCGGCATCCATTGGTGGCGCTCGGGCCAGTCGCTGCCGAGCACGCCCATCGCGGCGAGCGGATCCGGTCCGACGCCGAGCGCGCTCACGCGCTGCAGCGGCGCGGAACCCGACGCCACGCCGAGCGGATTCTCGCGCGAGCGGCCCGCGGCCGCCCGGGTCGGATCGATCGCGAGCCGGACGAGGCCCGCGGATTGCGCCTGTTCGTCGACCGTCGCGCGGCACGACACGGTCTTGCGCACGCCGTCGAGTTCGACCCAGGCCGCCCAGTCGATCGCGCGTCCGGCAGCACCCGCCGGCGCGCGCTGCACCGCATGCCCGGCGAGCAGCCACTCCGCGCAGCGTTTCGGCATGGCCGCCTCGGTCAGCGGCACCGACGGCGCCGCCGCCTTCAATGCTTCCCAGACCGCGGTTTCGTGGACGAGGATGGCCGGGTCGGTGAGCCGGAATCCCACCCCGACGCTGATCGCCAGCATCGGGGTCGAGCCGATCTGGGTGCGCGTCGTCGCGACGAGCGCGGCTTGAGGTTTGATGTGGCGAAGCGGCATCAGTTGTTTTTCTCCATGCCGCAGGTCTTGAGATCCCAACGCTTGTCCGCGTATTCAATGCCGGTGTACGAGAATGAAAATTCCTTATGCGAGATCTTGCTGCCCGTTGTCGAAAACTTCGTGCCCGTTGTGCTCATCGTGCTTCCTGTCGACGAGACGCTCATCCCCTTGGTGTCTATCGACGCACCCGTGGCCGACATCGACGTACCGGTGATGCTGGTCGAGCTTCCGGTACTCGACATCTTCGTGCCCGTGATGCTCGTCGACATGCCGGTCACTGACGTATCCGAGCCGGTCATGCCTGTCGACACGCCTTTGAATGACAGTGAGACGCCGGTCACGCTCTGCGACTGCCCGGTCGCCGAGGTACTGACGTCCGTCAGCGACGACGAAATGCCCTTCATGCTGTTCGAGATGCCGACGACCGAATTGCTCAAGCCCGTCAAGCTGGTCGACATCCCGGTCATCGACGTCGAGACGCCCGTGAAGCCCGTGCTGACGCCGGTAAACGACGTGCTCACGCCGGTAAAGCCGGTCGACACGCCGGTAAACGAGGTCGACACGCCGGTAAAGCCCGTGCTGACACCGATAAACGACGTGCTGAGTCCGGTGAACGACGCCGACACGCCGGTGAATTTCGCCGACAAACCCGTGTACGACACCGAGATCCCGGTATAGCTGACCTTGATTCCGATCACCGAGGTCGACGTGCGCTCCACCGTGAGGTTTTGATCCTGGCCGACCGCGGTCGAGGTGTTGCGCTCGACGGTGTGCTGCATGTCGCGTTCGGCGTGGATCATCACGCGCTCCGCGCCGCGCTGGTCGTCGAACGTCAGCTGGCTCGCGTTCTGCGCCTGCCCCGCCAGCTTGGTCGAGCGCGACACGATGCCCGTGTAGCGCGTGTCCTTCGGCAGATCGTAGGGCGTCGGGTTCTCGCCGTTGTAGACGATCCCCGTCACGAGCGGCCGATCCAGATCGCCGTCCACGTAGGTCACCACCACTTCCTGCCCGACCCGCGGCATCGCGATCACGCCCCACCCCTTGCCCGCCCACGCCTGCGACACGCGGATCCAGCACGACGCGTCCGCTTCCGTCGTCTTGTAGCGGTCCCAGTGGAAATGCACCTTGATCCGGCCCAGCTTGTCCGTGTACACCTCCGAAACCACCGGCCCCACCACCGTCGCGCTCTGGATGCCCGGCACCTTCGGACGCTTCGTCGCGAGCAGCGGCCGATACGGCTGGTCGTCCGCCAGCGCGTGAAACTTCACCGCGACGTTGCGCCCTTGCGACGTGCTGTCCGGGCCGTCCTGAACGAACGACAGCTCGCTGCCGGTCACGTAGTAGCGACGATTCCGGTTCAGCGCCGGAGAGCCCGTCAAGGTGAACGCCTGGCCCGTCGCCAGGCCCCGTGCGTTCGACTCGCCGACCAGCACGTGCGCATCCGCCTGGAACGCCTCCAGCCGCAGCCGCGCGAGACGTTCGCCGTTCTCGACGTCCTGGTAGCCCGACGCGTAGTCGTAGTACTGAAGCTGCACGCCCGACAGCGCCGGTTCCGGCGCTGTCTGCGCATCGCTGTCCAAGCGGTTCGACGGCGACCAGTAGTTGAAGTCGCGCAGCGCGACGTTGTTCGAGCGCACCCGCCGGGTCCGCTGCAGGCGCTGCACCCCCTCGCGCCCCTGGATCGCCCGCGCTTCCTCGCCGTCCGGCAGGTATTCGAGCTGCCCATACGGCGCCGGCAGATCGGCGAAACGCTGCGTGTCCGACAGCACCACCACATGACGATCCGTCTCGTGCTCGACCCAGAAATAGATGCCTTCGTCCTCCAGCAGCCGCTTGACGAAGTTCAGGTCGCTCTCCTGGAACTGCACGCAATATTCACGCGCCTCGTAGTTGCCTTCCAGATCGAACCGGTAATCCGTGCGCTGATGCCCCTGGAATACCTGCTCCACGATCTGCGGCACCGTCAGGTTCTGGAAGATCCGGCTGTTGCGGTTCTCCTCCAGGAACGACAGCCAGCTTTTCAATTCAAGCGTATAGGTGTACTGCCCGCTCAACTGCCCCGTGTCGTAGCCGCCGAACACATAGGTGCTGAACGTGCGCACCGCACCGTTGCCGAGGTCGATGTCCGCTTCGAGCGGCGTCCCCAGCAACGCGTCCAGGTCCAGTTCCGGATCGCTGCTCAACAGGTCGAGACGATAGGACGGTTCGCGCGACAGACGTTCGTCGGCCGTCAGGGACAGCGCGATGCTGCCCGGATCCAGCACGTCGCTGCGTAATTCGATCAGACGCATACAGACGCTCCCATCAATTGAGCAACTTCATGAGGTAATCCTTCAGATCGAAGCCCTTGTCGGAGTATTGAGCCACCGAATACGAGAAACTGAAACCGGTGACCGATACGTCGCTGCCTGTTTCTGAAACACTCGATCCCGTCTGGCTGACCGAACTCCCCGTGGTCGACATGGACGTACCGGTAACGCTGGTCGAGCTTCCCGTGGTCGATACGGAGGTGCCGGTGATGCCGATCGAGCTTCCGGTATTCGACATCGACGTGCCGACGATGCTTGTCGAGGTGCCCGTCACCGACGTGCTCACCCCCGTCATGCCCGTCGACGTGCCCGTGAACGACAGCGACACGCCCGTCATGCTCTGCGACTGCCCCGTCGCCGAGGTACTGACGTCCGTCAGCGACGACGAGATCCCCGTCATGCTGTTCGAGATGCCGACGACCGAATTGCTCAAGCCCGTCAAGCCGGTCGACATCCCGGTCATCGACGTCGAGACGCCCGTGAAGCCCGTGCTGACGCCGGTAAACGACGTGTTCACGCCGACAAAGCCGGTCGACACGCCGGTAAACGAGGTCGACACGCCGGTAAAGCCCGTGCTGACGCCGGTAAACGACGTGCTGAGCCCGGTAAACGATGTCGACACGCCGGTGTATCCCACCGACAGGCCCGTGTACGACACCGCGATGCCCGTATAGCTGAGCGTCATCCCGATCACCGACGTCGACGTACGCTTCACCGTGAGGTTTTGATCCTGACCGACCGCGGTCGAACTGTTGCGCTCGACGGTCTGCTGCATGTCGCGTTCGGCGTGGATCATCACGCGCTCCGCACCGCGCTGGTCGTCGAACGTCAGCTGGCTCGCGTTCTGCGCCTGCCCCGCCAGCTTGGTCGAGCGCGACACGATGCCCGTGTAGCGCGTGTCCTTCGGCAGATCGTAGGGCGTCGGGTTCTCGCCGTTGTAGACGATCCCCGTCACGAGCGGCCGATCCAGATCGCCGTCCACGTAGGTCACCACCACTTCCTGCCCGACCCGCGGCATCGCGATCACGCCCCACCCCCTTGCCCGCCCACGCCTGCGACACGCGGATCCAGCACGACGCGTCCGCTTCCGTCGTCTTGTAGCGGTCCCAGTGGAAATGCACCTTGATCCGGCCCAGCTTGTCCGTGTACACCTCCGAAACCACCGGCCCCACCACCGTCGCGCTCTGGATGCCCGGCACCTCCGGGCGCTTCGTCGCGAGCAGCGGCCGATACGGCTGGTCATCCGCCAGCGCGCGGAACTTCACCGCGACGTTGCGGCCTTGCGACGTGCTGTCCGGGCCGTCCTGAACGAACGACAACTCGCTGCCGATCACGTAGTAGCGACGATTCCGGTTCAGCGCCGGAGAGCCCGTCAAGGTGAACGCCTGGCCCGTCGCCAGGCCCCGTGCGTTCGACTCGCCGACCAGCACGTGCGCATCCGCCTGGAACGCCTCCAGCCGCAGCCGCGCGAGACGTTCGCCGTTCTCGACGTCCTGGTAGCCCGACGCGTAGTCGTAGTACTGAAGCTGCACGCCCGACAGCGCCGGTTCCGGCGCTGTCTGCGCATCGCTGTCCAAGCGGTTCGACGGCGACCAGTAGTTGAAGTCGCGCAGCGCGACGTTGTTCGAACGCACCCGCCGGGTCCGCTGCAGGCGCTGCACCCCCTCGCGCCCCTGGATCGCCCGCGCTTCCTCGCCGTCCGGCAGGTATTCAAGCTGCCCATACGGCGCCGGCAGATCGGCGAAACGCTGCGTGTCGGACAGCACCACCACATGACGATCCGTCTCGTGCTCGACCCAGAAATAGATGCCTTCGTCTTCCAGCAGCCGCTTGACGAAGTTCAGGTCGCTCTCCTGGAACTGCACGCAATATTCGCGCGTCTCGTAGTTGCCTTCCAGATCGAACCGGTAGTCCGTGCGCTGATGCCCCTGGAACACCTGCTCCACGATCTCCGGCACCGTCAGGTTCTGGAAGATCCGGCTGTTGCGGTTCTCCTCCAGGAACGACAGCCAGCTTTTCAATTCAAGCGTATAGGTGTACTGCCCGCTCAACTGCCCCGTGTCGTAGCCGCCGAACACATAGGTGCTGAACGTGCGCACCGCACCGTTGCCGAGGTCGATGTCCGCTTCGAGCGGCGTCCCCAGCAACGCGTCCAGGTCCAGTTCCGGATCGCTGCTCAACAGGTCGAGACGATAGGACGGTTCGCGCGACAGGCGTTCGTCGGCCGTCAGGGACAGCGCGATGCTGCCCGGATCCAGCACGTCGCTGCGCAATTCGATCAGGCGCATGCTGCTTCTCCTTCCAATCCGGCGTGGCTCGGTGCGTCGGTTTCATGCGATACGGCAGGGTCGTCCGAGGCGACGCCCACCAGCGCGTCGTCAGCATCGTCATCGTCGAACGTAAGCGACAACGTGTCGCCGGCCGACAGCCGCACGCTGCGCAGCGTCCTGCCCTCCGCCCGCGCGGCGAGCACGCCGCGCGCCACCGCCGGCAGCACATGCTGGCGCAGCAGGTCGCGCACCGCGCGACCGTTGGCCGGGTGCTGCGCGACCGCCCGGGCCACCCAGCCCGCGACCGCCTCGTCCACGCGCCAGTCCAGCCCGTTCTGCGCGAGCCGCTCGCCGATCTCGTCGAGCGCCTGGCCCGCGATGCCCGTCAGCGCTTCGGCATCGAGCGGCCGGAACGCAACCACCTGGATCCGCGCGAGCAGCGCCGGCGAGAACCGCTCGCGCAGCCGCTCGTACACCCGCGCCGCGAGCTTCGCCTGCGACACCTGCGGGTCCGCCTTGCACGACGCCTCGATCTCCGCATCGCCCAGATTCGTGGTCAGCAGGATCAGGCTGTTGCGGAAGCTGATGCGACGTCCTTCGCCGTCCTCCATCCAGCCCTGGTCGAACACCTGATAGAACACTTCGTGGATGTCCGGATGCGCGCGATCGAACTCGTCGAGCAACAGCACGCTGTACGGCTTCTTGCGGATCGCCTCGGTCAGCCGGCCGCCCTTGCCGTAGCCGACATAGCCCGGCGGCGCACCCTTCAGCGTCGACGCCGTGTGCGCCTCCTGGAATTCGTTCATGTTGAACTGCACGAGATTGCGCTCGCCACCGAACAGCAGTTCGGCGAGCTTCGCCGCGGCCTGGCTCTTGCCCGTGCCCGTCGGCCCCGCGAACAGCATCACGCCGAGCGGCCGATGCGGATCGCCAAGACCCGAATGCGACAGGTGCAGCGCCTGCGCGATCGCCCGCATGCCGTCCGCCTGCCCATGGATCGACGCACCGAGCGCGCGCTCCAGATCGACGATCCGCTGCGCCTCGTCCTGCGCCAGCTGCGCGACGGGAACACCGGTCCACTCCGCCAGCACCTCCGCGATCACATGCTCGTCGACCCACGGCCGCACCCAGCGATCGGCTTCCGCCAGCGCCGCGCTGTCTCCCGTTTCCTCGGCCGACGCGCGCATCCGCGCGAGCCACGCGCCGACTTCCTCGCGCTGGGTCGCGACCACGCCTTCGAGCGTGCGCGCCTCTTGCACGAGATGGTCGCGCTGCGTCTCCAGCTCGGCCTCGTCGCCGGGTGTCGAAACCCCCATGCGCCGGTCGCTCGCGCGCCAGTCGAGCGTCTGCCCGATCGCCTGCGCCTGTTGCCCGAGCCGTTCCAGTTCGGCCGGCGCGCAGCGCTGGCTCATCGCCACCCGCGCGCAGGCCGTGTCGAGCAGGCCGATCGCCTTGTCCGGCAGCTGCCGCGCCGGCAGGTAGCGGCGCGACAGCGCCACCGCGCTGCGCAGCGCCGCATCGACGATATGCACTCCGTGATGCTCGGCGAAGCGCGACGCGATGGTCCGCAGCATGCCCACCGCCGCCGCGTCGTCCGGCTCCTCGACCGGCACCGCCTGGAACCGCCGCACGAGCGCCGCGTCAGGCTCGATGTACTGCTTGTACTCGGACCACGTCGTCGCCGCGACCATCCGCAGCTGCCCGCGCGCGAGCATCGGCTTGATCAGGTTCGCGGCGTCGCCCGTGCCCGCCGAGCCGCCCGCGCCGATCAGCGTGTGGGTTTCGTCGCAGAACAGGATGATCGGCGCGGGCGCGGCGATCACCGCGTCGACCAGCGTCTTCAGGCGCTGCTCGAACTCGCCGCGCACGCCCGCGCCCGCCTGCAGACGGGCCAGATCGAGCGCCCACACCTGCGCGCCCAGCAGCCCCGGCGGCACCGCGCCCGCGTGGATCTTCTGCGCGAGCGCCTCGACCACGGCCGTCTTGCCCACGCCCGCCTCCCCGACCAGGATCGGGTTGTTCTGGCGACGCCGCGACAGCACGTCGATCACGGTGCGCAGTTCGTCGTCGCGACCGACGACCGGATCCAGCTCGCCACGCGCCGCCTGATCGGTCAGGCAAGTCGCCCATTTCGCGAGCGCGTCGTCCGGCGCCGCCGCGTCGACGGACGCATCGACGTCACCCGACGACGGGCTCTCGATCGCCTCAGGCCACCCGGCGGCCAACGCCTCGTAGCGTTTCACGACCTCGTCGATCGCGACCGACGTGAGGCCCTGCGGACAGCGCTGCTGGAGCCAGCGGCGCGTGACATCGTCGTCGAGCCACGCCAGCAGCAGGTGGCCCGAGCGCACCTTGCCCGACGGCGCGGCGACCTGGCTCCAGATCACGGCCGGACCCACGCTGCGCTCCAGCGACGCGGAAATGTCGCGCAGCGAATCGCCGCCCACGTCGAACGTATCGAGCGCCTTCTCCAGCCGGCGCTTGAGATCGCCGACGTCGTGGCCCCATTCGGCGAACAGTTTCGCCAGATCGCTCTGCTCGCGCTGCAACAGGCACAACGCCCAGTGATCGAGGTCGATGAAAGTATGACGGCGCGAACGGCCCAGCACCGTGGCGTCGACCAAAGCCGCATAAGTCGTGCGGCCGAGACAGTTGAAGATACGTTCCCGATTCACGTTTAGTTCCGAAAAGATTCGTAGATAGTCAGCGTGCGCAGCGCATGATCCGGCCGCGACCACGCATCGACGCCGATGCGCATGCGCCCGACTTTCCCCGCCAGCTCAGGGCGCGTTCGTACTTCGACCTTGATGACAGGGTCGATCCTTCCGTCCACAAAGTCCGTCGCGACCGCGCATACCGCCATCACGGCCGCCGACCGGCGTTGCCAACGGTGAAACTCCTCGGCCTCGATCGGGCCGATCACGATCTCCATCGAATGCTGGACATCCCAGATCCGCGCGCCGAGCCGCCAGCCGCCCAGCCGCCGACCGCCGCGCGGAGCCGGCGGCACCGGAATCCAGCGTCCGTGGCGCGGCAGGATCCGCAGCGGCACGCGAAAGTAGCCGGCCAGCATCCGCCGCAGGTCGCCGAGCGAGCGCCGCGGCGCGCAGTAGATACCCGGAAACGCGGCCCGGCATGCCTGGGCATCGCGATCCTGCGAACTGATATCCGCCCCGCGGCCTGCATTCGCGAGCGTGGTGACCCGTTCGACGAACGGATTGCGCGCACGCTCGTAGCCCAGTACCGGGTGCATCGCCGACCAGGCGCTGTAATGCAGCCACGCCAGATCGCCGCAGGCCACGTTGACGAAGCGCTCGAACGCCGCGTTGCGCTCGAAACGCTTCTCCTGCATGGCGTGTTCGGTCACGTGCAACGGCAGCGGACCGAATGGCGCGAACAGGCCGAAATGCCGCTGCACGACGCTCACCTGCGGGTGATCGTCCGCGTCGACGAAGCGGGTCTGCTCGACCGTCACGTTCGCCACCTCGGTGCTCGCGAAGCGCATGTCGGCCGACTGCTCGATGCGCAGCCACGCGGGGCTGCGCCGCGCGCGCCGCGGCGGCCCGCCCTGCTCCCGCTCCAGCACCTCGACGCGGCGCATCAGCTCGAAGAAGGTGCGGCGCGGCGTCAGCGCCCGCTCAACGCGTGCGAGCCTCACAGCAGCCTCCCGTCGCCGACGGCCGTGTTGACGTGGGTGCTGACGGCTTCGCCGTCGAGCCGCACGATCGCCTCGATGCCGTCGTTGAGCGTCGCCGCCTCGCCGAGCGCCTGCGCCAGCACCCGGCCGAACAGCCAGCCGCCGCGGTCTGAGTGGGCGCTTTCCGCGACGTCGATCTCCACCCGCGTCGCCCGCACCAGCGCGAGCGGCGTCGCGCGGCCCGCCGCGATGAAGTGCGTCCCGAGGTGAACCGAGCGCAGGCTGTCGATGCGCTGGCGGTCGAGCGCATCGTCGCGATCGGCTGCAAGCCGCAATTGCTCGACGATGCGGGCGGTGACGTCCTGCGACTGCCCGGCCCGCAGCGCGAGCGGACTCTGGCCGAGTTGCGCGGTCGCATCCCAGCACGCTTCGACGGGCGGCGCGCCGCGCGGCGCACTGGCGGGCCACAGGCACTCGATGCGCCGCACGGCGACGGGATCGAGCAGGCTCAGCTCGGCGTCGAGCAGCGCCGACGGCCGCCAGTCGCGATCGGCCACCAGCGCCCTGCCGGTGATCGACGCGATATCGTCCAGTTCGATGTTCTCGCCCAGCGTCGAGACGGCGATCAGGTCATGGCTCGCGAGCGGATCGAAGCGATCGCGCCGCGCGCCATCGGCGAGCGGCGTATTCTCACGCCGCAAGCTGTAGCGGGCCGCCTCATCGCGCGCGCCATAGCCGCCCGTCTCCAGCACGGAGCGGACCGCATGGGCGTGACCGTTGCTTTCGCACGCGCGCACTTCCGTCAGCCCCCACAGGTGATGCGCGGCGGGCGCCATGCGGTCGACCGGAATCCAGTGCTCGGTCAGGTTGGGGTCGTACGGCACCGGGTCGAAGCGCTTCGTGTACAGGTTGATCGCCGGGGTCGCGAACAGGCGGAACTGACTCGCCTCGACTTCGCCGACGAGGCCCGTCGGCACGTGCCGCAGCGCGAAGAACAGCTCGAAGGCGCGCGCGGACGGATCAACCGCCGCGACGCGTTCGAGCACGTCGAGATAGACGCCCAGGAAGCGCGTCGGCTGCGCGAAATACTCGCGCATCAGCCGCAGGCCGGGCAGCCCGCCGAAATCGGGCGGCAGCAGCGCCTCGGCGTCCTCGCTCCCGGACAGGCGGATGCCGGTTACCGGCAAGGTCAGTACTTCGTCACCGTGCGCAGTCGGCACGACCGCGTACCAGGCACTGCTCGACGCCAGCAGCGCCTGATGCAGCGCATAGGCGCGCGGCAAGTCGCCGGCGAGACTCAGGTGCAGCGGCGCGAAGCCGCCGTCGCCGCGCCCCAGTTCGCCGACCGTCGTCAGCCCTTCCAGCTCGAAGCGAAAACGCAGCACCGCCTGCGAAGACGCGAGCTGCTGGGCAAGCTGCGAAGAGAGCCCATTCAGGCTCCGGCTGCATTCGGCCTGCGCGATGCGCAACGGCAGCAGGGTCACGTCGCGCGCGGTGGAAAACGTGACGGGCAGCTTGCGCCCGGGCAGACGGGCCGAGATCAGCGAACCGCGCGGCAGCGTGCTGCCCCGGAACGCTTCCGGTGACTCCAGGTCCGGGTGAAACGCAAAACTCGAAATGGCAGGCGTGGCCGCCATGAACAACGGGCAGACCCGCCCGAGCGCTTGCTGCGCGAACTCCGCGCATTCGCGATCGAGGCGCGTCTGCACCCTTGCCGACAGATAGGCCACGCCTTCAAGCAACCGTTCGACGAACGGATCGGTCACTGCATCCGGATGCAGGCCGAGCGCCGATGCGACCTGCGGGTGCTCCTTCGAAAAGCGGGCCCCCGCGTCGCGCAGCTGACGCAATTCGTCGTTGTAATGGTCCAGGAAATTCATGATCGTTCGCCGTTCGTCATTCGCCGACCAGACTGAAATAACCACTGAGATAGTCGAGCGCGAGGCTCACCCTGATTTCCGCCCCGTCGTCACGGGACAGCGTCAAGATGTCGAAATACATCGTTTGCGGCGCGTGCCGGGCGCCACCGGCTCTCGGCTGCACCACGGTCCGCCCGCTGTCCACGCGCGGCTCGAAGCGGCGTATCACCTCGCCGATATGCGAAGCCGTACGCGCCGGATCGATCCGGGTGGCGCCCGCCAACTGCAGCGGCGGGCAACCGTAGTTCAGCACCGAATGGGCAGCCGGACTGCTGTCCGACACGCCGATCCGCGCGCCGCGCGATGCACAGTTCATCAACTCGACCAGGTGATGCCCGACGATGTCCTGGAGCGAGTCGCGACGAAACCGTCTCGACAGCTTGTTGTAGAGTGGATGCGCGCTCACATGCGTATTCCTGCGTGTCGCGCCCTAGGTCGCCACACGTCCATGGTTTGCTCGAAAAGAAAACGCGCGGCCGATCAGATCGCCGCGTTCAGCTTGAGGTCGTAGCCGGCCTTGATCACCGCGCCCATCGTGCCGTCGTTGCGCTGCTCGCGGTACTCGAACTCGATCTGCGCGAAATTGATCCGGATCTCGTCCGTCGGCAGCACGTTGTCAACCTCGCCGCTGCCATGGCCCAGTTGCGAGAACGGCATGTTGCCGAGCGTGCGGAACGACGACACCAGCCCGCTGGCGAACGTGATCGTGAGGAATTCCTGCTGGCCCTTGCCCGATTTGCGGCAGATCAGCTTCGCATTCGCGATGTGATCGCCGGTCGCGCACATCAGGAACAGTTTCGGCGAGGCCTTGTTCGACACCATCCGGAACTCGAAATCCTTCATTTCGACCTTCCCCGCACCGCCGCCGCTGCCGAAGCCCCAGCGACCCGAATTTTCTTCCGCCCACTGCCAGCTCTGGATCTGGATCAGGCCGGGATATTGCTGATCGGTCGACTCGCCTTCAACGCCATCGATCTGCAAAAAATAGTCAACCAATGCATTCGCCATCCTAAGAACTCCTAAGATAAGTCAAGAAATGAAACACACTCACCGTGCGTGCTACGTCACCGCGTCCCGACCTCCGTTCCAGCGTCGTCCAGCGGTCTTTCAAAGCTATCCTTCTCCGCACAAGTGCGGGGCCACACCGGCTTCCGCCGGTCAGGCGCCCGACTCCTGCTTGCTCGACGGCAGCTTCGAAACCAGCCGGAGGGACACGGTCAACCCCTCCAGCTGGAAATGGGGGCGCAGGAAAAACTGCGCGCGATAGTAGCCGGGGTTCTCCGGGATCTCGTCGACCACCACCTCGGCAGCCGACAGCGGACGCTGCGCCTTGGTGGTCTCGCTCGAGATCGACGGATCGCCGTCGACGTAATTCATCAGCCAATCGTTGAGCCAGCGCTGCGTATCCTCGCGCGACTTGAACGAGCCGATCTTGTCGCGAACGATGCACTTCAGGTAATGCGCGAAGCGGCAGGTCGCGAAGATATACGGCAGCCGGGACGAAAGGTTGGCGTTCGCCGTGGCGTCGTCGTCCTCGTAGATCGACGGCCGGTGCACGGTTTTCGCGCCGATGAAGGCTGCACTGTCGGAATTCTTGCGGTACACGAGCGGCATCAGGCCGGATTCCGACAGTTCATGTTCGCGACGGTCCGAGATCGCGATCTCCGTCGGGCAATGCAGTTCGATCTCCTTGTCCTGCGACGGCAGCACGAACTTCGGCAGCACTTCCACCGCGCCGCCCGACTCGATGCCGCGGATCTTCGTGCACCAGCCGTAGGTCTTGAAGGCGCGGGTGATGTTCACGCCCATCGCATAGGCGGAATTCGCCCAGCAGAAATCCTCCGAGCGGTTCGGATCGACCTTTTCCTCGAAACCGAACTCCTCGATCTGATGCGTCTTCGGCCCGTAGGGCACACGCGCCAGGAAGCGCGGCATGGTCAGCGCGAGATAGCGCGAATCGTTGCTCTCGCGCAGACGGCGCCAGAACGTGTACTCGGTCGACGTGAAGATCTTCGAGACGTCGCGCGGATTCGACAGTTCGTCCCAGTTGTCCATCTGCAGCAGCCCCGGCGCGGCCGCCGACACGAACGGCGCGTGGGCGGCCGCCGCGATCTTCGACATCTCGGTCAGGATCGACACGTCCTGCATGCTGTGGTCGAACTGGTAATCGCCGATCAGGCAGCCGAACGGCTCGCCGCCGAACTGACCGTATTCCTGCTCGTAGATCATCTTGAAGATCGGACTCTGATCCCACACCACGCCCTTGAAGCGGCGCAGCGTCTTGCCAAGGTCCGACTTCGAGATGTTCAGGTAGCGGATCTTGAGGTTCTCGCTGGTGTCGGTGTTCGATACCAGGTAGTGCAGGCCGCGCCACGCGCCCTCGAGCGACTGGAAGCGCTTGTTGTGCAACACCTCGGTCAGCTGGTTGGAGATCTTGCTGTCGAGTTCCGCGACCAGCTGCTCGATCGTCTGCGCGACGTCCTCGCGGACCACGACCCGGTTGCGGCGCGCATACGTGAGCAGCGTCTCGACGGCGCTCTGGACCGCCTCGGCGGCCTCGTTGGTCCTGGGCCGGAACGAACGGCGCAGGATGTCCTTCAGGTCGTCGTCGACGCGTTCCTCGACGACGACGTGTTCGGCGGACGGTTCAAGCTGGCTGAGCGTGCTCATTTCACCTCCTGGTTCGATTCCGGATCGCCGGACGGCCCGGCAGTGGGCGCCGGTTCGGCAACGGCGGCCTCCTCGTCCGACCATTGCGGATTCTTGAGCAGCTCGTGGATCAGATCCTCGGCCGCGGCCTTGCCGTCCATGTAGGTCAGCAATTCCTTCAGACGATTGCGCGCTTCGAGCAGCGTGGACAGTTCCGGAATGCGCCGCACCACGTCGGCCGGCTCGAACGAATCCATCGACGTGAAGGTCAGGTCGATCGGAATCAGCGTGCCGTCGTTCGTCAGGACGTTCTTCACGTGATAGCTCAGCGACGGCGCGATCTTCGCCATGCGCTCGTCGAAATTCTCCACGTCGATTTCCGAGAACCGACGATCTTCGACCGGGCCGAGCGGCTCCACGTTGTCGCCCGACAGGTCCGCCATCACCCCTGCCACGAAGGGCAGCTCGACCTTCTTCTGCGACCCGTAGATCTCGACGTCGTACTCGATCTGCACCCGCGGGGCGCGGCTCTCCCCGATGAATTTCTGACCATCCTTGTGACGCACCATGCTATTCGCCCTCCTAAATTAAGAAATCCAATTACCTGGCCCCTGCCGGGCGCCCGAGCTGGGCTGCCAGCGCCGCCCCTTCCGGATAAAGCTCCGCCATGACCTCCTCGAAGCCCGCGCCCAGCATGCGCCGGACCCGCGACAGGAAGATCGGCGCCGGATGGCTCGGTTCGTGAAGCAGGAAGTATTCGACGATGCGATCGAGTGCCGCCTCCACGTCCTTTCTCGTCGCCAGACTGGACCCGCTCCTGTGCGCCTCGCCGTTGCTAACCGGCTCGACGGCTGAAACTGACGGTTCATCGCTCGTGTCGGGCGGCCCATTCGTGCTGATTCGCGACAGAGCCTGATTCAGCAAAGTCAACACGCCCGTGATGTCGATCTGCTGCTCCGCGGCATCCATCGATTCACTTATCTTTAGAAAGGAATCCTGAATTTGATGAAGAAAGCTCGATGTCGACGCCTTATGAGCGGAATCCTTGAGAATCGCACCCGCCTCTCCATTCGCCAGCGCACTCAAGGAAATGTCCGTCTCGCCGAAGCAGGCGCAGCCGAACTGATGCAGGAACTGAGAAGTTGAGATCCAGCCCAGGTGCAGCGCATGAATGTCGCCCGGCGCCTCGCCAGGTAACGCGCGCGGATGAATGGCATCGACCGGCAGGCTCATGATGTCGGCCAGCACCCTGACGCTCTCGGCCAGCCCGGCGATGCCTCTTCTCGCCATGCACGCGCGGATGTACCAGATCGCCACACGGATATCCTTCGCCCGTGCCAACAGAGTCATGCAGGTCTTTTCGATCGACGTCCATTGAAAGGCGCCCTCCCCCTTTCTCTGCGGCGCAGCGCCGATCGCGTCGTACTCGCAGATCGCGGCATCGATTCGCATGAAATCTTCGTCGAAGTCCAATTCGTCAGACACGCCCGGAGATTGCATTGATATGTTCTCGTCCATCACATTCCTCGAGATACCCCA
Organism: Burkholderia sp. FERM BP-3421; assembly: GCF_028657905.1. Lineage (NCBI taxonomy): Bacteria > Pseudomonadati > Pseudomonadota > Betaproteobacteria > Burkholderiales > Burkholderiaceae > Burkholderia > Burkholderia sp. FERM BP-3421. Next base: position 483,973 of record NZ_CP117780.1, on the reverse strand, counting down.
CACCGGCAGCAGGATTTCTAAAAAACGAAGTCGGAAAACGCTGCTGCCGTACTGCAGTCGCAATAGTGACTGCACACCCCACGGCCGGGGAGTCCTGGTGCTTGAAAGAAGCCCTGATTTTCTGACGCCACGTGACATTTGGGAAAATGATTCACCCCCCTCCATCACACCGCATCGTAAGCACCATCAAGCCCGCACGCCCATCCCTTAATGCAATTTAAATTTCATCAAACATAATTTGACGAATGATGGAGGTTTTACTATGTTTAAACTATCGTGCCCGAAAAGCCTTCACACCACGAGCCATCAGGCGCAACGATGGCGCGAACGCAGAACGGCACAGTGCGCATTTCGATGCAGGAAAAATACAATCCGGGAAATGAAAGTGCACGCATCGCTTGTACACAAGCAATGCGTCATTCGAGCATCGATTTACGCGCGAACACATCCACATCACAACCATTTATACAGTTTATTTCATTTGACTGACATCAACCCACCACCACCCCAATCAGAACGGATGTGAAATTAATTGTTCGCTTCATAAAATCTTCATACTCATCACGGGCAAGCCACCACACAAACAGCTGCTTTTACGGACAAGCACGCTCTCAGGAATCACTCCGTCTAGAGAATTCACTCTATGACACAACAAATATAAGCGTTCACCTCCCCCATGGCAAGCTAAATAAATCGAACGAGAATTTCACATTTCTTCAGAAATGGCCGTTCAATGGCACCACCAGCCCTCGCGCCATCGGCAAAATCACCTATGGAACCGATTCCATTCAGTACGAAACACAGGAATATTGATTCTGTATTACCGATACCCGGCTCATTATATTTCAAGGTGGAATTTTTTTACCCAATCAACAACCAGGAAAAAACAATATCGACACATCAGGAAAAATATTCGCGCCACGATGGTTTCAAGAAAAAATTACTTACCCTCAACATTCTCCTCATCGGACGTACAGGATTGTCCGGCCCACATCAGACGCCGCCGACCCTCGCGACGCCCGCTCGATCGAGAAGGTTATAGCGATCGATATAGCCGGAGGCATCACCACACGCCATATCGTCGACCTTATAGAGGCGCGTTGGAATACATTTTCTCGGCCCACTCTCCTCGCCTGTGCCGTGAAGCGCGCCTCGAATCGGTCGGATCGATAAGGATGCGCAGGTGCAGTGCCCTGACGATATGGCGCTTCGGGCAACCGTGAATATTGTTGCTCCTCGGTTCGTCGCTCGACGTCGTGATGAATCGACCTGACACCATCGCATGTACCGACGCTGCACAACGCAAGTCGGACGGCGCGGTTAAACCACCGCGAACACGAATAGACCAACCGTCGTGGGGCAGTGTTCCAACGTTGGCATGTACACGTCGATTCCAAGCGAAGTGACTGCGCGACGAGAAGGACAAGAATCGGTTGAACGCAAGCGATGCTTCAGCCACCCGCACGGTGCGAGACACGTACCGTCGCGCTTCATGGCGAAGCGCGATGCCCACATCGATGACCATTGCGCGGGCAACCGATGGAATCGGTTATTCGACTTCGCGCTCGATCCGAATCATCAATACATGCCATTTACCGACCGGCGGACTGACCACAGCGTTTTGCAGATCACCCCGCACCTCGCGATTGTTCGAAACGCAGCAAGCCGAGCTTCGGCGAGAAGATGCGGCTGTTCACCCGATCGGGCTTGATTCGTTTCGTCAGGGTGGCGGAGGCCGTCGCGATGCTTCTTCCTGAATTTCGGGAATGCCACGCGTTTGGCGAAGAAGTTTTCATACGCCCACGCTCTCCCCCGGATCTCATGCCGCAAGGGATGCAGCGGCGCTTCAGCCAGTCGCGGCGGCTCGCCGCGCGGTCAGGTGTCACACCGTGGTCACGCAGTCGATGAACTCGTCGCCCGCCTCGCGGTTCTTCGTCGGCGACGCGAGCACCGTGTTGTAGACGAAGCTGCACGACCCGGCAAAGCGGCGCATGTCGTGTCGCCGTTCACCGGTCGACATCAGCGCGAACGCAAAGGGTTGAAGGCATTGCATCGGGTCACTGCACAGTTGACCGATCAACCCGAGCCACGACATTCGACACGACCGTCATCGCATCTTCCTGTTGCATGCGCATGTGTTCTTCTTGACGAAATACCGGCGCGAGATATTTACCAAGGCGATACCGGACGACATGCACGATGTCTTTGCCGGTATATGCCGCAATGTCGAAGTCGGGCGGCTGGAACCCGATGCAAGGGCAAGCCCGTGCGCCTGCCGGTGAACCCTCCACCCAGAGCCGCGGACCGCCGGCCTCGAAAGCACATCCAGCCGCATGATCCAGCGGAAGAACGACCTCGGCCTCCGCAAGAAATCGCGGCGTGCTGCACGTTATCCAACCTTGCCCGATGCCTGCGGCTTCCACGCTATCTTTCCGCGCCCCGACGCGCTATGTTTGACGCGCTTGCCGATCAATCGCTGCATGCTCCTCTCAACACCACCACACGGAGACACAGATGGCGACATGGCGTTTCAGATTCGCGTGCGCAGCCCTTGCCGCGGCGATGACCGTTCTGGCAGGGGGTCCCGCTCAATCGGCGCAAGCCGCCGAAGCCTTCGGCTCGCCGGGCGCGACACCCGTGCGGGGTCCGTCGGCCAAGTCGTTCCTCGGCACCGCGGTCAACGGAAAGTCGCGCGTGTACTTCACCGGTTACCGAGGCATCCTGTCCGAGGTCTACTATCCGGTGCTCGACACCCCTGAATCGGTCGACTTGCAGTTCCTGGTCGGCGATACGGGCAAGACCTTCGTCGACGAGGAAAAGTCGCAGGCCTACTCGGCGCAACAAACCGACGCGCGAACCATGAGTTGGCAAGTGACGGTCCGCAACCGCGCGCATCACTGGGAAATGCGCAAGGTCATCTTCGCGGACCCGACCTACAACGCCATCGTTCAGCGCGTCACCTTCACGGCGCTCGACGGCCGCACGGTCGGCGATTTCAATCTGTATCTGTTGTCGAAGCCCTATCTCGACAATGCCGGGAGCGGCAACACCGCACAGACGGTTTCCTATCGCGCCGGCACGGCGCTGGTTGCCAGCCGCGACAGCCGTTATTCCGCACTGGTGGCAAGCGCGCCGTGGAAGGTGGTCAACGGCGTCCGCATGACATCGAACGGCTTCGTCGCGCAAAGCGACGGCTGGACCGATCTGCTCGGCGGGCGAGCCGACAAGACCATGGACTGGACCTTCTCGTCCGCCACCAACGGCAACGTGGCGCAGATGGGCTGGGTCGACACCGGCGACCCGACCGCGACCCGCGTGTCGTTCGACGTAGTGCTCGGCTTTGGCGGTACGCAGGACCAGGCGCTCGGCGACGCGGGCGCCGTGCTCGGCAGCGATCTCGCGAACGCGCAGCAGCAATACGATGCGGCGTGGCATCAGTACGCGGCGGGCCTGTCGACGCAAAACGGTACGGCCGATGCCGCCTACTATCTTGCCGCCATGACGCTCAAGACGATGCAGGACAAGAGCAACGGCGCGATGATCGCCGGCATCGGCACGCCCTGGGGCGAAACGCAGGGTGACGCCAACGCAGGCGGCTATCACCTGGTCTGGGCGCGCGACCTCTTCAAGTTCGCCAACGCGCTGACGACGGCGGGCGATACGTCGACGGCTGCGAGCGTCGTCAACTACCTGTTCGATACGCTGCAACAGACCGCCAACTGCGGTATCGCCGAATACAACGCGTCGGGCTGCCCGCAGGGCTACAGCCGCGTGGGCCGATTTCCGCAGAATGCCTGGGTGAGCGGCTGGCCATACTGGCAAGGCACCCAGATGGACGAGCAAGCCATGCCGATCATCCTGGCGTGGCGTCTCGGCCCGAGCGTATCCGACCCGCTATGGCCCAAGATCAAGCTCGCCGCCGACTATATCGTCGCCACCGGCCCCTGGACCTACCAGGAACGCTGGGAGGAAAACGCCGGCTATTCACCGTCCACGATCGCCGCCGAAATCGCCGGCCTCGTCACGGCGGCCGACATCGCGATTCGCAACAACGACACGGCAAGCGCCTCGCGCTACCTGTCGACGGCCGACTACTGGCAGGAAAACGTCGCGGCGTGGACTTACACCGGCACCGGTTCGTTCGGAAGCGGCCGCTACTACCTGCGCATCAACCCGGCGAACCGTTCAGGAACCGGCACCGATCGCGCGAGCTTTGCCCCGACGGCCGGCCCCGACGCCGCGCAAATCCTCGCGATCAAGAACGGCGGCGGAAGCCACGATGCGCGACGCGTGGTCGACGGCGGCTTCTTCGAGCTGGTGCGGATGGGCGTGAAACGCGCGACCGATCCCACGATCCTCAATACGATCGCCGTATACGACAGCGTGCTGGGCCAGTCGCTGAGCGTGCCGAACGGGCCGTCGCCGAGCCCGAACGCGTGGTTCCGCTACAACTTCGATGGATACGGCGAACATAACGACGACGGCGATTTCGACGGAACCGGCGCCGGCCGATTGTGGCCGATCTTCACCGCCGAGCGCGGCATGTACGAGATCGCTCGCCAGGGCCGCGGCGATGCCGGCCGCGCCTATTTGTCCACGCTCAAGCAGCTGACGACGCCCGAAGGGTTCCTGCCCGAGCAGGTATGGCCCACGTCGACCACGCTGCCGGACAACTGGGTGGTCACGACGCCCGCCAATGAAACGCCCGGCCGGCCGACCCGGTCGATGGCGCCGTTGAACTGGGCAATGGGCGAATACATCAGCCTCCTGGCCTCGATTCAGGCCGGACGCATCGTCGACGTGCCGTCGGTCGTCTGCGCGCGCTACGGCACTTGCCTGCCCCCCTTGCAAAGCGGACAGGTCGCCGTCTCGGTCAACGTCAATGCCGGCACCCAGCTCGGCCAGCAAGTCTACGTGACAGGCAACGTGGCGGCACTCGGCAACTGGAATACGGATCTCGGCATTCCGGTCGACCCGGCTCGTTACCCCGTTTGGAGCAATACCGTCAACCTCCCCGCCGGCCAGACCATTCAATATAAGTATTACCGCAAGAACGCGGACGGCGGCGTGAGCTGGGAGAATCTGACGGCGAACCGCCTGATGCAGACGCCGGCGCATGCGAACCTGACGCTGAACGATCAGGTGAGCTGGTGAAGACGCGTGTTCGCCGGCTTGCCGCCGCCGCCGCGCTATTGAGCGCGGCGACATTGGGGATGCGCTTCGGCGTGCTTGCCGTTCGGGAGCCTGGGGCAGCCGCGCAAGCGGCCGCTCCGTCCGATCGCGCGCCGCCCGTGAGGTCGGCTCCACCGTCGAGTCGATCGCTCGTCGAGGCGCTGCCGCCGATGAAGGCCGCTGCGACGGGAACCACGTGGAGCGCGACCCCGGCCAAGACCCAGCCGCCGATCGAGGCCCAGCGTGGCGCGCCCGACATCCGAGGCGCGCAGCCGCTCAAGCCGCCGCCCTCGAATCCGGGTTGATCGTCATGCCTGCCGGCTTGAAGCGGGCGGATTTCCATGCCCCTTTGCCGCACCTCGTCAGGCGACGGCGCGGCATTCCGAAAATTTCCCGATCAACGGGACCACGCGAAGGATCGCGCGCGGCGCGCCGGACGCGGATCCGGGCGATGCCGCGCTGCAAGCCGTCGTCGACGCCGCCTTCGCCCCGACTGAAGCGGCCGGGCACGATCGACCGGACCGGCCGGGCTGCGTGGGCTCGTGCCGCGCCGCCCGCGATGCACGCCACACGCCGCGCCGCTAGATCCGCATCAGCACGACGCCGACGATCAGGCACAGCGCCCCGGCAAGACGCAGCGGCGTGGCGGGCAGCCGGGCGAGCCCCATCAAGCCGTACTGGTCGCAGAGCATCGACGTGAGCATCTGCCCCGTCACGATGAACGCCACGGTCGCCGCCGCGCCGAGGCGCGGCAGCAGGATGATGGACAGCACGATATACGCGCCGCCGAACAAGCCGCCGAGCCACGCGAACCACGGCACCGATGCGAGCGCGTGCGCGCCGGGCCGCGACGCGCCCTGGATCAGCAGCACGATGATCATCATCACCGTGCCGCCGAGATAGCTGACGAGCGCGGCCCAGGACCAGGACGCGAGCCCCGAACGCAGATTGACGTTGAGAATCGCCTGGACGACGAGGCTCGAACCCGCAAGCATCGCCACGAACGGCAGCCCCACGAAAGACAAAAGCTCACGCATGACGATCAGGATCGGTCGGTTGGGCATCCGGCGGGCCGGCGCGCGAGACGCCCCCGCCGCGATGCGATGATCAGCGGATCGCGCTCAGGTCGAGCGGCGCGCCCGTCTTGGTCTTGATTTCGTCGACGCTCACGCCGTCGGCCAACTCGACCACCTTCAGCCCCGCCGGCGTCACCTCGATCACGCCGAGGTCGGTGATGATCAGGTCCACGACGCCCACGCCCGTCAGCGGCAGCGTGCATGCGTCGAGAATCTTGTGCTGGTCGCCCTTCGCGACGTGCTCCATCAGCACGATCACGCGCTTCACGCCCGCCACCAGGTCCATCGCACCGCCCATGCCCTTGATCATCTTGCCCGGGATCAGCCAGTTCGCGAGATCGCCCGTCCTGCTGACCTGCATCGCGCCGAGGATCGCGAGATCGACGTGGCCGCCGCGGATCATCGCGAACGAATCCGCCGACGAGAACGTCGACGAACCCGGCAGCGTCGTGATCGTCTGCTTGCCGGCATTGATCAGGTCGGCGTCGACCTCGTCGTCGGCCGGGAACGGCCCGATGCCGAGCAGCCCGTTCTCCGACTGCAGCCACACCTCCGCCCGCGGCGGCACGTGGTTGGCCACGAGCGTCGGCAGGCCGATGCCGAGGTTCACATAAAAGCCGTCCTGCAGCTCCCGCGCCGCGCGCGCGGCCATCTGGTCACGATTCCAAGCCATGTCATTCTCCTTTCGCGCGGACGGTGCGTTGTTCGATGCGCTTTTCCGGCGTGGCGTTGAGCACCACCCGCTGCACGAAGATGCCGGGCGTATGGACCTCGTCCGGATCGAAGGTGCCGGTCTCGACGATCTCCTCGACCTCCGCGACCGTGATCCTGCCCGCCATCGCGCATACCGGGTTGAAGTTGCGCGCCGTGCGGCGGTAGATCAGGTTGCCCGCCTTGTCCGCCTTCCAGGCCTTCACGAGCGCGACGTCGGCCGTGAGCGACGGCTCCAGCACGTAGTGGCGATCGCCGAACTGGCGGGTTTCCTTGCCCTCCGCGATCACCGTGCCGTAGCCCGTCCCCGTGAAGAAGGCCGGGATCCCCGCACCGCCCGCGCGCAGCTTCTCCGCGAGCGTGCCTTGCGGCGTGAATTCGATCTCGACCTCGCCCGCCAGATATTGACGTTCGAATTCCTTGTTGTCGCCGACGTAGGAGGAAAACATCTTCCTGATCTGCCGCGTTTCGAGCAGCAGCCCGAGTCCGAAGCCGTCGACGCCAGCGGTGTTGCTGATGCAGGTGAGCCCCTTCACGCCGGTGTCGCGCAGCGCGGCGATCAAGGCCTCGGGAATGCCGCACAGGCCGAAGCCGCCGACCGCGAAGGTCTGTCCGTCCCCGACGATGCCATCGAGCGCGGCGGCCGCGCTCGGATAGAGTTTGTTCATCTCACATCCCTTCTTCCAAGAAAGCCTGTCGAGTCGGACGACGTGCGGCATGCGCGATACCCGTGCGCGTCCTCGTGCAACGGCGCGCGGATTCGCCGAAACGAGCGTGACGGCGCGCCGCATGAAACACCATCCGCAAAACCACATCAGCACCGATTGCGATGAAGGTCCGCCCGACATGCCCGCCTGCTTTGAATCGGCCATCGCGTCAGTCGGTATCGCTCGTGTCGTGGAAACGCGCCGGATTCAAACCGATGCACGCCTCGACAAGCGCAGCCCATCCACGCCGACGGAGGCGATGCGCCCATGCGCACCAACACGCCGCGTCCCTATCGCAACACGCGCGATGCCGATCGGGACCGGCATGATCCCTGCGCCCTGCCAGGCGCTACGTCGTGCCCCGTCAAAACACCCCGGCACGACCGACCACCCGGCGCAGCGCGCCGGCCGATCGATCGCGCCGGGGTCGGGCAACGCCTTCCCGTGCGCTCGCCTCGCGCCTAGACCGAGTGAAGCGTCCGGTCCGGCGCCGTCGGCCCGAGGAAATCGCTTTCCTCCAGCACGAGCCGCTCCACCCGCCCGCCCGCTTCGAGCGCATCCACGATCTCGGGCAGGTCCGCGCTGGACACCCGCCCGTAGAAGTAGTGATCCGGCTCGACCAGGAGCGCGGGCCCCGCCCAGCACGCGTCGAGACAGCTCGACGTGCACGCCCGGACTTCCGTCGCCGCCAGGCCGCGCACCCGCACCAGCTCCTTCAGCTCGGCGTGCAGCTCGACCGAACCGCGCGCCGCGCACGAGCCCTTCTGCGCCCCCGCCGGCCGCAGGTTCGTGCAGACCATCAGATAACGTTGACGCTGCGTCATCGTCCGGCCCCCGCTTATGCGCGCGCGCCGGACAGCAACGCGTCGCGCTCGGCCGGCTGCCGCGACGACAGCTTGAGCAGGCGCTCCGCGTTCAGGCCCAGGATCTTCTCCTTGCTCGAGGCGGACAGCTCCGTACGATTCGCGATCGCCGCCACGGCGCCCGGGAACATCGCGTCGAAGTGCGGATAGTCGGACGCGAACAGCAGGTTGTCGTCACCCATCGTCGCCGCGACGTAGTTCAGCATCACTTCGTCCGGGTCGCAGCTGACCCAGCAGTTGCGCTGGAAATACTCGCTCGGCTTGAGCTGGAGATCCGGCACATACCAGCCCAGGTGCTCGAAGTCCTTGTCCATCCGGTCGACCCAGTAGGGCAGCCAGCCCACGCCGCTCTCCATGAACGCCACCCGCAGATCCGGGAAGCGCTCGAACACGCCGCCCGCGATCAGCGTCAGGCAGGCGAACTGCTGCTCGAACGGATGCGACAGCACGTGACTGATGTAGTGGTTGTAGCGGCCCTTCGCGTTCGCCTCGTAGCGATCGGCGCCGATGATCGGCAGCGGGCCGTTCGCGCCCTCGTGAAAACCCACGCAGACGTCGAGGTCGACGATCGCCTCCCACAGCGGGTCGTACTCGGCATCGTCGAGATTGCGATGCCCATACGGATTGGGCCGCATGTACACGCCGACCATGCCCAGCTCCGTGACCGCGCGCCGCAATTCGCGGATCGAGGCCTGCACGTCGAGCAGCGGCAGGTGCGCATAGCCCTTCAGCCGGTCCGTATCGACCGAGCAATAGTCATGCAGCCAGTTGTTGTACGCGATGCTGATCCGCTCCGAGAGCGGCCGGTCCTGGATCCCGGTCAGGAACATGCCGAGCGTCGGGAACAGCACCGCGACGTCGATGCCTTCGAGATCCATGTCCTTCAGGCGCTCGCGCGAATCGAAGCCGCCCGCCTTGTTGAACTCGTAGCGCTTCGTCTTGATCGCGGGCGGCACGACCGGCGCGCCCGCCGAACCCGCGCCGTTCAGGCCGTAGTGATGGCGCGGAAACAGGCGCCCGTCCACCACCACGCGTTGCAGCCCGGTCTCGTCCTCGATGATCTTCGGCGCGCGTCCGCGGTAGGCGCTGTCGATATAGCGCTCCCACAGGTCCACGGGCTCCAGCACATGTCCGTCGGCGTCGATGACGCGATGCGTACTCATGCGCGTGCCTCCTGCAGCGATGCGGTCCGTTGTCCGTGCGCGGCGTCGCGCGGATCCTCGGCGAGCGTGCGGCTCAGGTTCTCCACGAGATCCGCATAGGTCTCGAGGAACAGGTGCAGGCCGCGGTACACCGCCTCGCGGTTGGTCTGTTCGAGCATGGCGTACAGGATCACCGCGTCGAGCATCAGGCTCGCGTGGCTCGCCTCGAATGCCGGCGCGCCGTCCTCGCCGTCCTCCGAGGCATGGTCGCCGAAGTAGTCGCAGGCGTGATCGCTGAGCCCGTAGTCGCGCTGAAACCGCTTGAAGCCCTTGTAGAGCTTCCCGTACAGCTGGCCCGCGACGGATTCGTTGCCGTACATGAACGCGCATGCGCCGGCGCACGACACATCCGGACGCTTGGTGATGATGCGGCGCGTATGCCAGGCGTTGAGCGCCTGCTCGGGCAGTACGTCGATCGGATCCTCCCGATCCATCTGGTCGGCCGTCACGCGCATGGAACCCGCCGCCACCAGCTCGTCGATGACGCCGTAGAACCGTTCCAGATGCGGCGGGTCGCGGCGCAGCATGCCCTTGTGCGTCAGGACCGCGAGCGCATCGTCGACCGAGATCTGCTGCTGCGATTCCGACCAGACCGCATGCAGCATCGGCGTGACCGTCGAGACGAGATAGTGCGGGTTGTCCGTGAACTCGTCGAAGGCGGCGAACAGCGGGCCCGCGGCCGCGATCCGGTCGCGCCGGCCGCGTTCGAGCCGGGTGTCCTCGGTGATCCGCCCGGACAGATACAGCAGGCCGCCGCGCAGGCCGTTGTGATAGTGGCGCACGGTGCGCAGCACCGTGGCCAGCGCGTCCGGGCCGTGGGCGCGCGCGCCGAAGCGGCTGTCGAATTCCTTGATGCTGCGCTGGACCCGGTGGTCGCGGATGTATTCGAGCAGGTGCCGCCGGGTGTTCTCGGGCGACGGGTCCGCCGCGAGCTGCAACAGACGCGGCGGCACGCGATCGGTGATGGACAGGATGTAACGCTCCAGGTCGTTCTCGGTGGCGACCCAGGTGTTCAGCGGAGGTTCGATGAACGGATTGGACGAAGACGTTGCAACGGACATATTCACGCTCCGATAGAGGAAACGGCGACCGCCGGCGGCGGCCGCCCACTGCGTTGAACAGGGAACACGCGCTTACAAGCCCTCGGGCCGGCGCGGCGGCCGAGTACCTCTGATTTGAGTGCGATGCATGACGCGGCGGGAGGCGGGATCGAACGCTTCCCGCATGTGCATGGTCATCCGGTTGTCCCAGATGAGCAGGTCGCCGACGGTCCAGCGGTGGCGATAGACCGCGGTCTCGACGTGCGCCCAGATCGCGTTGATCAGGCGCTCGGATTCGTCCAGCTCGAGCGGCGACAGGTAGGCGTTGCGGCGCCGCCCCATGTAGATCGCCCGTTCCCGCGTGACCGGATGTTCGATGACGAGCGGATGCAGGAGACCGACCGCCGCGCGCGGGTCGTCGCAATGCGCCATGCCCTTGCGCAGCGCGTTCGACGAGTCGTAGGTGCCGTCATGCTTGACGTCGAGCCCCTTGACCCGTTCGTACAGCTCGGGCGGCAAGGCCGCCAGCGCGGCCTTCATGTTCGCGAACAGCGTGTCGCCGCCCCAGGCCGGCAGTTCCAGCGCGTACAGGATCGACGCGTCCGGCGGGTCCGGCCGATAGCTCGAATCGGTATGCCACGCGGATTCGCCGTCGCCCAGCGCGCCGATCGGATTGCCCTGCGCGTCGCGCACGTTGGACACGACGAAGATGTTCGGATAGCCGGGCGGGGATTTCACGCCCTCGCCCTGATTCGGCGGAACGTCGAGCGTGCCGAAATGCGAGGAAAAAGCCAATAGCTGATCGTCGCTCAGCGTCTGATTGCGAAACACCAGAACGCCATGCCGATCCCACGCCGATATTATCTTTTCTATTTCAGCCTGAGTCGGATCCCGAAGATCCACGTTCTTGATTTCCGCCCCGAAAGGCGTGATTGGAACAACAGTCAATGCACTGCCGGCAGACATAGGGCGCCTCCCTCTCGACAGAATATGACATCCCGCTGCGCGAGCGGCGTCCGGGCCGTTCTTGCGCGAGCGTGTGGGGTTGGATTGGGATCGAGCATAACCACGCGCAGTGCCCCGCGATAGTCCAAAAGATTGGACTTGCCGTTAATTTTGAAGCGCCGTCGATATTGAAAAGATGATTAACCCAACAACCGTACGACATGATTCGCATTCATCGAAATCGGCTCATTGAAAATCCAATGCGATCGGAAATCGTGGAATAAAAATCCCATCGATTTCATGCATCGGGAAAATAGGGTGATCGATTCGGCGCGCGGCACCCGGCGCGGCGCCGGATGCGGTATTCGCTACCGGTCCGGCGATCCGCGCATCACAGCGATCGCGAGCCGATCAGGCGGCGAAAGAACAGATTCGGCATTTTCTGGTGAATGCCCATGCCGACGAGCATTTCGCGCAGATGCGCGGGATGGCAGGCGAGCTTTTCGCAGATGCGATTGCGGCATTTGTAGATCGCATCCGGGCTGCGCGTGCTCGCGATCGGCCGGTGCTTGTTCATGAAGTGGGCGATCTGCTTGAAGTCCCAGTTCATCGCGAGCAGGAAGCAGACCTCGTGCTCGTAGTCCGTCAGCCGGGCGCCGCCCACGGCGAGCGGCCCGTTGACGTGCTCGATGCTGCAACCGATGCCGAATTCGAGCACGTAGTTGGGCACCAGCGCGAGGAAGCGGGACAGTTCGATCTTGTGGGCCGCATAGACGACGCCGAGCGCGGACTCGGTCGCCACCTGCTTCAGCGCGTATTTCTCGAAGACCAGCGCGTCGATCCCGTGACTGTATTCGTGCACGTTGAGAATCGATTTCTTCTGGTGGAGATCCGGCTGCCGCAGCAGTTCCTGGTCTTCCCGCACATAGCAGTCCGCGAACTGCGCGGTGCCCTCGCACGGCATGTCGCGATCCGTGCGGCCCGCCACGTCCAGGCCGCACGACAGGCCGACGAGCCGGGCAAAGGCGTCCGTGGCGCTCAGGTGGCGCGAATGGATGTCCTTGACGCCCAGGACGACGTCGGTCTGGGATGAGATCGTGCGCACCGACTCCTTGAACGTTTCGACCAGCACCTTTTGCGCCGCGTCGAAATGCTCAGGCGATACCAGCCTCATGCCGCCCCCTTCGCTGCCCACGGGCAGAGCTGCCCGGCGAGGGGCGCGTATGGATCGTGTGGGGAAACCTGCCTGGAAATGAAGCCGCCCGAACGCCCGGACAGGCGTCAAGGCGGGCTGGGCGCCCGCTCCGGTGTTGCCCGGATCCCGCCGGCGTCCTGCCGCATCAACCGTGTATCTCGTCCTGCTCTCGTCCTGCTCTCGTCCTGCTCTCGTCCTGCTCTCGTCCTGCTCTCGTCCTGCTCTCGTCCTGCTCTCGTCCTGTTCGGAGCGCGACGCCGCGCCCGAACCGCGCCGACCGCCGACCGCCAACCGCCGCGCGCGGCGCGCCGCCTCGCGCGTCGATCGGATGATCAGATCGCCTGCTCGACCAGGAAGTCCTCCCTGCAGCGTCCCACCAGCCAGCGCGGCAGACGCCCGCGGCCGCACCAGGTCTGCCCGGTCTCGGGATCGCGGTACTTGGGCTGCAAGGGGCCGCGCCGGCCGTCGCGGATCCGCATTCTCACGTGGTTGCCGTAGATCTGTTCCGGCGCGATCGCGTAGCGTTCCACGGCCGCGCGGATGTCGCACAGCACCTGTTCGAGTTCACGTTGCCGCGCAGCCTTGGCTTCATCGTTGAGCGCCTTGAGCTGCGCCTTCAGTATCGCGTAGGTTGTCATTCGGTTTCTCCCGGCAAGCGTCGACCTTCGTCACGGCCCGCCCGCTCTCGACAGGCGGCACGCAGCGCCCAGAACCCCGCGCCCGTGCGCGCCAGAACAAAACAACGATCGCCGAACCCGGCGATCGCAAACCCGCCCGCCCCCGGGCCAACGGTGCGTTACTTGGCAAGCGGTAATTCGATATTCGCCCGCGAATCGACGGACGCCCGGCCGGCGTCTGCCACGCTCGCATGCACCATCCGGATGCATGCTTCGCAGTGCGAAATGAAAACTCAGGGAAAACACGATATTTCCCCTACTCACGCCCCAGGGCGGCGTCGCCGCTACCGCATCCGCCGGACCTGCGCGACGGATGCGCCCGCCGCCACCCGGACGTCACCGGCGGGACGGGTGGCCAGGACGATCGCGCTGGCAACGAGCAGCACCGCGATCGTGAGAAAACCCGCCTCGCTGCTGCCCGAGGCGCTCGTCACCCAACCGATCAGCGTCGGGCTCACGAAGCCGCCGAACAGTCCCAGCGTGTTGATGAACGCAATGCCGACCGCCGCGTCCTGCTCGGCGAAATAATCGGCGGGAATCGCCCAGAACACGGTATAGCCCGTGTACATGCCGGCCGTCGCGACCGAGATCGCGGCCAGCGCGAGACCGAACTGATCCGCGAAATGCGCGCCCACCACGAGCCCCGCCGCGCCCACCGCGGTCGACAGCGCCGCGTGCGCCTGCCGTTCACCCTGCCGGTCCGAACGCCGCCCGACCAGGTAGGTCACGACAATGGTGAACAGATACGGCACGGCCGAGTACAGGCCGATTTCGGTATAGCCGCGCACGCCGGCCGACTTCAGGATGGTGGGCAACCAGAAGCCCACCGCGTAGATGCCGCTGATCAGGCCGAAATAGGTCAGCGCGAGCCGCCACACGCGCGCATCGCGCATCACCCGGCGCAGCGCGGCGCGCGGCGCGGGCTCGGGATGCCGCTGCGCGAGCGCGGTCGCGACCGCCTGCTTCTCGTCATGCGTCAGCCAGCCCGCAAGCTCGGGCGCATCGCTCAAGGACGCCCACGTGATGACGCCGAGCACGAGCGCGGGCATGCCTTCGAGCAGAAACATCCAGCGCCAGCCGGACAGGCCGGCGAGCCCGCTGAAATGCTCGATGATCGCCCCCGACACCACGCCGCCCACGATCGACGCCACGGGCAGCGCCCACATCAGCATCGCCATCGCGCGCCCCATGCGCTGGCGCGGATACCAGCGGGTCAGGAAATAGATCAGGCCGGGCGCGAAGCCCGCTTCGAACAGGCCCAGCAGGAAGCGCAGCGCGTAGAACGTGTTCGCATCGGACACGAGGCAGGTCGCCGCCGACGTCAGCCCCCACAGCACCATGATGCGGCTCAGCGTCAGGCGCGCGCCCACGCGCACGAGCAGCATGTTGCTCGGCACCTCGACGAGCACGTAACCGAGAAAGAAAATGCCCGCGCCGAGCCCGTAGGCGGCGTCGCTGAGCCCCAGCTCGTGCTGCATCTGCAGCTTCGCGAAACCGACGTTGACGCGGTCGATATAGGCGACGCAATAGCACAGCGCCAGGAATGCCAGCACTCTTAAATCGATCTTCCGATATGCGCTCGCATATGAATCAGGAACGCCTTTCGTTTGAACGGACATTCGATCCTCGGTAGCCGTTGTAAGTATGTGCAGCCGAATGCGAGCAGACTATACAGAAGGTTTGGCGTATTTAGACGACAATGTACGAGACACGGTGTGCGGAAACCTGCACCATGCGGGATGTGGTCAGCCTGGATTGAATCATGGAGCTATATAAATCGCGGCAAATTCAATGTTTCGAAGCAGTGATGGCGGAACGCTCCGTACGCAAGGCGGCCGATCGGCTCGCCATGTCCGTCTCGGAGGTCAGCCGACAGATCCGTAAACTCGAAACCGAAACCAAGTTGCACCTGTTCGATCGCGAACGCTCCGGCGTGAAGCCGACCGAAGAAGCCAAATATCTGCTCGAATTCCAACGCGGCTGCGATGCGCAATATGAAGTTTTCGAGAGTCATATTAATTCGTTGAAATCACTAAAAACGGGGACTGTTTCCATTTCCGCAAGTGAAAGCATGATGACGCCGTTCGTCAATGAAGTACTGTGGAGTTTCTGCCGCGAATATCCGAATATCCGCGTTTCATTGAGCCAGCGTGCGACCCGCGAAATCATCGAGGACGTGCTGACCGACAACGCCCATATCGGGATTGCCTACAACGCGCCGGCCGTCGACGGCGTCTCGGTCTACCGCAGCGTGCGCGACAGCGTGACCGCGGCGGTGCATCCCGACCACCCGCTCGCCAAGCACGACGGCCCGATCACGTTCACCCGCGCGGTGTCGTATCCGTTCGCCACGATGCCGACGCTGTACGGCCTCGGCGGCCTCATGGAAAGCGTCGCTCATGCCGAGGGCATCAAGTTCAAGCCGACCGTGGTCGCCAATACGCTCGACGTGCTGCGCCGCTTCGCGCTCGAAGGGCTCGGCGTCGCCTTCGTGTCGACGTTTACGATCCGCAGCGAGGTCGAACGCGGCCTGCTCGTCGGCAAGGCGCTCGATCATCCGTCGCTCGGCCGCCAGTCCACTTCGATCCTCGTCAAGGCGCAGCGCGGCCTGTCCGATGCGACGCGCGAGATGCTGCAACGCATCGAAACCGGCATGACGGTGTTCCAGTAGGCGCGTCGCGCCTCGGTGCACACCGGCCGCGCCGCGGTCGTCGTGCCGGCCCGAACGGCGAGCGCCGTCGCCCAGGGACGCCGAAGCGCATCCTTAAAACGGTGAGCGGTTAGACGATACGGGGAAATCCGTGGAAGCCGCCCATCGACGTCGACCCGCTTCTCTCCGCACTGCGGAGAGAATTCAACGTCTGCCTCAGCGGCGTTGCCGTTCGGGTGGTCGCCGCGGTTGCCCACGCGCACAGAACGCTTCGACCTGCGCGCGTTCACGGGGTACTCGTCCTTTTCGTGCAAAATCCGGCGGTTTTGTTCGAAAAGCTGGTATGAATCATCCGCTTCGAGGGACGTCGTTTTCGCGATCCGCATCCGTCAGGCGCAAAATCTGACGCTTCAGCCGACGATGTCGCAATCGCCTTGAGGCGGCTTGGCTTCCCGGTTGCCGAACGCCTGATGAAGCTCGCCGGGCCCGGCGAGCTTCATCGCTGGCCGACGTCGTCGAGCTCGACGCGTATCGCAGGGTGTCACGCACCATGATCCGTGTTGCAAAAATGGGGCGGACCATAGATTGACTTCGGCGGACGTCCGACGAGCTGGCTCATTTACATCCGATCAAGCGACACCGCGCAAACCTGCGTAGCGGGCGGACAGTATTCGGCGAGCCGTTTCCGTGCGCTGTCGTAGTCCTTTCGTTGATCGGGCGTCAAATTCCCGATGCCTTTTCCTTCGTAAGCCTGCGTCAAGCCGAAATACGCCCAGCCGTTCCCTTTGAAGTTCATGTACAGTTCGCGATTCGGGTCGTCGTTGCCGAGCGACGCGTGGAGCGTGTCGATCGCATGGTCGTATCGGCCGAGGTCGATCAGAAGCGCGGCGAGGGTTTGCCTGACCGGCACCATCCAGTAAGGCGGCTCGTCATAGTGCATCGCGTCCTGCTGCTGGACGGCGTGTTCGAGAACACGTATGCCGCTACGCGTGTCGCCGTTCATCTGGTCGATCCGCGCGTGCGCGACCGATTGCATGATCTGCGTTACCTGGTGATTCATCACTTCATCGCTCCGCTCATTCCGGAAGGCGATCACGTCTTTCGCAAGCTGCGCATACGCACTTCGTGCGCCGCGCACATCGTGTTTGCGAACGTAGGCAAGCACGCGTGCGTAGCTCCGGGAAATGCGTGCAAAGCGCCATTCCTTTTCCGTTCCGTCAGGCGGTGGCTGCTGGATGATCTCGTCCGGCGACATGAAATACGTCAGCGCCTGGTAATAGACGCCGCGATAGCGGTCCGTTCGGAACTTCACGCCCTGGCCTTCCGAATTCCGGAGCCGAGCGGCGGCCCACTTCATGTCCTCGACGTTGCCTGTCATGATCGCCGAAGCCAGCGCGAAATGGATGTTGTGCCGGTAGTAGCCCCAGCGATAACGGTCGCCGTCCGGATGCTTGATGCCGCCCCCGGGCCCGGCGTCGACCTTCGCGAAATACGCTTCGTCACTCACCGTTGCGTTCTGATTCGCTTCGAACGATTTCAGGTGGTCGCCGGTGCGGTAGTAAATGTGCGACGGCATATGAACCAGATGGCCCGCACCGGGTGCGAGGCCGGGCAGCGTGTCCGCAAAAGGCGTCACGACGTTCGGCTCCGTCGACCCCTCGCGAATGTGAATGTACCAATGCACGAGCCCCATGTGATCGGCGTGCGTCTTCAGCCCGCCTTCGACTGCATCGACGGCCGGCGGAATGTCCTCGTAGGCCGGGTTCCCCTGAGGGTCCCAGTAACTCCAGGCGCTGAGGTTCATCACGGCATCCGCATACAGGGTCTGGATATCGGGATCGTCCGGGTAGCTGTGGGCCAGCGAGGTCATCGCCTCGGCATAGCCCTTGTTGCGCCGGCTCTGGCGCTTGCGCTCGTCGGGAATCTGCTGATGTGCCTCGTAGCGTGGCATCAGCGCCTCGACAAGCGAACGCTCCTTCGGGTCTGCATCACGGATACGCAGTGCGTCCTCCAGCATCTGTCGCGCGATCCGGCGATCTTGTTCCGGCTGATCGAGCTGATTGATGTTCACGCCCAGCGACATCGCGATCCCCCATCGGCACATCACGCAGTCGGGATCTCGCTTGAGCGCGGCCCTGTACGCGCGGTACGCCTCGCGAAAATTGAACGCGTAGTAGAAGCGCAAGCCTTGATCGAAAAAGGCTTGCGTCTCCGGATTGGCCGTCTTGATCGGTTTCGTCAGCGAGCCGAGCTGGAAATCCGTCGGCGGCTCGGGATCGTTGGCCGCGATGTCCGACAGCGCGATCGACGCCGTGCTGCCGGGCAGCGCACTCATCATGTGTTCGCTCATGCCCTGCATGTCGTGAACCGCCGCGCCATGCACGCCGCCACCGGATGCGGACATCGCGCAAGGCGCGCTCAGCCCGGCCATCACACCGATCGCCCAGGACAGGCACGCCTGCCTCAGGCGGTTTCGATGAGGGCCGTCGCTGCCGGAACGCGTGCGATTGTCGGTTGCTCCCATTGCATGCTCTCCCGTCAATGTGCTCAGCAATTTTGATCCACAGATGCTGGCGCCATGATTTTTTAAAAAGTCAAATGAAGTGTGAAAACCATATTAGACAAGGAATGCGGCTCGACAATTTGAATTGTGTATCGAATAAAATTATTGATTATAATTTTTAATTGAGTCAAAATAACTGCATTTGGCTTGACATAATGCCATTGATTTGCACATGAATTGGCGCAATTTAAATGCGTTGCATCGTCTTCCCGCCGTGGCTGGGGAATCCGTTTCAGGGTTGGTGATGTTCGGGTGTTGATGGGGAGCACGCACTTTGTCTTTGATGAAAGTCAAATATAAATTCTGTCGAATTCAATCCATCATGCGTGTGAAAAACTCGCCTCGAGTGCCGCCAGATTTCTTCGTCAATTTTAAAGGGCCGCCTGTCTCGTCCGTTATGCAGACGACAGGATCATTGATCAGCGGTTTCTTGACTGCTATCGTCAAAGGGCGCCTGCGAGGGAGTGCCCCCCGGCGCGGCGAAGCCAACGCCATGATGAAGTGATGGTGGTCGAGAAAACATGGAATTCAATCGTCAATCTGCACGGTAAACCCCGGTTCCGTACGTTCAATCTCATCGAAACAAGGGAATGCCATGGCGGCTTTCGATACGAACAGTGATGCTGGCGGAGGCACCTTTTACAAGTTCTATGTTAGCAATCACACATCCAGTACCGGCTTGTACTATGACATCGCGATGCTGATGAACGGAACAAAATCAGAATGGCGATCTGGAATAGGAAGAGGGATTTCAAGCCCGGGAGAACAGCGATATGCAACTTCGATCTTTATAACTCCGACACCAATCCCGTGCAGCAATTCTCTCCGGACAATTTTTTGCGTCAGACGCTGGAGAAAGGCAGCGTATCCCTGTTCAATGTCAACAATACGCCTATATCACTGTGGTTCTGGAGTGGGAATGGCAATCAGCAGTACATCAACTTTCTCGGTGGCGGCCCCGTAAGCGTTACAAAGGATCGTTCGGCATTCAATGAAATCAGGTTCAACCAGTACCGTTTCACGCTGGATTCTGGCGGACACAACAACGGCACGCTTGATATCTTCTTCCAGCTCTACGACGCCTGAATCTTGATCCCCATGCTCGCTCCTGCCACCCGGCAGCGGGAGCGAGCTTCTATTGGGACGGTGTCAAGGAGAAGATGTGGCGCATGATCGCGGCGGATCAGGTGCGTTCAAGTCGCCGGGCCGAGGGCGAGCGCGTCGGGCGCGACATGGCGAGCCTGTGTGCCCACGGGCGTGCCTTCACGCAGATGCAGCACGTCGTGCGCGAGCGCATGGAGCGTCGCGCGGTCGTGCGTGATCAGCAGCATGGCGAAGCGCCGCTCGCGTTGCAGCCGCGCAAGGAGTTCGAGCAATGTCGCAGCCACGAGCGGATCGAGCGCCGAGGTCGGCTCGTCGCAGACCAGCAGCGCGGGGCGTGCGGCCAATGCGCGCGCGATGCAGACGCGCTGCAGCTGACCGCCCGACAGCTCGCGCGGATAACGCTGCCCGTGGCTCGCGTCCATCCCGACCTGTTCGAGCAGCGCGGCGGCCTCGGCGTCGCGCGCCGTGCCGGACGGCACGCCGGCGAGTGCGAGCACGCGCCCTATCGTCTCGCTGATCCGCTGTGCCGGATTGAGCGCGAGATCAGGAATCTGATGCACCAGCTGGATTGTGCGCAACGTCTCGCGGCCTCGTTGGCGCAGCGCTGGTGCGAGCGGCGCGCCGTTCAAGTACAGCGAACCGGTGGACGGTGCGAGCAAGCCGGTGACGATACGTGCAAGCGTCGACTTGCCGGAACCGGACGGCCCGACGACCGCCAACGTGCGGCCCGCATGCAGCGCGATCGATACGTCGCGCAAAGCCACCTGGCCGTTCGGATAGCGCGCGCCGATGCGCCGGGCTTCGAGTAGCGGCACTTGCGTGCCGTTTTTCTCGGGCGCGGAGTCGTCTGCGACGTGATTGGCGTCGCCGCGGCCGGCATGCTGTGCGTCAAGGAGCGCGCGCGTATACGGATCACGCGGCGCCACCAGCACCTGCTCGGCCCGGCCCGACTCGATCACTCGACCATTGCGCAGCACGAGCAACGCGTCGCAGACTCGCCCTATCGACGGCAGATCGTGGCTGATGAACACAGCCGCCGTGCCGGTCGCTGCCAGCGTCTCACGGATCAGATCGAGCACCCGCGTGCGAGCCTCGGCGTCGAGCGCGGCGGTCGGCTCGTCGAAGACCACGATGTCCGGCGATGCGCACA
The DNA here is from genome assembly GCF_028657905.1 of Burkholderia sp. FERM BP-3421. NCBI lineage: Bacteria > Pseudomonadati > Pseudomonadota > Betaproteobacteria > Burkholderiales > Burkholderiaceae > Burkholderia > Burkholderia sp. FERM BP-3421. The sequence goes on along the minus strand of NZ_CP117780.1, from coordinate 462,918 downwards.
AGGCCATCGCGGTCATCGCCCGTTGCAGTTGTCCACCTGAAGCTTCGTGCGGGTAACGCTCCCCGAAGCGCTCGGGGTTGGGCAGGTCGAGTTGTGCGAACAACGCCACGGCGCGCTCGCGCGCAGCGCGCTTCGAGAGCAGCCCGCGCGCGACCGCGATCTCCGCGACCTGATCGATCAGGCGCCCCGTCGGATTGAAAGCCGCCACCGACTGCGCCACATAGGCCACGCGCGCGCCGCGTAGCGCGGCGAGTTCGCGCGGGCGCAGCGCGAGCACATCGGTTTCGCCGAGCAGGACGCGGCCCGCGCCACGCACGAGACCGTCGCGCAGATGGCCGAGCAATGCGAGGCCGAGCGTGGTCTTGCCCGCACCGGACTCGCCGATCACGCCGAGCGTTTCGCCGCGTCGCAACGTGAACGAGACGTCGTCGAGCACGGGGGCACCGTATGCGTTGCCTTGCACGGACAGGCGCTCTGCGCGCAGGACGATCTCATCGGCCACGGCGCGTCCCCCATTCGAGCAACCGGTTCACGCTCAGGCTGAACGCAGCGATCAACAGGCCGGGAAACAGCGCGGCCGACACGCCGAACAGCACGCCGTCCTTGTTGTCTTTCGCGAGACTGCCCCAGTCCGTCGCGGGCGGCGGCAGGCCGAGGCCGAGAAACGAAAGCGTGGCAATCAGCAGCACGGCGAACACAAGCCGCAAACCGAGTTCTGCGACGAGCGGTGTGGCGATGTTCGGCAGCACTTCGCGCACGATGAGCGTTGCCAGCCGGTCGCCGCGCAGCCGCGCGACATCGACATAATCGAGCTGGCTCACGCTGGCCGCGAGTGCGCGCGTGACGCGAAAAAGCCGCAAACCTTCGAGCAGGCCCACGACGATGCACAAGGACAGTGCGCCCGGCGTGACAACCGACAGCGCGACCAGCGCGAATACCAGCGTTGGGATCGACATCAGCACATCGGTCAAGCGCGCCAGCATCGTATCCAGCCAGCCGCCGCGCAAGCCCGCAACCAGCCCTGCCACGCCGCCCGTGAGCGACGCGAACAGCACGGCGAACAGCGCGAGCGTGAGCGTTGTGCGAGTGCTCCAGAGCAGGCGCGAGAACATGTCGCGGCCCAGATTGTCAGTGCCGAGCCAGGCAAGACGCGAAGGCGGCTCCCAGTTGCCGCCGAGCACATCGCCGGCGGCGTGAGGCGCAAGCAACGGGGTTGCGACGCAGACCACGGCGCAGGCGAGCAAGAAGCCGAGCGTGAACCAGGGACACCGGGGCGATCGAGGCCCTCGCAGCCGTGCAGCGGCGCCACGGCTCTCGGAGGAGGCGTCGATAGGCGTAGTCATCGATGCGGTCTCAGGCGGGGATCAAAAAGCATGGCGACGAGATCGGCGGCGAGATTCAGCCCGGCGTAGATCGCCGCGAAAACGACGCCGCACGCCTGCACGGCGGGAATGTCTCGCTTCGAGACACTGTCGACCATGTATTGGCCGAGGCCAGGCCAGACGAAGATCGTCTCGACCACGACCGCGCCCACCGTCAGCCACGCGAGATTGAGCGCAACGATGTTGGCGATCGGCGCGACCGCGCAGGGCAGCGCGTGGCGCCAGACGATGCGCCCGGCACCGAGTCCCTTGAGCCGTGCCATTTCGATGTAGGGCTGCGCCAACACGTCGATCAGCGCTGCACGGATCATGCTCCCCATATGACCGATCACGGCGAGCGCAAGCGTCGCGCACGGGAGCGCGAGCGCGGCGAGATTTTCGCGCGCCGAGCCGTCAGCGCCGAAGTTCGCTGCGCTGCTCGGTAGCCACGCGTGCGCGACCGCGAACAGCAGGATCAACAGATAGCCGGTGAAGAATTCGGGCAGCGCCACCGAAACGCGCATCAGCGCGAGCAAGCCCCGATCCAGCAGGCTGTCGCGGTTGAGCGCCGCCGCGATGCCCGCCGCGAGGGCAAGCGGCAACGCGAGCGCGGCGGCCGCGCCCGCGAGCAGCAAGGTGTTGGCGAGACGAGGCAACACGCTTCGCATCACGGGCGTGCGCGTGGTGAAGCTCTTGCCGGCATCGCCTTGCAGCAGCGCACCGAGCCAGTCGCCGTATCGTTCCGCGAGCGGCCGGTCGAGCGCCAGCTCGTGTTCGAGCGACTGCACGGCCGAAGGCGTCCCGCTCTGGCCGAGAATCGTCGCGGCGATGTTGCCAGGGAGGAGGCTCGTCGCTGCGAAGACGAGCGTGGCCGCGGCGAACAGCGTGAGCGCGGCGTGCACGAGCCGGCGCAGCACGAAGGTTGTCAGCCGCCGCGTACGCTGCCAGGCACGTGACGAGGTGCTCTGCCAGGAGCGGACATCGCGCGCCGCGCGTGTGTTCAGCTCGCGAACCATACCCGCTCGGCGGCACGCGAGCCGACTTCGCCCGGAATGTCCACATAGCCGCGCAGACTCGTGCGCGACGCCCGGAGCGAATCGGCGTACAAGGGAATCACCGATGCGCCCTGTTCGGCGTACAGCACTTGAATGTCGTGATAAAGCTGGCGGCGGCGCGTCTCGTCGGCTTGCGCGCGTGCTTGGGCGACCAACTGGTCGAACTTGGGGTTCTTCCACTTCGACTCGTTCCACGGCGCATCCGAGACGCAGACCATCGAAAGATAAGCGTCGGCGGTCGAACGGTTCGCCCACGACGACGCGCAGAACGGCTGCTTCATCCAGACCTGGGTCCAGTAGCCGTCGGCAGGCACGCGATTGACGCGAAACGGAATGCCTGCGCGTGTCGCCGACGCCTGATAAAGCTCGGCCGCCGACACCGCACCGTTGAAGGTCGCGCCGTCCGCCGCCGTGAGTACGATCGGCTGGCTCAGGCCCGCTTTTTTCCAGTAAAACCTCGCCTTGTCGGGGTCGTAGGTGTGCTTCGGTATGTCGGTCGTATAGAAACGGTTCGACGGAAACAACGGATTGTCGTTCGAGACCGAGCCATGACCGCTCAGCAATGAGTTGCGCAATTGCTCTCGATCGATCGCATACTTGAGCGCCGTGCGCAGGTCGTTGCCGGTGTATGGCGCCGTGTCGGCGAGCATCGGAAACAGAATATTCTGCGTGTCGCGCGCACGATGGATGACGATGTTCGGCGTATTTTCGAGGCGCTTCGCGACGCGCGGCTCGACTCGATTGATCAAATGCACCGAGCCGCTCAGCAGCGCGGCCACTCGCGCGGTACTGTCGTTGTAGGCCACAGTCTCGACCGAGTCGACAAAGCCGCGCGAGCTGTCCCAGTAGTTCGGATTGCGGCGCGTGAGCGTACGCACACCGGGCTGGAAACGTTCCAGCACGAAGGCGCCCGTGCCGATGCCCTTGTCAAAATCCGCACCCGCCGGCGTAATGCCGAAGTGGACGTCGCCAAGCAGCCACGGAAAATCGACGTTCGGCGAGGCAAGGCGAAACGTGAGTTCGTTCCGCCCGGTGACGGCGATATCGCGCACCGGATCGAGATAGCTCTTCGCGGCGGATTGCGAGTCCTTCGCGCGATGGTGATTCAGCGAGTAGATGACGTCGGCGGGTTCGAGCGTCTTGCCGTTGTGGAATTGCACGCCTTGGCGCAGCTTGAACACCCAGACCGTCGCGCCTTGCCGGCTTTCCCAATGAGTCGCGAGGCCAGGGCGCAGCGTGCCGTCGTCGTTGAGATCGGTCAGCGTATTGAAGATCTGGCGCCCGACGTTGTACATGTACTCTTCGAAGTAGAACGCCGGGTCGATGCGGTCGGAACTCGACGCCGTGTCGACGCCGAGAATCAGGTGCCCGCCGCGTTTGGGTGTGTCGGCCGCGCGCGCGCTCAAGGGCAATAGCACGGCGGCCGCGCCGGCGGCGAGACTGCCGCCGGTCAGTTGCAGGAAACGGCGGCGTGACGCGTGGGCCGGCGTGGACGTATCCGTATCGTTCGACATAGACGGGTAGAAGAGAAGTGCAAGAGCCGGGTCCGAGGATCGCGCTTATCGCGGCCTCAAGGCGTGCTCATTGTTGGGCGATACCGCGCGCTGACCGCGAGTTTGTCGCCGGGTCACTGCTCGCTTTCGCGCAGTGCTTCGGCGAGACGTTCGATATGCTCGGGGCCGATGCCGCAGCAACCGCCGATCAGCGACGCGCCCGCAGCGGCCCATTCGCGTGCGAAGGCGAGGTAGCCATCGGGTTCGAGATCGCCGCGCAGTGCGCTCAATCCGGTGTTCGCGGCGCGGCGCTGACGCTCGGGTTCGAACGCATTGGCGTAGACACCGAGCGCGAGCGTCGGGCCGGCATGTTTGCGCGCTTCGAGTACGGCGGATTTCATGATTTCGGCCTGGCTGCAATTGAAGAGCAGCGCCTGGGCGTTCAACGCCCGCGCGGTATCGACCGCTGCGCTCACGCTTTCTCCCGAGCGCAGCCGCGCGGGTGCATGGCCCGCGGCAATCGCAGGCACGTCGTCCGCGTCGTCGAGCGTGAAGGAGAGCCAGAGCGGTCGCGTGTCGTCGCCCAATGCGGTGCGGATCGCGCGTGCTTCGGCTGTCGAGCCGAGCGTTTCACCGAGCCACAGATCGACGTGCGGCGCGAGCCCGTTGATGAGCGTATCGAGCAACGGCGCGGCGCGCCTGGCGTCGAACAGATCGGGGCGATAGGAGCCGAACAGCGGTGGCAAGGAGCCCGCGACCTGCACGGGGCTCGCGCTGTTGGCGACCGCATCGCGCGCGAGCCGGCCCGCGCGGTCGGCAAGTTCCTGCCCATGCTGTGCGAAGCGCTCCTCGCCAATATGAAACGGCACGACGGCGTAGGAGTTGGTCGTCACGACATCGGCACCCGCGCGCACGAATGCCTCATGGGCGGCGCGCACATAGTGGGGCGCTTCAATCAGCGCCAGCGCCGACCATTCGGGTTGTTTGAACGGCGCGCCCATGCGCAATAATTCGCGGCCCATGCCGCCGTCAAGAATGCGGATCATCTCTCGTTACCTCCGAGCGGCGATCATACGGCCCCCTCGTTCCGTCCCCAACCAGTAAATGACGATATCGTTATTCCAAACAGAATCACGTGCAATCGTTCAAGGGGCGCGCTTCACGACGCCGTTCGCGCGTTCGCGGCAAGCTGGCGGAGGTCGACAAGGGGCGATCATCGAACACAGGTGCCCGAGTCACGCGCTGCAGGTGGCTGTACGTGGCATTCGTGATCGACGTGTTCGCCCGCGTATTGTTGGCTGGCGCGTCCGCTCGCCGTTGACCGCTGCCAGCGCTGCCTTCGCTTTGAACGCTGCGGAGTGCGTCCGTCGGGTTCTCTTCGTGATGTCCTCGATTCCTTTGCCAGCATCATCACTGGCTCAGGCCCCGGACCAACCACTTATCCGACTGTCCCAATTGGCGCGCCCACCGCTCACTGCACCGAAACCCGATTGTTAATGGCGGCGCAGCTTCGGTTGTTGTACGTACTCGGTGCCGTGCCTCACGGCTACCGGATCGGCTCAACAACGCCAAGCCTTGGCGGATTGTTCAGGGCCGACTCAATACTCCAGCCCGCCGACAATTTGACAGTCCCGCAAGTCGGCTACTCATTGACTCGTTGCGACGGCTCGGTCAGCTTCTCCATAGCGCAATTCCCCGGTATCGCCGCTCCGGAAAAAGCCTTTCTGACAAAAATCGTCGAATCTGGCGCCGATCCCAGCACCGTACCGGAGTGATCGAGATCGGGGTAGAAATGAAATTCGACGCGATTTCCAGCTGCGCAAGCCCGTTTGGCTAGTGCGATCTGGCCTGGAACGGAAACAGCGCGGTCCTTGCCGCCGGTTCCAAAGAAAATCGGAATGTTGGTCTTGATTTCAGGGTAGGCGCCCAGATCGGATATTGCGGAAAACACGTCCTTGGGGTCAGTCTTGAAGCTCCCGTCAAAGGTTGCCTTAGTTCGAACAATTTCGCTTTGGAGGTCAAGCACACAATGATCCTCGGCAAACTTAAAAATCTTAAGCCCTTGTTCATTGAGGTAGTTTTCCGGACGATACGCGACATTTAGGAGTCTGGCGGATTGCAACTGATAGAGATCGAAGGCAAAGGCGGTATTGACGCTCTTGCGCGAGGTCGCCAGAGTGTCATCGGAGGCCCCTTCGTTCGAGTCCCAGAGATAGTCGGGCGTGCCGGTCGCGACCACTCCGGCGATATCGAGGTTCGGCGAGTACGACGCTGCGTACAGCGCGCTCGCGAAAGCTGCTCGCGCGCCTTGGGATTGTCCAACGACGACCGTCTTCTTCGAAATGTGAAAGCCGTGCTCAGCTACCGCCCGAACGCTGTCCAGCACACTGTACGCAAGCGAACGGGTTCCCGCATATGGATGCAGTCCTTCGGTTCCTAGTCCCGGGTAGTCGGTTGCGACGATCGCGTACCCCCTATCCAGCCAATGATCCAGATAGTCGCGATCCCGACGACTGCGGCCCGAGTACGATGGCGCGCAAATGTCTGCAGTCCCTACGGTGCCGTGAGCCCAGGCGATCAGCGGCCATCCGCCGGGGGGCGGATGGCCCTTTGGGAGATACAGCGCGCCAGACACCACGACTGGTGTGTGACCGTCAACGCCGTCGGTCGACGCATATAGCAGGCGGACGCTCGCGCCCGCCTTGGAAAGGCGTTGTTCAGCCGTCAGCGGCTCGGTCCGCAGAAGTCGGCCGGGCACCGAAGGAATGTCGTCGCTCCATCTATAGAATGCCGGGATGCTACCGCTGGGTGCGAATTCGCCGGCACGGGGCGCCGCAGGGTTCAAAAATATTGCTGCGACGACGATATGGAAAATCTTTGGAATTTTCATCATGTTTTTCAATTTAGTCCAACGCCATCCACTTGATAAAGCCCGCACACCATCAAACATACGAAAATTTAAATCACATAAAATCGATTCAAATTTCATATAAAAATAGCAAAATTGATCAATATTGATGGCTTAATTCTCACTTAACCCCATTTCCATTGATCACCGCACACCATTATTTTCACTTAATTTCATTTCGCCTACAATCAAGAAGATCTTGCTTGACCATAAAGAAAATATTGTGCCTGTCGAACGCCATTCGATCAGTCCCGTAATGTGTCAGGAGCGTTCGATGCGCCCCACTGCGTCGTTGCCGGCGCAGTCATAATTGCCTTCGATGTCACCCTGTCCTTGGGTAGCGCGACGCTTTGGAGTCCTATCACATAGTCATGAGATTGGGCATGAAGAAACGATTCACCTAAGAGCAGATCATTGGTTTTTTGCGCGAGGCAGAGGCCGGCTTGCCGATCAAGGCGCTCTGCCGTCAGCACGGATTTTCCGAGGCGAGCGACTACCTGTGGCGCAGCAAGTTAGGCGGAGTGAGCGTGTCTGACGCGAAACGCCTGAAAGAGCGCGAGGCGAAAAACAACCGGCTGAAGAAGTTGCTCGCAGAATCGATGCACCAGAGAAATCGGACGGCCGCTTCATTACTTAAACCTTTCGCAATCCTATCCACGCACCCGCGCTCGTCAAACACTGTCATTTCCGCTGTCTACGGTGGGCTATCGTACTTTCTCCCCCAATCCGTACGGCTATGCTCCCGACCGGGATAGCCCGCAGGCAAGCAGCGGGCGTCCGGACCCGGGCCCGCTGCCTTTCGCCGATCAGCCCCCATTACTCGAATCGACTCCAGTCAATCAGCAGGCCAAATCGTTATCATGAGCGGGATACGACCGTACCATCGGCTTTGGGCTGTGACCTTCGTGATCGCCGCGGCAAGCGAGGTCTTGTCCGGTGCGCTCCGGTACTACCTGTCGGCCGCGGGTATCGCGTCGCTCAACTATCTGCCGAAGGTGATGATGGTGGGCTGCATCGCCGTCGCGCTGCTGCGGCGCCCCCGCCCCATGCATCTGATCGTCGCCTGCTACATCGCCGCGGAGACCTGCGTGGCGCTTGCCAACGGCGTTGGGCTCGCCGCGACAGGCTTCTGGATCTGGACTGTGTCGCCGATGCTGTTCGCGGCGCTCACGCCACCGGAAGCGCTCGAAGCACTCGAATATCCGCGCATGCTGGGGGCATTGATCGCCGTTGCGGCGCTATGCAACGCCGGGGTGATCATCAATACCTTCACCCGCATGCCGTGGGCCGGCGGCAGCATCGACATCGACGGCGTGAGCGTGCAGATCGCGGTCAACACCTATGTCGGCACCGCGACGCGACTGGCCGGATTCGGCCGAAGCAGCGCCACGACCGGACTGATGATCGGCCTGATGACGGTCTGGCTGCTGCCCCGGCTGCGCGCGCCGCTCGCGATCGCCGCGCTGCTGACGGTCTCGGCGATCGGGATCTGGGACACCACCAACAAGACGACGCTCATTGCGCTTGCGATCGTCGTCGGCTTCCATTACCTGATGCGCCCGCACGCGCTCAAGCGCGCTTGCGCGTGGATCACCATGCTGATCGTCGTGCTGCCGTTCGCGGGCTGGGTCGCGTCGCTGTCGACCAACGCCGGAATGACCGATTCCACGCTGCTGGCGTCGATGCAGGACCGCGTCATCAACACTTGGCCCCAACTGCTCGAAGGATTGCTGCGCGAACACCTGATCTGGTTTGGCATCGGGCCGGGCGGCTTCGGCTCGGCCACCGCGTATTACGTCGGCGACTTCGGCTTCAACGTCGGCTGGTCGGACAATGCCGCCCTTCTCATGATTGCCACGCTCGGCGTGATCGGCACCGCGATGTCCTTGTTCGCCTTCGCCCACTACGTGCTCGCGAGCCGCTCGACCGACACGCGCGCATGGCTGATGCTGTCGTTCCTGCTGTTGAGCGGCATCACCACCGACATCTACGAAACGCTCGGCTGCCTGCTGTTCTTCGGCATCACGGTGCGCATGCTCACGCTAAGCCCGGCGCAAGCCGACGCGGATCGTACCGTCTACTCCGTGCCGGCCGCGCCCCGCATCGCGCCGCTCTGGCGCTAACTCCGGATTCGCGATGCTCTCCCCACCCCGCTCCCTCGTTCGCCGAACCGTCCGCTGCCGCCTGCTGCTCGCGGCCGCGCTCGCGAGCGCGGCGCTCGTCGCGGCCGGCGCGGTGCACGCGGCGGCCGTCGTGGTCGTTCCCGGTGCGGCGTCGTCCTATGTCGACCTGCCGCGCTTCGAAGCCTCCCGCGCCAATACCGGCATCGCGATCCACGACATCGACGATCCGGGCCTGCTCGACGCGGTGCGCGACGCGGGATTCTCGTTCGTCCGCACCGACCTGTTCTGGGAGGCGGTCGAGACACCGGCCGGCTGGGATTTCTCGAAGTACGACGCGCTCGTCGCGAACCTGGCCGAGCGCGGGCTCGGCGCGCTGTTCATCCTCGGCTACCAGCATCCGCTGCACAGTCCCAGACAGCCGCCCACCACCCCCGCGCAACTGGCGGCGTTCCACGCGTATGTGTCCCAGTCGGCGCTGCGCTACCGGCACGACGCAGTGCGCTTCGAAGTTTGGAACGAGCAGAATCACCCGACCTACTGGCTTGCCGCGCCGTCAGCCGCCGGCTACCGGAACCTGCTGAAAACCGCCGTGCAGGCGATCAGACAGACCAATCCCGCCGCCCAGGTTGCGATGGGCGGCGTCCAGCAGATCGATCGATCGTTCATCCGCGCGGTGGGCGACATCAGCGCCGGCGCCCGGTACGCGCCGGACGCGGTCAGCGTGCATCCGTACCGGCAAGGCAATCCCGAAACGGCGCTGGACGACTATCGCGCGCTCCGCCGTGACCTGTCTGCCTATCGGCGGGTGCCGGAGATCTGGGCGACCGAGTGGTCGTATCCGAGCGTCGGCTACGCGTACGTCTCCGATCTCGCCGACGGCCACGCGCCGCGCGCGCGGGCCCGGCAGGCCACCTACGCGGCGCGCCGGCTGCTGGTCGACTGGATCGCGCAACTCGGGCTGAGCGCCTACTACGACATCCGCGACGATGGCCCAGACCCGAAGAACATGGAGCACAACTTCGGCCTGCTGGATGCGCAGGGCGAGCCGCTGCCCGCGTATGTCGCGGTGAAACGGCTGTTCGCGTTCACCGCGCACGCGGCGCGCGCCGCCTATCGGATGGATCCGGCCGGCCGCTATATCGTGCTGAGGCTGAGCAACGGCGCGGCGACCCGCTATGTGGTCTGGTGCTACGGCCAGGGCAACGCCGTCACCGTGGATCTGTCGCGCCTGCCGCCCGCCGAAGCGGCCGCGACCGACCTGTACGGCACACCACGCGCCGCGCACGATGGCCTCGTGACGTTGCGCGAGGACCAGGGGCCGCTCTACATCGGGCCGGACGGCTAGCGCCGCTCGCGGCCAACATACCTACATCTAAAACATCGCGGCAGTCGTCATGATTGCCGCACTGGGCAGGACTGGAAATGAATCTGAATGCGCAACGGATGCCGGCAACCCAGGCGACGCAGCGGGACGACGGGCTGTCGAGCCTGTGGTGGAGCACGGTCCGGTATCGCTGGTGGATCGCGTCGATTGTCGCCGCGTTCACGCTGCTCGGCACGATCTACGCGCTGGTCGCGACGCCGCAGTACCGGGCGGAGGCGCTGCTGCGCATCCAGACCAAACCCGGCGCGGCGATCAGCGCGCTGTCGGACGTATCGGGCACGATCTCGGCCGGCCCTTCCGCGAATGACGAAAGCGAGATCCTGACGTCCCGCTCGATCGTCCTTGAGGCCATCGAGCAGACCGGCGTGGGCTACGACATCCGCACCGAAAGTCATTTCCCGCTGATCGGCCGCCTGCTGGCATCGCGCCACGCCAACGACGACACACTCGCCGCGCCGCTACTCGGCCTGAGCAGCTATGCGTGGGGCGGCGAGGCGCTGAAGCTCGGCGTGTTCTCGATCCCCGACGACGCGCTCGGCGAACCGTTCAGGCTCGTTGCCGAAGACGGCGGGCGATGGACGCTGCGAGACAAGGCGGGGCATCCGCTCGCGCAGGGCGCGCTGGGCCAGACGGTACCGTTCCACATGAACCTGGCCGGCACGGAGCAGGCCGGCGAGATCCGCGTCGACACGCTGCGGGCGCGGCCCGGCATCGCCTTCTCGGTGCGCAAGGAGCCGGAGCAGCTCGCTTACGACGACGTGTCGAAGCACCTGAAAACCCTGGTGACGAACCGCGATTCGACGCTCGAGGAGCCGTCGATGATGCGGCTCAGCTACCAGTCCGACACCGCCCGGCATGCCGAACAGATGGTCAACGCGATCGTCGCCATCTATCTGCGGCGCGACCTCGCGTTCCGCACCGACAAGGCGCGCCGCAATCTCGATTCGCTGCGTGCCCGCCTGCCCAACCTGAAGAAGGATCTGCAGAAGGCCGAGGACGCGCTCAACCGCTACCGCACCACGACCGGCACGATCGACGTCGATCAGCAAGGCGCGGCGCTGATCGCACGCCTCAACACCCTCGCCGAACACGAGATCGTGCTGCAGCTTGCGCTCGGCACCGTCCGGGAACGCTTCCTGCCGGCGAGTCGCGAATACCAGACGGTGATGTCGCAACTGAAGTTGGTGAAGGGCGAGATTCGCGACACCACGGCGGCGGCCGGCAAGCTGCCCACCGTGCAGCGCGAATACGTCCGCCTGTCGCGCGACGTGGCGGTCGCCACGCAACTCTATACGAGCGTGCTGACCAATTCGCAGCAGCTGGACATCGCGGTGGCCAGCACCGCGCCGGGTGTCAGCGTCGTCGACTGGGCCGCCGCGCCGTACCGTCCGACCTGGCCGCGACGCGGCCTCGTGGTGCTCGGCTCAATGCTGGGCGGACTGTTCGTCGCGCTCGCCCTCACCCATCTGCTGGCCCGCTATCGCCGCGAGCTGTACTCGCCGCTTGCGCTCGCCACGCTGTCCGAGCGCCCCTGCGTGGCCGTCGTCGCGGCCTCGCCCGCGCTGCGTGACCAGCGCCGCGCGCGGTACACCGGGCCGCGCCTGCCGGATCATCTGCTCGCCGCCAGCCTGCCACACGATCCCAGTATCGAATCGCTGCGCGCGCTGCGCACCAACCTGAAAGCCGCATTCTCGAAGCGCCGTCGAGGCGGCGCCGGCAAGGTCCTGCTGTTCACCGGGCCGACCGCGAACGTCGGCTGCAGCTTCATGGCGTCGAACCTGGCCTATCTGCTGGCCGAGGTGCATGCGCGCGTGCTGCTGGTCGACGCCAACCTGCGCGACCGCGCGCCGGCGACGGCGCGCGAATCGGCCGGCCTCGCGGACGTGCTGGCCGGCACCGTGCCGCTCGACGCGGCCATTGCGCCGCTCGACAAGAGCCGGCTGTCGATCCTCGGGCCGGGCACGGCAGACGAGGTCAACCCAGGCGAACTGTTCGAACGGCCTGCCTTCCGCGAACTGCTGGCGGCGCTGCGCGCGCGCTACGATTTCGTGATCGTCGACGCGCCGCCCGTGCTCCCCTACAGCGACACGCTCAGCATCGCCTCGGAGCTGCGCGACATGATCCTGCTGGTGTCGCGCGCCGGCCTGACCCGCGCGCCGGAACTCGAAGCCGCGCTGCATCGGCTTGCGAGCGTCGGCGCGAGCGTGGCCGGACACGTGTTCAACGCCGACACGGACACGTCCGCGCAAGGCGCCGATCCGACATGGCGCGCGCGACTGCTCGGCTTGACCAGGCAGCACGCGTCGTTCGGCGGAAAGGTCTGGGCCGCGACGAAGGGACAGGCGCTCGCGCTGACGAAAAAGACCGTGACCGGCGTGTCGCGCAACTTAATGCCTGGAGAGGAATTGGGACGGAGTGGGCCGCAGCGGCCCACGGCGCGACGCCCTCATCGTGGCGCTCGCGCATTGCCTCCAACCCTGAGCGAATCGCCGACCCGAAAGCGCTGATACCACGCGATCGTGCATCAAAGCGCGAACGCATCGATGATTTTGTCTGAGATGATAGAAATCCTAATGAAATGTCACATAGAATGTGCACCGTTTTCAGACCGGAATTTCATCGATGAAGCATTTCGCCGACTTGACGGACGCGGGTGCCGCGACCCTGCGTTCGACCTTGAGCACGGTACTGCTGGCGAGTCTCCTCGCCGCATGCGGCGGAGGCGATGGAGGCAGTGCCGGCCCGGTGGTCGCATCGCCCGCCGCCACGCCGACGCTCGTTCCCGTTCCGGGTCATTCGTCCGGCCCTTCGCCGTCGAGCGATACGCATACGCCGACGCCAACCGCAACCGCTACGCCAACCGCAACGCCTGCGCCTGCGCCAACCCCAACGCCTGCTCCTGCTCCTGCTCCTGCTCCTGCTCCTGCTCCTGCTCCTGCTCCTGCTCCTGCTCCTGCTCCTGCTCCTGCGCCTAACCCCACCACCTCGACCCTGCCGTTCTTCGGCGTGAACGGCCACTACGTGCAGGGCGGTATCTACGCATCCACCCCGTTCGCGACGCAAGCCGCGTCGATCACCCAACTCGGTGCCGGACTCTACCGGCAGGACGTGTACCTGCCCGCGCATATCGACATGCTGGTCAATACCGTCATCCCCGGCCTCGGCTCGAAAGTCACGGTGCTGCCGATGATCGAGGCCTATCCGTGGGACGATCCATCGCTGAAGGGGAAAGCGCCGACCGAGGCCAGCGCCTACGCGTATGCGTACACGCTATCCGTCTATGCCGCGCAAAAGCTCGCGGGCATCCCCCTCGTGGAATTCGGTAACGAATACGACAGCGATCCGCACAACGCGGTGATCAAGGGCGACGGCCTGAATCCCTCGGATTTCGACAACTCGACCTTTCCGATCTACCGCGGCGCGTTGCGCGGCGCGCTCGACGGCTGGCGCTCGGTGGACACGCAGCACAAGACGATGTTGATCGCGAACGCGTCGACTGGCTGGCTCAATTTCGGTTTTCTCGACGCGTTGATGACAGGCGTTCAGCCGGACGGCTCGACCGGCCACCCGAAAATCACGCCCGATGCGATTCAGTGGCACTGGTATTCGAACGGCGGCGATTTCGAGAACGCGGTCGCCAAGACCGGCGGCACCTACAACGTGCTGGCGCGCCTCAAGGCGACCTACAACCTACCGATCGTGTTCACCGAGCTGGGTGTCGACACCGACAACACCGATGCGCAGGCAGCCGCCTATATCGCGAAGACGGTACCCGAGATGGTGGCCGCGAAGGCGGCCTACAACGTGATCGGCTTCGCGTGGTACGAACTCTACGACTACAAGAACACCACGTTCGGATTGCTCAATGCGAGCGGTGCCCCGAAACCGCGCTATGCCACCTTGCAATCGGCCATCGCGACCAGCACCAAGGCTCTCCAGTGATGCGCGTGTGCCACACGGCTGACGCCAGCCGCGCGAGGATCCGCAGGGCCGGGCCGATCCGCTCGACGTCATGGAACGCGAGCCGCGTCCGGCCGCCGAACGTCGCCGGCGCGGCGAGCCCGAACATCGCCGCCGCGTCGTCACCGAGCAGGCTGGGCGCGACGTAGACGGGCAATGCGTGTGATGCCATTTGTGAAGCCGATACAGGGCGCGGTTTCAATTGCAGGGGCATCGTCCGGTCCAACACCCGTGGGGCGCCGAAACCACTTTCCAAGGCGTTTCCCTGCGACCGGGGAAACAGGCTGCTTTCGTTTGCGCGAAAGCCACCCGTGGACGTCTGCGAGCGGCGCCGGATTGGAGCAGCCCTCGTCAAAACCTTTTCGAGCCTCATCAAACTTGTAGTCGTGTCGCCATCCTTCAATCGTTTGATGCGCAATCTCCGGATAACCACTTCCTTCCTGACGCCACGCCGTAAGGAAGCGCTCTGCATCAACTTCAATCACCGCCCTGCCGGAGCATCGTTCCGAGATCCTCATCCAAACCTCACCGTGTTCCGGGGTTGGGATGCGAAACAAGGCGAAGCGTTCCAACTGGACCCTTGTTTCCAGATGGAAAATGTGTTCATCCGCTTTGAAATATCTGTGCTTGCAATCGATGAGGCCGTCACGCCTGGAGCTGCCCCTCAGCTCCTTGTGGATACTGCCTGCTGCCGCGACGGCGACGCAGGCCGAACAAGCTGCCGTCGTCAACGTCGAACTTTGCGCCGGATTCCCTGGTGTTGGCATCGTCGCTACGGCGCCGCTACTCGGCGCGCGCTCGCCCCGTCCGCGCTGCTCCATGAGCGGCGCATCCAGGGCACCTAAATGGGCCCCAATCGTTTCCCCGTGGACCTGCCGAACCTCGTGGACTTTTATCTGCGAGACCGGCTCGAACTCGATGCGATGATCTCGCAACGGATCACCGAAGGCTTCGAGGCCATGCGCCACGGCGAACTGGCGCGCTCCGTGATCGTGTTCGACCCGTGAGCGGCGGCGCGGCAAACCGGACGTCGCATTTCCGGGCGGAGTGCTAGGATTTCGCGTTGCGGCGCGCGACCCGTGCGCGCCGAACCCGTCCACGCTTCAACCCGCTCATGCGAATGCTCACGAGATCCTTTCTGATCGCCCTCGCGCTGGCCTGCTCCTGTGCCCGCGCCGCCCCGTTCCAGTCCAACGTCACGGTGCTCTCCAACGACATCGCCTACGACATCCACGCCGACGGCACCTTCACGAAGCAGGTGTCGGAAACCTATCGCATCAACACCGACCAGGGTGTGAAGAACGACAGCCAGATGCCGCTGCGCTACAGCACGTCGCTGGAAACGCTCGACGTCGAGGAGGCGTACACGACCACGCCGCAGGGCGAACGCCTCGACGTCGCGCCCGACAAGATCATCGTGCAGCAGAGCCGCGAAAGCGCGGCCGCGCCGATGTTCGACGACGGCAAGGTCAAGACCGTGGTGTTTCCGCGCGTCGAGATCGGCTCGGTCCTGACACTGCGCACCCGCAGAACCCAGAAACAGGCGCTGTTTCCGAACCAGTTCAGCGCGTCCGAGTACTTCAGCAACGAGGTCGCGCGCACCGCGACGCACATCACGGTGCGCGCGCCGGCGTCCGTGCCGCTGCGCGCGGAGGCGATCGGCCTGACGGGCGGCCGCGTGAACGACGGCGACGGCGCGCTCCAGCAGTGGCGCTGGTCGCTGCCCGACACGCCCGCGCGCGCGCCGGAACTCGGTTCCGTGAGCATCGGCGACTACAGCCCGCGCCTCGCGCTCACCACCTTCCCGGATTTCGCGGCCGTCGGCGCGGCGTACCAGCAGCGCGCGGCGTCCAAGGCGGCCGTCACGCCGGCCGTGCGCGAACTGGCCGAACGCCTCACGCAGGGCGTGAGCGAGCCGCGCGCGCAGGCGGAAATCCTCTACAACTGGGTCAGCGCGCATATCCGCTACGTCGCGATCTATCTCGACTTCGGCGGCGTGGTGCCGCACGACGCCGACGCGATCCTCCATTCCGGGTACGGCGACTGCAAGGACCACGTGACCGTCCTGCAGGCGCTGCTCGCCGCGAAGGGCATCGCGAGCAGCGCGGTGCTCGTGAACGCCGACAGCACCTACTGGCTGCCGAGCGTCCCCGCGCCGCTCGCCGTGTTCGATCACGCGATCACCTACCTGCCGGACTTCGACCTGTTCGTCGACTCGACGGCCTCCTTCGCCCGCTTCGGCACGCTGCCGTCGAGCGAACTCGGCAAGCCCGCGCTGATCACCGACGCACCCGGCGGCGCGCGCATCGTGACGCTGCCGCTCGGCACGCCGGACAACGCGCGCACCCGGGTCACGACGCGCGTGTCGATCGACCGCGACGGCAACGCGCGCGGCGCGGCGACGATCGACAACTCGGGCGTGCTCGACTACTCCGCGCGCCAGCTGTTCGCGTCGCTGCCGCCCGGCGTCGAACCCCAGGTCGCGAACCGGATCCTGACGCTGACCGGCCAGAGCGGCACCGGCAGCTACCAGCACGGCGACCCGCGCGACCTCACGCGACCGTTCAACTACGCGACCGCGTTCAAGCTGCCCGACTACACGCCGTTCCCCGGCCCCGGCGCGATGCAGGTGCCGCTCGGTCTCGGCAGCTTCAGCAGCATCGCCTCCGCGTTCGACCAGTGCGAGCTGGATACGCGCAACTACGCGATCCCCGTCACCGGCCAGCGCGTGGCGGAAACCACCGTCATCACGCTGCCCGACGGCATCCGGATCACCCACGTGCCGAAGCCGGCCCGGGTCGTGTCGCCGCTCGGCCGCTATTCCTCCGGCTACCGGATCGAGGGTCGCACGGTCACCGTGACGCGCGAGCTGGACATCACGCCGTCCGGGCCGCTCGTCGGGCCCGATCGCTACCCGGCGTTCAAGCAGTTGGCGACGCAGGTCAAGCGCGACCTGCGCAATCAGCTGGTGTACGAGCCGAGCCGGTGAGCGGAGCGCCCGTCGAGCGGCTGCGGCCGCGCGACGGGCGCCGACATGCACGGATAAATCGCAAGCGCCCTCAATGACATGAGCTTGCAGATGGTCAACGCATCGTGCCCGGACGCGGAGTCCGTCACCCATCGCGAATTCATTGCGTCGCGGCTGGGCACGGCGCTGATCGATTTCACGAATCCTCTCTATGCGCGGCATCCCGATCCGAGCCTTCGGAACTCCCGTGACTTCAGAACCCTGGCCGCCCGCCAAGGCAGCCGGCCCGCATCGATGGCGGCGGGTGTCGGCGAATCGAAGATTCGCTTCGTTGGGTTCGTTGCAATAAATCAGTATATAAAATTGTCCAGTTGTAACGTGACAACTTTATCCTCCCAATAAAATTGTCGCGTCCCACCCCAAGGGGCATTGCGCCGCCCACCCACCCCGCGATGCGGTCATGATGCCGCCTGCGCTCCCGCCCGTCGGCAGGATCACTCCGTCGATCATTAACTACGCAGTAGTAATATTTCATCGCTTCGTAAGTTTTTAGTATGGATCCACGTTGCTACGATGCGTTCACACATCGAGTCCCGCTCGCTCGATCCGCATCGCACAACCCGGAGATCTCCATGAAATCGCTCGCCTACGCCTTTGCCGCTGCCGTCGCACTGACCGTGTCGTATGGCGCGTCGGCCCAGTCGACGCCGCTGACGCGAGAGCAGGTCCGCGCGGAACTGGTCCAACTCGAACAGGCAGGCTACAAGCCGGAGGTGGCGGACCCGTACTATCCGCGCGCGCTGCAGGTCGCCCGGACACGCGTGGCGACGACCGACACCACCGGCTATGGCGCGCAAGCCGCGCCCGTGGTGCAAACAGGTCGCGCGACGAGCGCCGCGCCGAATGATTCCAACGCGGCCCGCACCGGTCAATAACAGGATTCAAGCGCGCGAGGGCACCCTGCCCCGCGCGCCATTCGCGAACGGGAAGTTGTCCTCGACGCCGTCCGTCAGCTGATCGCGCGCGGCGCAAAATCGTTGTGTGCGCAACGAACTTTCCCGTCAACCGTCGACTTGCAGTTCACCACTGCGGAGCGGCCGTCAGTTGCATTGAGCACGTCCAGTACGTTCTCGACGCGCGCGAGGCATATCTCGCCGCCTTCGGTCCATGGCAAACGTCGTGGCCCCGGTTCAGCAACCGCGCACCCAGGCATGCGTCGAATGCGTTGACACGCGCAACCATGCGCCGGGACTCACCTTCCCTCGTAGTCCCACGAACACCCGGATCGTTTTCAAATAATCGCTTAATCTCGATTCCTATTTTCGTGACGCACGATTCACATCGATTGCCTGCGTCGGATGACGCGGCCTTGCAAAGCGTATGAACCGCGCACGTCGATGCACAGCTTTGATCATGTTCGTTTAATTGCCTCGATGAGCCCGCTGCAATGCCAGAGAATCCTGCGGCTCGACCGGTGTGCACATTGATGTTCAGCGCCGCGAGGAGAGGCGAGGCCAATCGGCAAATCGGCAAATCGGCTGTGCGGCCGCCTGTCAATTTAGCCGCGAATACGCGTGCCTGCGCGGCCACGATACGACGTTGGCCGGATCACCAATCTGGTTCAAACGGCACCAGGCGGCCCGGTACACGCATGCGATGCGCGCCGCGCCCACGCTGCCCCACGGATTCACCGCCCCCCTCGGGATCGGCACGCGGCGTTCGCCCTGTCCATCGTCGGTACGCATGGCGGAAACTGCGCGGCTCGCTGTAGCCGAGGCGCTCCGCGATTGCCGCGACCGTCAGCGCGCGATCGCGCAACAATCGGATCGCCTCCTCGCGCCGCACCTCGTCCAGCAACGACTGAAACGTCACGCCGTCCTTGTCGAGCCGACGGCGCAGCGTGCGTTCCGTCATGTGCAGCGCGCTTGCGAGCGAGGTCATCGACTTGAAGCGCGCCAGGTCGCGTCCCATCAACTCCTTTGCGCGCCCGGCGAACCGCTCGCCGATCGATGCAGCCCACTGCCGCTCAAGCGCGTCGCACTGGCTATGCAGCGCATTGAAGCTGACCTCGTTCGCAAAACGCGGCGTCTCCGTGCCGTCGACGGTCGTGAACACAAGACTGTTTTCGCAGGCATTGAATCGCACCCGGCAGCCGAAGTGATCCACATACTCCGCGCCGTTGCGCGGCGTACGCCGCGCGAGATGCAAGTGCGCCGGCCAGACCGGTTTGCCGACGAGATCGGATACGATCACTCGCAGGCTCGACAAACACATGTCGGTCTGGAATATCTCGATATCGGGATCACCGCTGTACCGGCCGATCGTCACGCTCACGCCATCCGGGCGCGCCTGGACGCTGACGTCGAAATACAAGCCCATGAACAGCGGAAACCGGCTCATGCATGTGAGCGCCTGCATGACGGACCCGCTGATCAACATCGCATAGCCCGCCAGGCCGAGCGTCGACACCTGGAGCCGATTGCCGATCGACAAGCCGATCGACGCGACGCCGCTGCGCCGCAGCAGGTTCCTGAAGCAATGCTGCTCCTGCGCACGATTCACGCGCAGGTCCGGGGATGCGACTTCGTCCGCGCCGAGCCCCGTCCCCTCCAGTACGGCCGCACGCTCGATCTGACGCACGCGGCATTCGTCCAGAACGACCGCTATCGCGTGGACGGTGGCAGGAATGTCTTCCTGGCGTCCGCTCGGGCGGGCGAGGCCGAGCGCCGAACGCAGGCGGTGTTCGGCACTGCTTTGCTGTCGAGTGAGCCTGCTGACCATGGGTTCGGATATCGCGGCGGGTTCGCGTAGAACATAGCCGGAATGGCCGCGGCGCGCCAGTGCGGTACGCCCGTGTGACAGGCCGATGCGTCCGGAAATATCCCTCGATTACGTCCGCTTTTCTCATTCGTCCTCGAATTTTTGGCGCACCACACTTTCCTCGAATCGTGCAACGCAAGCGTTGCCGACCGAACGAGCGTTGCAGCCATGAGCGCGATCCGCGCGAGGACAGCATGAGAGACGACAGGTCACGTCGGTGGGTATCGAGCATCGCGACAGGCACAGCGCAGCAGCGCACGCCCGGCAGCGGACCGGCTCATCCCTCTCTGCTCGGTCTCTCCACCCTGGTGATCTTCGGCCTGGCCTACATGTTGCCGATGACGGTGTTTACCACCTACGGGCTCGTCACCCGCACGACGAACGGTCATCTCACGATCGCGTATGCGGTCACGCTGATCGCCATGCTGCTTACCGCGCGCAGCTACGGCCACATGGTGCGGCTCATGCCGAGCGCCGGATCGGCCTATACGTTTGCCAGCCGCGGCTTCGGCACCGCGGCGGGGTTCATGGTCGGCTGGGCACTGCTGATGGACTACCTCTTCATCCCGATGATCAGCTACCTCGTCATCGGCATCTACATGAAGCAACTGTTCCCCGTCGTGCCGTCCAGCGTGTGGATCGTGGCGAGCATCGCCTGCGTCACCGGGCTGAACATCATCGGCATCCGGCTCGTCAATCGCGTCAACCTGATCCTGATCGTCGGTCAGCTCGTCTTCATCGCGGTCTTTCTCGTCGCCTCGGCACGCTTCGCGGCCGGCCAGGCGCCGACGCTGCCAAGTGTGCTGCCCGGCGCGGGCGATGCCCGCGCGGTCTTGGCCGGGTCCGCGATCCTGTGCCTGTCCTTTCTCGGCTTCGACGCCGTGTCGACATTATCGGAGGAGACGCACGAGCCGCGCCGCACCGTCCCGCGCGCCATCCTCCTCTGCACGCTGCTGAGCGGCCTGCTGTTCATGCTGATCGCCTATGCGGGGCACATCGTCTTTCCCGACTGGCGCGCCTTCAAGGATCTCGATTCCGCCAGCCTCGAACTGATGCAGCGGATCGGCGGCGGCGCGCTGTCTGCGCTCTTCGTCGCGGTCTACGTGGCCGGCTGCTTCGCAAGTGCGATGGCCGGGCAGGCCAGCGTGACGCGCGTGCTGTTCGCGATGGGACGCGATCAGGTGCTGCCGGAGCGCGTGTTCGGGCACCGGCATGCGCGGCTGCGCACGCCGGTGCGCGCCACGCTCGCGGTCGGCGCCGTGTCGCTGTCGGCGCTGTTCATCACGCTCGATCTCGCGTCCACCATGATCAGTTTCGGCGCGCTCGTCGCGTTCGCGGTCGTGAACCTGTGCGTGATGCGCTGCCATCTCGCGCGAGCGGAACACCGCCATCCCGCCGGCTGGATCACGTTCGGCCTGCTCCCCGCCATGGGCTTCGCGATGAATGTCTGGCTCTGGTCCGGCCTGTCGCGCCAGACCTTCTATGTCGGCGTCGGCTGGCTCGCGCTCGGACTTTGCCAGCTCGCGTGGCTGACCCGCGGCTTTACGCGCCCCGCCCCGACGCTGACGATGCATTGAACGACGGGTTGCCGAACCCGCTTTGCAACCACACTGGAGGCAGCATGAACAGTATCGACGTCAACTTCGAGGCGGATCTTCAGGCGCTGGGCAAGCGCCACCTGCTGATGCATTTCACGCACGCCGATGCCTACGGCGACCACCCGCTGACCCTATTCGAGCGCGGCGAAGGGTGCTGGCTCGTGGACCGGAACGGCCGACGCTACTTCGATGCGCTGGCTGGACTGTACTGCGTGCAGATCGGCTACAGCCACGGCGCGGAAATCGGCGACGCGGTCCGAGATCAGATGGTCCGGCTCCCGTTCGCGACCAACTGGGGCTACGGTCATGAGCCGGCGATCCGTCTCGCCCACGCGCTCGCGACGCTCGCGCCGGACGGTCTGAACCGCGTGTTCTTCACGTCGAGCGGATCCGAATCGAACGAAGCCGCGATCAAGCTGGTGCGCCAGTATCACCAGGCCCGTGGCGAACCGCAACGGCGCAAGTTCATCGCGCGCCGCGTCGCTTATCACGGGACCTCGTTCGGCGCGCTCGCGCTGAATGGGATGACGCACTTCCGCAAGCATTTCGAACCGCTGATGGCGGGGGTTCGGCACGTCGGCAATACCAAGCGCTACGGGCGCCCGGCCGCCGAGACGGAAGCGCAGTTTACGCGTCAGTTGCTCGACGAGATCGATTCGCTCATCGTTCAGGAAGGACCGGATACCGTCGCGGCGATCGTCGTCGAACCGCTGCAGAACGCGGGCGGCAGCCTGACGCCGCCGGACGGCTATGCCGAAGGCCTGCGCGCAATCTGCGACCGGCATGGCGTGCTGCTCGTCGCCGATGAAGTGATCTGCGGCTTCGGCCGGCTCGGCGAGTATTTCGGGTCGCGTCGCTATGGACTCAAGCCGGACCTGATGACGTTTGCAAAGGGCGTCGCTTCGGGCTATGTGCCACTCGGCGGCGTAATCGCGAGCGACAAGGTGATCGACACGGTTCTGACGGGACCACAGCGCATGTTCCTGCATGGCGCAACCTATGGCGGCCATCCGGTCGCCTGCGCCGCCGCGCTCGCGAACCTGGCGATCATGGAACGGGAAAGCGTGCTCGCGAACGTCCGCGAGAACACCGCATATTTCCGCCAGGCGCTCGAGGGTCTGCTCGCGCTGCCGTGCGTCGGCGACGTACGCGGCGACGGCTACCACCACTCGCTCGAACTCGTGACGGACAAGGAAGCGTGCCGCTGGACGGCACGCATGCCCGCCGCAACCTTCGTCTCGACGCTGCTCGCGCCCGCGATCCTCGACGCGGGGCTGCTGTGTCGCGCGGGCGTCGATCACGAAGGCACGCCGATCGTACAATTCGCACCGCCGCTCGTGATGACGCGCGCGGAAATCGCGTGGCTGATCGCGACGATCCGCGATCTCCTTTCCGACACCTATGCACGCGCGACGCGCTGAGCGCGGCCTCGACGCACCCTATCGACTCAGGAGCATGCGATGCGAACCTCGCAACACACCTATATCGACGGCCAGTGGAGCGACCCGGCCGAGATGCGGACGATCGACGTCATCGACCCGAGCACCGCGCGACCGTACGCCCGGCTCGGGATCGGAGGGGCAGCCGACGTCGAGCGCGCGGTCGGCGCGGCGCGGCAGGCGTTCGACACATTCTCACGCGAACCGATCGAGACGCGTCTCGCCCTGCTGCAACGCGTACTCCACGTCTACCAACGCCGCCACGACGAGGTCGCACGAACCATCAGCCAGGAGATGGGCGCGCCGCTCGCGTTCGCGCGAGCGATGCAGGCCGCCGTCGGCACCGCACACCTCGAGCAGACGATTCACGCCTTGCGTTCGTACCGCTTCAGCACGTGGACGGACTCGCTACTGGTCTCGCGCGAGCCGATCGGTGTGTGCGCCTTGATCACTCCGTGGAACTGGCCGATCAACCAGATCGTGTGCAAGGTCGCGCCCGCGCTCGCCACAGGCTGCACCATGGTGCTCAAGCCGAGCGAGATCGCGCCATTCAGCGCGATCCTGTTTGCGGAAATTCTGCATGAGGCCGGCGTCCCGCCCGGCGTGTTCAATCTCGTGCACGGAGACGGCCCTGGGGTCGGTGCCGCCCTGTCGCGGCATCCGGACGTCGACATGGTGTCGTTTACGGGCTCGACCCGCGCGGGCATCGAAGTCGCCAAAGCCGCCGCCGATACGGTGAAGCGCGTTCACCAGGAGTTGGGCAGCAAGAGCCCGAATCTCATCCTGCCCGACGCCGACATCGAGGATGCCGTCACGCACGGCACGCGCAGTTGCTTCAGCAACAGCGGCCAATCGTGCAATGCGCCGACGCGCATGCTGGTGCACGTGGATCACCTCGGTCGCGCGGAACAGGCTGCGCGCGACGAGGTTGCCCGGATGGTCGTCGGCGACCCGCGCGCACCGGACACCACGCTTGGACCGGTCGTCAGCCGCGCACAGTTCCAACGCGTCCAGCATTTCATCCAACTCGGGATCGACGAGGGCGCCACCCTGGTCGCGGGCGGTCCCGGGCGACCGTCCGGATTGAGCGAGGGATTTTACGTCCGCCCGACGGTGTTTTCCAACGTCACCCCAGACATGGGCATCGCGCGCGAGGAAATCTTCGGGCCGGTCCTGTCGATCATGACCTACCGATCCGAGGACGAGGCAGTCGCGCTTGCGAACGACTCGGTATACGGGCTCGCCGCCTACGTGCAATCGAAGGACGTCGAACACGCCCGCCGAATCGCGGCGCGGTTGCGCGTGGGGAACGTCCACATCAATTACCCGCCGTGGAACCCGGCAGCGCCGTTCGGCGGCTACAAGCGTTCGGGCAACGGGCGCGAATACGCCGAATTTGGTCTCGAGGCGTACCTGGAAACGAAAGCCACGACGGGGTATGCCTGAGCGACCGCCCCCTCCATGGCAGCAGCGCTGCGCTGCATCGCCGCCTGCCGAGGGGGCCGAGCGCGAGTCACACGCCAACACGGTCTTGTCGATGCGCTGATGCCGCACGCGCGAAGCGCAGTCGTCCACGGTTATCGCGAGGTTTGATCCATGCAAGGTCGAAATTCGGCACCGGGCGTCGCATCGACCGCGACGCCGCGCAGGACAAGCGCGTTCCAGCAGAGCGATGCGGCTTCCCCGCACCCGGCGGCACGCGACGACCTCCCCCCGCGGACGTGTTCCCACGCGATCGGTAGCAGGGAGGTCGACACGCGATGAAGCTGCTGATTGCCCGGATGAACCACGAGACGAATACGTTCTCGCCCGTACCGACGCCGCTCGCGGCGTTCGGTCGCGACGGTCCCGATTGGGGTGACGATGCATATCGCGCGAACCACGGCATGCGCACGGCGATGGCCGCCTTCCTCGACATGGCTGCCCGCGAGGGCGCCGACGTCGTGACCCCCGTGTCGGCTGCCGCGAACCCGAGCGGCCCGGTCGCAGCCGACGCGTATGCGGCCATCTGCGACGCGATCGTTGCCGCCGCGCCCGGCTGCGACGCCGTGCTGCTCGACCTGCACGGCGCGATGGTCGCCGAACACAGTGTGGACGGCGAGGGCGACTTGCTCGCACGCGTGCGCGCCGCCCTGCCCGATGCGCCGATTGCGGTTGCGCTGGACCTGCATGCGAACGTGACACAAAAAATGATCGACCACGCGGATGTGATCGTCAGCTTCAAGACCTACCCCCACGTCGATATGTACGAGACGGGCGAGCACGCGGCGCGCGTGCTGTTCAGGCAACTGTCCGGTCACGCACGGCCCGTGCTCGCTTGGCACCAGCCGCCGCTCATGACGTCGACCCTGCGCAGCGCGACCGCCGAAGGCGCGATGCGGCGCGCGGTGAACGCCGCGCGCGCAGCCGAGGCCGATGGAATGCTCGCGGTATCGGTATTGCCGGGCTTCTCGCTGGCTGATATTCCCGCGCCATGCCTCAGCGTCGTCGTGGTCGGCGACGGCGACCGCGCGGCGGCCGACGCGCACGCCGAACGTATCGCGCGACAGATCTGGCAAGCGCGCGACGATTTCGTGTATCGCAGCGCCCCGCTCGCGGCCTCCGTCGCACAAGCCGCCGCGCTGGCGCGCGGTGCGAAGCGGCCTGTGCTGATGCTCGATCACGGCGACAACTGCATGTCGGGCGGTCCGTGCGACACCATGGACGTTATCGAGACGGCGCTTGCGCAGGGACTCGACGGTATCGTCAGCGGACCGATATGCGATCCGGATGCGGTGGCTCGAATGATCGCGGCGGGCGTCGGCGCGACCGTGACGCTGGCCATCGGCAATCGACTGCCGTCGCACGATGGCCTGCAGCGTCAGCCGTTTCGCGCGACCGGCATCGTGCGCGCCATCACCGACGGCGAATACGTGATCCAGGGGCCGACCTATACAGGGCAACGTGCCTGCATGGGACGTACCGCCGTGCTCGATACCGGGTCGGCCCTGTTCGTCGTCAGCGAACGCACACAGGAGCCCTGGGATCTCAGTGTATTCGAGAGCGTCGGCATCGATCCCCGGCGCGCACGATTCCTGTTGCTGAAATCGAGGATGTATTGCCGGCCCGTTTTCGAGCCGATCTCGGCCGCGCTCGTCGAGTGCGACAGCCGCGGCGTCACGGGATCAGACTACGGCCTGTTCCGCTACGTGCGGCTCGTCCGCCCCGTCTATCCGCTCGACAACCTCGACTGGTGACATCGCAACGCGCCACGCGCGGCCGGACAGCGGACGATCGCATGACGGCTATGCCCGCGCCGGCCCGTCGCTCAACCGCTCACCAACCCCGCCGGCGGCGCCGCGCCCGCAACCTGAACCGGCTTCGGCAGCAGCCCCGTCCGATAGAACACATCGGACAGCTTCTGCTGGTAGGCGAGCGCCGCCGGCGTGATCGGCTCGATGCCGAAACGCGTGCGCTGGAACGCCAGCGCGACCGTCGGCTCCGGAATACCCCACAGCTTCGCGAATTCGGCGGCGGCCGGCCCGCGATTCGCGTCGAGCCAGCGTTCGAGCGCGGCCACTTCGCCGAGCGTCGTGCGCAGCACCTCCGCGTGGCCGGTCGCGTACGACCGCGACGTGAAGTAATAGACGCGATTCTCGACGAGGCCCGTGCCGTCGGCGATGATCCTCGCGCCGAACGATTGCTGGACCGCCGCGAGAAACGGATCCCAGATGATCCACGCATCGACCGCGCCGCGCTCGAATGCCGCACGCGCATCGACAGGCGAGAGCCATACCGGCGTGACGTCCGTGTAGCCGAGCCCCGCCGCCTGCAACAGGCGCACCAGCAGGAAATGCGTGTTCGAGCCTTTGGTCAGCGCGATGCGCTTGCCGCGCAGTCCCGCGAAGGTCTTGACGGTCGAGGTCTTCGGCACGACCACCGCCTCGGACGAAGGGCGCGCCACGCCTTGCGCGCCATAGACGAGCGGCGCGCCCGCCGCCAACGCGAAAATCGGCGGCGCCTCGCCCACGTCGCCGAAATCGATGGCCCCGGCATTCAGCGCCTCCAGTTGCGGCGGCCCCGAGGGAAACTCGGTCCACGTCACCTTCGCGCCGAGCGGCGCGAGCTTGCGCTCCAGGGTGCCGCGCGCCTTCAGCAGGCTGAGCGGCCCTTTCTGGTAGCCGATGCGCAGCGTATGCGGATCGGTCGTCGCGTGCGCAGTCCCGGCCGCGACCGCGGCGCTCCAGGCGAGACCCGCGCCCACGAAGCGGCGTCGCTTCATCGAAATCGTATCCGTCATGTCGTTCCAGTCCTCATGGCATGCCGGGGCGCGACGGCTGACGGCCCCTTGTTCTCCCGCGGCGCAATGCCAAGGCGCGAATGGGATTCACGCATCTCGCGCGCGACGCACGGGTGTCCGGACGATTCTATGGGGCGTGGTCCGTCAATCGAACCAACGATGCACGATATTCAAAGCAGGAACAGGCATAACCCGCGCAAAGGCGCGCCGCCGCCGCTCATGCAGCGCGAAGCGCACGCGCCGTCGACGGCGCGCATCCAATGGTCGGGAACGCTTAGGACTGGCTGCCCGAACCCAATGCCGCCTCGTCGGCGGCCAGCAGTTGCGGGACGAATTCCCTCAGGAAATCGATGAAGGTGCGGATCTTCGCATCGAGGTACTGGCGCGACGGATACAAGGTATACACCGTCAACTGCTGCAGGCGATAGTCGGGCAGCACACGCACCAGCGCGCCGCTGCGCAGGGCGGGCAGCGCGGTCGACATCGGCAGCGAGCCGATGCCGATGCCTTCGCGCAGCGCGGCGCCGAGCGCGTCCGCGACGTTGACCTGGAAATCCGCCGACGGCAGCGCCAGGGTTTCGCGGCCGTTGGGCCCGTCCAGATGCCAGCGATCGGGCGGGAACACCGGTGTGACGATCTGCAGGCACACGTGATCGGCCAGATCGGTCACGCTTTGCGGTACGCCGCGCGCGCGCAGATACTCGGGCGACGCGCACAGCACGCTGTGCACGGTGCCGAGCCGCTGCGACACGAGCCCCGAATCGGGCAGTTCATTCGCGCTCAACTGCAGCGACACGTCGTAGCCCTCGTCGAGCAGATCGGGAAAATGCTGCGACAACGTCAGCTCGACCATCACGCTCGGGTGGAGCGTCCGATAGCGCACGATCGCGGGCACCACGTAGGCCTGCCCGAAGCTCGTCGTCGCATGCACGCGCAGCCGGCCGGACGGGCTCGCCTGCGCATCGGCCGCCTCCGACTCGGCTTCGTCGATATACCCAAGAATCTGCACGCAGCGTTCGAGATAGCGCTGGCCCGCCTGGGTCAGCGCCACCCGGCGCGTGCTGCGATTGAGCAGGCGCGTGCGCAGGTGCGTCTCCAGCTGCGCCACCGAGCGCGACGCAAAGGCGGTCGTGATGTCCAGCCGTTGGGCGGCATGCGTGAAGCTGCCCTCCTCGGCGACGCGGACAAAAATGCGCATCATCTGTAGCGTATCCATCGCCCCCCTTCCCGCGAATGACATCGCGCCGCGCGGCGGCACGGCTCGCGGCGGCATCCGGTTCGTCGCGGCGCATCGCGCGCGACCCACGCAGTCGGCATGCGCCGATTTCCGTCACCGCACGGCACGCGCGGCGACGTTCCGACGCGAATTTTGCGGAACGGTACAGGACGTTAAATGCCGTGTCCAGATCGCGATCGAGGGCGTGCGAGGCCGTCGCATCCGCGCGTCACCGCGGACAGGCGCACGCCCTGCCATCGGGGCTCGCCGGTGCACACAGGGAAAATACGGATCGCGACGACGAGGCCGACCCGCTAGCCAACGCGCCCGCCGGCGAGGCCCCGCATCCGGACGACGACGCCCGGGCGATTCGCGACGGACCTGCGTCGCTCGGGCCTCACCGGCCCGCAGCGCTTAACCGCGCCCCTGCGAAGCCGTTGCGGGAGGCGGGGCGCTCATGGGAAAGAGAACGGTGACGCTCAAGCCGGTTTGCTTCGCCGGGTCCGCGAAATCAAGGCGGATCTCCGCGCCGACGCGATCGACAATCGTCTGGACGATGGAGAGCCCCAAACCCGATCCCATCTGTTCACTGCCCAGTGTGCGGTAGAACGGATCGAAAACCCGGGCCCGCTCGGCTGACGGGATGCCCGGCCCGTTGTCCGTGACGCGCACTTCGACCTTCCCGTCCAACGCCCCCACGGAAAGATCGACCCGCCCGCCTTCCGGCGTGTAGCGAATGGCGTTGTCGATCAAGTTCTTGACCACGGCGATCAGGTCCAGCTCGCTGACCCACACTTCGTCATCCTGCGTGCCTTCGACGCCGATGTCGATGCGCCTGGCCTCGGCCAGCGGCATGAGGTCCTCCAGCACACGGCGGTAGACGCCTTGGACAGATACCGGCGATTCCGGCGCGTCGGCAGCCGACTGCGCCCTGGCCAAGGTCAGGAGTTGATCCAGCAGGTTTCGGCCACGCTCGATCCCTTGGCGCAGCGCCGTCAACCGTTCGCGCGCCGGACCGGACATCTCCGTTTGCGCCAGCCGTTCCGCCTGCAGCGAAAGCGCCGTCAACGGCGAGCGCAGCTCGTGCGCCGCGTCCGCCACGAAACGGCGCTGGGACGTCATGGACTGGCCGACGCGGGCGAGCAGGCGATTGATCGCCACGGCGAAAGGCCGCACCTCGACCGGAAGATGCCGATCTGCGACGGGGTGCAGTTCCTGCTCGGCGCGCTGGTCGATTTCCCTGGAGAGGGCGGCGATGGGCCGAAACATCTTGCGCACCAGATCGGCGACGATCAGCAGCAACACCGGCACGAGCACCAGGAAAGGCATCACCGTGCGCAGCGCGCCCTCGCGGGCGATTTCATTGCGGAAGCCCGCCTCCTGCGCCACGGCGATGCGTTCGCCGGCGGCCGTGGTCTTCACCAGGACGCGGAATGTCTCGCCGCCGACCTCCAGCGTCTGCAATCCGTCGGACAGCGTGGCGGGCAGCGGCAGGATGCCTCCCGAATCCACGTCGACCGGCGAGGGTTGGGCCCCGCCCAGGCGCTGAACGATCACGCGCGATTCCTCATCGGCATCCGCGAGACGCCCCCCGCTCGGCGAAGGCGTCGGCGACAAACGCTGCTGATCCATGAGCTGCGCCACCTGGCGCAGAACGTCATCCTGCAGCTCGTGCGCCTCGTCGAAGGCAGACAGGAACGAGAATGCGCCCGCGACGATGGCCATCACGAGAATCGCCAGCGACAGGGTAACGGACAGCTTGAGTTGAACCGACTCGTTCAAGCGTCTTTTGAAACCATCCATCCCAGCCCCCTGACGTTCTTGATGACCGCGCTGCCGAGCTTGCGCCGCAGCGCATGGATCAGGAACTCGACGGCATTGCTTTCGACTTCTTCCCCCCAGCTGTAGATGCGATCCTCCAGTTCGCTGCGCGAGAGAATGGCGCCCGGCCGAACCAGCAAGGCCCGCAGCAGTGAAAACTCGCGGTTGGACAGTTGTACCGGGGATCCGCCGTCGACGCTGGCCTCCTTGGTGACCGGATCGAGCGACACCACGCCGTTGCCGAGGACGGGCGCGGCCTTGCCGCCCCTGCGCCGCAGGACGGCGCGCATCCGGGCCAGCAGCGCCGCCATCTGGAAGGGCTTGGCGACATAGTCGTCGGCCCCGCCGTCCAGGCCGCGGAGCAGATCATCGAGGCCATCGCGCGCCGTGATGATGAGGAGGGGAACCGGATCGTCCCTGGCGCGGAGGCTCGCGAGCACGTCCAGCCCGTCTTTGCCGGGCAAGCCCAGGTCGAGCAGCACCAGGTCATAGTGCTGGCAGCCCAATGTCGTGAGCGCAGTCCGTCCGTTCTTGACCCAGTCCACCGCGTAGGACGCATCCTTCAACGCGCCCTGGATCGCGTCCCCGATCATGGGATCGTCTTCGACGAGCAATACCCGCATTCCCACTCCCTTCAATCGTCGGTCAATGTGTCGTCCTGGCTGCGCGCTGCTTGAAGAACAGGATCGCCGTCAGCATGAAGGCGAACAACGCAGCCGACGCCGAATAACGGCTCAAGGCCAGACCGCCCGCGCTCGACGGTTTGTCCAGGAAGTCGCCGACCGCCGCGCCCAGCGGGCGGGTCAGAATGAACGCCGCCCAGAACAGCAGCGTACGGGACACGCCGGTCCGGTAGTAGGCGGCCGCGACCAGGGCGAGCAAGCCGCTGAACACGGCGGCCGCGCCCGTGTAGCCCAGGCCCGCCGTATCGGCGGTCCAGTCGCCCAGCGCCGTGCCCAGCGTCTGGGAGAACACGATGGTCAGCCAGTAGAAGGCTTCCGCCTTGGGCGAGTGGGTGGTGCTCGCGGACACGGAACCGAGGGTGCGATGCCAGACCAGGAGCGAGCCGAGCAGCAAGGCCAGCAGCAGGCTCGAACCGCCAGCGTACCCGATTCCCAGCGAGCGATCCGCAAAATCGGCCAGCGTCGTGCCGACGGTGGTCGTCGCGATGATGGCGGCCCAGTACAGCAATGGATGGAACCTTTTGGCCTTGACCTGCGCGACGACGACGACCAGGAAGATCGCCGCGAAGATGCCGGTGGCGACCAGATAGCCGAGATGCATGGACATCGA
Organism: Burkholderia sp. FERM BP-3421; assembly: GCF_028657905.1. Lineage (NCBI taxonomy): Bacteria > Pseudomonadati > Pseudomonadota > Betaproteobacteria > Burkholderiales > Burkholderiaceae > Burkholderia > Burkholderia sp. FERM BP-3421. The sequence goes on along the minus strand of NZ_CP117780.1, from coordinate 431,200 downwards.
AACGGCATCGCCGCCGGTTTCGCCGAGCGTGGTGGCCGCGATCTTGATCAGCCAGAATCCCAGCGTGGTCTCGGGGACCTTGACCAGCGCGTGTTCAGTAGACGTTTTCATCGGGTGCGCTCGCGGGTCAGGCCTTGCCTTGGAAGGCGTCGAAGGTCTTCAGCAAATTGGCCATCGCCGCCTTGCAGTCGGCCTGGCCCGGCGCGTCGGCGCGCAGCGCCGACAACGCCCGGTCGATGGCCTTGTCGAGCACATGCCAATCGTCGGCCGCCCGCGGTTTCAAACCCGCCTCGGCTGAATCCCAGGAGACTTCCAGATCCTTGATGCGGGTCCTGGCCGCGGGCAGATCGCCCTTGTCCACGATGACGGCCACGTCGGCGGCAATGCCGCGGAACGCCGACAGGTCGCCGAGCCTGGAGGCCGCCGCCACGGCCTGCGGAGCCGCGTTGGCGTGCGCGGCGTCAGCGGGCCCGACGCTCGCGCGCTCCGGGTCGGCGGATTTGGAACATCCGGCCGCCACGGCCAGAAGCAAGATGGCCGACACGGCGGCGACGGGTCGGACAAACGCGTATCGATTGAACATGTGTTCTCCTTGAGAAGTGGAAAGACGGTTATTCGGCGGTTCGGGCGGATCGGTTCGTCCTCATCCCGAACTGAGCCGCCGCCACCGCCGTGAGGATCACCCCGAGGAACAGGGCGCTGGTCCACATGGCCCCCATGCCGAGGCCGCCGTAGGTCCTGGCCTGCGTCAGCCAGTCGCCCAGCGCGGCGCCGAACGGGCGGGTCAGGATGTAGCCGATCCAGAACGTGAGCACGGCGTTGCCACCCATGCGCCAGGCGACGCAGGTCGCGCCGATCGACGCACCGAAGGCGAACGCGCCCCGGATAAAGCCCAGGCCCAGCGCCTCGGTCGCCAGATCGCCGGCGGCCGTGCCCAGCGCGAACGTGCACAGGACGGCCGACCAGTAAAACAGCTCGCGTCTGCGCGTCACGATGTCATGGATGGACAGCGTGCGTTCGACCCGATGCCAGGCGAAGAAGATCGCGGCGAGCCCCGCCGCGAAAACGGACGTACTGGCGTACAGGCTGACTCCCAGGCCGTCGGTCAGCCAGTCGGTGATCTGCGTGCCGACCACGCTGACCAGCACGACCGTCAGCCAGTAAATCCAGGGGGTGTAGCGGCGGACGCGCAACTGCGCGATCAAGGTGGCCGCGAGCAGGCCGGCCATGACCGCGCGGGTCATTCCCTGACCCCAGCCGGCATTGACCGCCAGGAAGTCGGCGCCCGTTTCGCCCACGGTGGTGGACATGATCTTGACGATCCAGAACGCAAGCGTGACGTCGGGAACCTTGTTGAGCCAGTCGCGTGTGTTGGGTGCGGGCCGTGTGTTCATGCTGTAGTCATACCGATGCGAAGGGGATGACCGTCAGTCTGCCCAGGCAAACTTAGCCTGGACATAGGCCCACCCGCGCCTCCATCCCGGCGCGGTCACGCAACCCGGGGATGCAGGTCGCGAGCCGGAGGATCGGTCAGCGCCTGAACCGGATCCCGAGCGCGCCCCGTGAAAACGCAGCGCCCCGCCGCTCGGCTCCGCATTCCTGAATAATTCCGCCGAATATCCACCTTGGCAATTCACAGGAAGGCTAATTTTCTTATTTTAATTTCACCGCAAAATCACCCACCATAAATCGACCTAATATCTTCATGGGCGGACCGCGCTCAGGAGACGAAAACGCCGCTCCGCCCTCGCCGCGCGCATACCAACGATGTTCTTCCCTTATCCGCTTTTCATCATCGAATCGATTCGTTATTAACGCTTCCGTTATCAGAATTCAATTCAACTTGACCGGAGCTTGCGATGAATGAGGATGCTCAAGGAGACCACGCGCCGAGGCGCGCCTTTCTGACCGATCTCGCGCGACTCGCCGCGGCCGGCGTCATCGGCGGATGGACACCGCTCGCCCACTCGGCCCGCACGCAACCCGCCTCGTCCGCGCCGCCGAACTTCCCGCCCGACATCGCGCTGTACCAGCAGGCGTTCCAGAACTGGAGCGGCGAAATCACGATCCCGGACGTCTGGACCGCCGCGCCGCGCAGCCCCGCCGAGGTGGTGGAGGTCGCCAACTGGGCCTACGCCAACGGCTACCGGATCCGACCGCGCGGCCACCTGCACAACTGGTCGCCGCTGACGCTCGCCGCGGACGTCGCGCCCGCGCAAGTCGTGCTGCTCGACACGACCCGCGCGCTCACCGCGGTCTCGATCGACACCTCGACGCAGCCGGCCCGCGTCACCGCTCAGACCGGCATCTCGCTCGAAGCGCTGCTCGCCGCGCTCGAGCCGTATGGGCTCGGCATCGTCGCCGTACCCGCCCCCGGCGACATCACGCTCGGCGGCGCCCTGGCGATCGACGCGCACGGCACCGCCGTGCCGGCCGGCGGCGAACACCCCGCGCCGGGCCAGGCCTATGGCTCGCTCAGCAATCTCGTGCAGAAGCTGACCGCGGTGGTGTTCGATCCCGGCTCGCAGCGCTATGCCCTGCGCACGTTCGAGCGCGGCGATCCGGACTGCGGCCCCTTCCTCGCGCATCTCGGCCGCGCCTTCGTCGTGGAGGCCACGCTCGTCGTCGGGCCGAACCAGCGCCTGCGCTGCCAGAGCCATATCAATATCGCGGTGTCCGAACTGTTCGGCGCGCCGGATGCGGCCGGCCGCAGCATGGCCTCGTTCCTCGATCAGGCAGGCCGCGTGGAAGCGATCTGGTATCCGTTCACGATATTTCCGTGGCTCAAGGTCTGGAGCGTGTCGCCCAACCGGCCGCTGCTGTCGCGCGCGGTCACCCAGCCGTACAACTATCCGTTCTCCGATTCGATCCCGCCCGAGCTGGCCAACCTGATCGCGCGCATCGTCATCGCCGGCGAAGGCGTGCTGACGCCGCTGTTCGGCCAGACTCAGCTCGCGATCACGGCGGCCGGACTGTTCGCGACCGCGAGCGCCGACCTCTGGGGCTGGTCGCGCACCGTGCTGCAATACGTCCGACCGACGACGCTGCGCGTCACCGCGAACGGCTACGCCGTGCTGGTGCGGCGCGCCGACGTGCAACGCGCGATCCACGAGTTCGTGCAGTTCTACCAGGGCCGGGTCGACGCCTGCCGCGCACGCGGCGCCTATCCCATGAACGGCCCCGTCGAGATCCGCGTGACCGGCCTCGATCAGCCGGCCGACGGCGGCGCAACCGTCCCCCCGCTGTCGGCGCTCAAGCCGCGCCCCGATCATCCCGAGTGGGACACCGCCGTCTGGTTCGACATCCTCACGTTGCCCGGCACACCGGGCGCGAACCGCTTCTATCGTGAGATCGAGCAATGGATGCTGGCCAACTACGCCGGGACCTACGCGACCGTGCGCCCCGAGTGGTCGAAAGGCTGGGCCTACACCGATACCGGCGCGTGGCGGGACGACGCGATGCTGACGACGACGATTCCCAACCTGTATCGCGAGGGCCAGCCCGCCGCCGCCGGCTGGGACGCCGCTCGCGCGACGCTCGATCGCTACGACCCCGGGCGGATCTTCGCGTCGCCGCTGCTGGACCGGCTGCTGCCCTGAGACGCGCGTCGCAAGGCGAGCGGCCCGGACGCGGCTCGCGCGAACCCGCGCAAGCCGCGCCGGGCCGGCTCAGAGCGACGCGTCGTCGAGCTTCTTGAGCGCGCGCGACAAGGCACCGCGTTCGACTGCATCGAGGCCCGCCATCAGTTGCGTGTCCCATTGCGACACGACCTGCAGCGCCTGGGTGAACGCGACGCACGATGCGGGACGCCGCCGGATATAGACGGCCCGCTTGTCGTCGGGATCCGGCAATCGTTCGACCCAGCCGCGCTCGACGAGCCGGTCGATGGTGCGGCCCAGTGCGGTTCGATCGGTCTGCGAATGTTCGATGATGACGCTCATCGGCACGTCCTGCGCGAAGCTGTGAATGATCCGCAGCACCCGCCATTCCGGCAGCGTGAGGCCGATGCGGCCCAGCTCCGTCGTGAGACGCCTGTCTCGATTGCGCACGATGTTTGTCATCGAATAGATTTCACCGGACGGCAATCCAAGCGCCTTCTCCCTGCTCATTTGTTCTCCCGTCGCAAATCCGTATGTCTTGGCGGCCTGCGAACGCCGCAGGCCCTATTCTTGTTCAATCAACCGCTCCGCGTCCAGTTTCCTCAACCATCACGTAGACCTATCGAGCCTCCGCGAAACCGTAGCGCGCCCAGTTCTCCAACACCTTGCGCTGAAGCGCGTCCGGATACGCATGCCGGAACGAGGCGATTCCCGCGCGCATCTCGCCGCGAAACTGCTCCGGATACAGGCAATTGACGACGAGCTTGCCGCCCGAGCCGGCCGCGCGATCGTCCGTCGTCAGATACGGGACCATCGGAAAGCCGCGCTGCCCCGGGAATGCGAAGTGATCGTGCTCGGGGTGCGCGCGCGTCGCGAGCGCCCAGACCACCTGGTTGAGGTCGGTGACGTCGACGTCGTTGCCCACCAGGATGAACTTCGGAATCAGGTAACCGGGATGCGAGTCGAACAACACCTCGGCCACGCGCTCGACGAGCGCGCGCGCCGTCGTGTTCAACGCGGCGAGCCGCGCGACGTCGACCGACAGCACGGCCCAGCAGCTCGCGGCCTCGTAGGAACACCACGCCATGTCGATCGGCAGGCCGGCTGCCTGCAACAACTCGAGCAGTTGCGCGGAGATCATGGTTCCCCAGATCGTGTGGTTTTCCTCGGGCGGCGTGCCCGCCACGCACACGGGCAGGATCGGCGCATCGCGGAAGGTCACCGCGCGCACGTGAAACACGGGCTGCGCGCGCCCTTCGCGATGCTGGTAGCCGTGGTACTCGCCCATCGGCCCTTCGAGCGCGGTCTCGGTCAGGCTGACCTCGCCTTCCAGCACGATCTCCGCCTGCGCGGGCACCCACAGATCGACGCGCTCCGCGCGCACGACTTCGAGCGCCGCGCCCAGCAGCGCCCCGACATATCCGGGCTCGCTGACGCCGGCGGGCAGCGGCATGCCGGCCGCGGCCACCGCGGCGGGCGGCGCGCCAAGCGCCATCGCCCACGGCATAGGCTTGCCCTCGCGACGCCACATCTCGCGGATCATGCCGATGTGCTGGGTCGGAATCGCCGGCCCCGCCAGCGTGTTGCGATCCACCAGCATGAGCCGGCCGATGCCCCAGCTGTCCCACGCACCGTCGGGAGAACGCACGATATGGAAGCCGTAGGTGCCGAAGTAACGGCCGCCATCCGCTTCGTGCAGCAGCGGAACCGGGAAGCGCGTCAGATCGACCGCCTCGTCGCGCCAGACGTTCTGCTTCACGGGGCCGCTCGCCACCCGGCGCGGCGCGATGGGCGCGGCCGCCATCGCGCGCCGGATCGTCGCGATGATCTCGCGCGGGCCGCTCGTCTCCGGCAGACCGAGATGCAGCGCCAGCCGGCCGTATTCCCGCCCCGGCGTCGCCCGCATGCCGGCGGGCGCGCCCAGGATCCGCGCCCCCGGCACGCCGCTCGCAAGGCGCGTGAACAGCGGGGCGGGCAGGCGCGCCTCATAGACGCGGCGCGTGATCGCCGCCAGTTCGAGCGCGGTGTCGACTTCGACGTCGATATCGACGAGATCCCGCCTGCGGCGCAGCTCGTCGAGGAACGCGCGCAGGTCCAGCGCGCAGTGAAGCAGGCTCATGAACGTCTCCAGGTTGAGGGGGCGCAGCGTCGCCGATGCATGGCGCGTCGGTGATCGTGCGGTGGCGCGCCGCGCGGCGCGGATCGACCCGCGCCCGGCGCGCAGAAGCGACCGGCCGCTGCGGCGTCGATCACCTCGTCGGCTTGCATTTATTGCATGCATGTGCACACATCATATTGATGGTCGGCGCGATCGGCAAGCGGGCAGATCGTCCTCAGGCCGGGCCACCCCCGCGGCATGTCCCGCGCCGCCGCTGAGATCCCCATTCGCAGCAGGTACGCTGCCCTAGCACACCCATAAATTCATTCAACTTCAAAACCGCAAATAAATTATTATAAAAATTGATAAAGCTTCTTTTAACACAATCGCAAATAATCAATAATACAATTCCCATAAATTCACCGATTAATCCGAAATTCTTATCAATCTGCGCGCACAGATATTCCAAAAAAACAGGACAAAAGATCGTGGTGGATTGAATTTCCCATTCCCTTGCTCAAATTCAAAATCATTGGTTGTTATTTGAGATTTTAGTGCCTTTCGATTCAATATTTCGTGCCCGTCTATTCAAAAAACAGTCTTCCTCATTGACTATTCTTAGAATTTAACATGACGATTTTTATCGAAACAAATAAGCCTGCCGTATCACAATAATCAGCCGCATTTGGCGAATCGTATCAGGATTTTTTTACCGATCTCAAAAGCCGCTTTCCCGATGCATCCCACTATCTGAATCACGATGCGCTCGGTCCGAGGGACCTCGAAGCGTCCCATGCGGACCTGCGCAAGATCGAATCCGGCGGCTTCTCGCACGAGAACGTCGGCGGACACTACGGCCGCCAGCAATTGAGCGCCGGCAAGGCGCTCTCGCGCAGCCAGGGCTATCTCGCGCTCGATCGCCTGCAACGGATCATCGAGCAGGAGCGCCTGTCCGTCGGCACGCTCGGCAACCTGCTGTCGCCCTACTTCCGGATCACCGCCGCGGAAGCCGAGGCCGTGCACCGCGACGCCGCGAACGACATCGATGCGGCCTGGATCGAGCCGGCCCTGGCTCGCCCTGCTCGCGTGGATGCCCGAGACCCACGCGCCGCAGCCGCGGCGGCGCACGCCGGCGTCCTACTTCGGCCCGTACGTCGAGCTCGCGGGGGATTTCCGCTTCATGGCCTACAGCCTGTCGTCGACGCTCGTGTTCGTGTTCACGATCGGCTATTACGCGACCTCGCCGCTCGCCTTCCACACGCTCGGCTATTCGCCCGTCCAGACTCGCGTACTCGGCCGCCATCCTGGCCGGCTCGTGGGCGATGGGCAGCGTCCTGGTCAAGCTGCCGTTCGCGCGGCGCGACCTCGGCACGATCGTCTATTACGTGGTGGTCTGCATGCTGTTCCGCTGCGTCGACGTCGACGGCAGCGGCTGGCGCATCGCCATGTTCTCGTTCCTGATCTGCTGCGGCTGCGGCGTGGCCGCGCCGCTCGTGCTCGTGCTCGTGCTCGTGCTCGTGCTCGTGCTCGTGCTCGTGCTCGTGCTCGTGCTCGTGCTCGTGCTCGTGCTCGTGCTCGTGCTCGTGCTCGTGCTCGTGCTCGTGCTCGCGCTGAGCATGGGCGAGGTCGAGAAGAACCGCAGCGCGGCCAGCGCGCTGCAAGGGACGATCAAGATGTTCTTCACCGGCATCTTCATGATGCTGTTCCACCTGACCCAGGTGAAGAGCTTCGCCTCCCTGCTCGACATCTTCCTGGTCGTCGCGCTGCTGCTGGCCGGCGTCATGGGCTACGACAGGGTGCGCGCGCAACTGATCCGGCGCGGCCCGGTCAAGACGCCCTGAGCCCCCGCCTCGTCCGCCCGGCGGCGCCTTGCGCGCCGCCGGGCGGAGGGCGCGCGCGGGCTCAGTGGTAGCCCGCATCCCCCGAGCGCACCTTGCCGCGGAACACGTGGTATTGCATCGCGTTGTACACGAGGATGATCGGCAGCACGATCACCGTGCCGACCAGCGCGAACAACTGGCTCGCGGGGCTCGACGAGGCCTCCCAGATCGACAGCGAAGGCGGCACGATGTGCGGCCAGATGCTGATGATGAGGCCGCTGTAGCCGAGGAAGCTCAACGCGAGCGTCAGCAGGAACGGCATGGCCTCGTGCCCGCGCCGCACCGTGTGGAAGATGCCCCATACGCACGCGACCACCAGCACGGGCACCGGCAGGAACCAGGGCAGGTCGCCGCTGCCGAACCAGCGGTGCGCGACGGCGGGCAGCCCGAGCACGGTCCACAGGCTGACGATCGCCATCGCCCCGAGCAGCACGCTCACGAGCGGCTTCATCAGCATCCGCATCTTGCGCTGCAGGTCGCCGTCGGTCTTGAGGATCAGCCAGCCGCAGCCGAGCGTCGCATAGGTGACGAGCACCCCGAGCCCGCAGAACAGGCTGAACGGCGACAGCCAGTCGAACGGCTCGCCGGCGAAGCGGCCGTCGACGATCCGGATCCCCTGCAACAGCGAGCCGAGCACGATCCCCTGGCAGAACGCCGCGAGCGCCGAGCCGCCGATGAACGCGAGGTCCCACAGATGCCGGGTCCGGCTCGCCTTCGCGCGCAGCTCGAACGCCGCGCCGCGGAAGATCAGCCCCACCACCATCAAGATCAGCGGCAGGTAGTTGGCGGGCAGCAGCGTCGCATAGACCACCGGAAACGCACCGTACAGCGCCGCGCCGCCGAGCACGAGGAAGGTCTCGTTGCCGTCCCACACGGGGGCGACCGTGTTGATCATCACTTCGCGCTCGGCGGCTTCGCCGAAGAATGGAAACAGCAGCCCGATGCCGAGGTCGAAGCCGTCGAGCATCACGTAGATGAACACGCCGAGCCCGATGATCATGGCCCAGATGACGGGAAGGTCGAGATGCATGGCTTACTCCGCGTCGGTCGTACCCAGCCGCGCGGACAGCGCGCGGTTGCGCAGCCCCGGGTGAGGGTGGTGTTCGTGGAGGCCGGCCTGCGCCGCCGGCCCGCGTTTCATGAGCTGCATCATGTAGTAGACGCCGGTGCCGAAGACCAGGAAATACACGACCACGAAGATCAGCAGCGAGACCCCGACCTGCCGGGCGCTCAGCGGCGCGACCGAGTCGATGGTGCGCAGCACGCCGTACACGGTCCACGGCTGCCGCCCGACCTCGGTCGTGATCCAGCCGGCCAGCAACGCCACGAGCCCCGACGGCCCCATCGCCAGCACGAACCACTGGAAGGCGCGCGCCTCGTAGAGGCGGCCGCCCCGGCGCAGCAGCAGGCCGAGCAGCGCGACCAGCAGCATCAGCATGCCGAGGCCCGCCATGATGCGGAAGGTCCAGAACACGATCGGCGAGTATGGGCGATCCTCGGGCGGGAATTCCTTCAGGCCTCGGATCTCGCCGTCCCAGCTGTGCGTGAGGATCAGGCTGCCCAGGTGCGGCACCTGCAACGCGTAGCGCGTCGTCTCCGCCTGCATGTCGGGCAGGCCGACCAGATTCAGCGAGGTGCCGCCGTGTTCGGTCTCCCACAGGCCTTCGATCGCGGCGATCTTGGCCGGCTGGTAGGCGCGGGTATTGAGGCCGTGCGCATCGCCGACGGCGATCTGGATCGGCGTGAGCAGCAGCAGGATCCACAGCGCCATCGAGAAGCTGCGCTTGACGGGCTCGTCGCGCCGGCCGCGCAGCAGGTGCCACGCACCACATGCGGCGACGATGAAGCCCGCGACGATGAACGCAGCGATCGTCATGTGCGCGAGCCGATAGGGAAACGAAGGATTGAAAATGACCTTGAACCAGTCGACCGGCACGATGCGGCCATGCTCGATCGCGAAGCCCTGCGGCGTCTGCATGAAGCTGTTGGACGCGAGGATCCAGAAGGTCGAGATCAGCGTGCCGAGCGCGACCATCAGCGTCGCGAAGAAGTGCGCGCGCGGGCTGACGCGCTCCCAGCCGAACAGCATCACGCCGAGAAACCCCGCCTCGAGGAAGAATGCCGTCAGCACTTCGTAGGTCAGGAGCGGCCCGGTGATGTTGCCCGCCACCGAAGCGAAGCCGCTCCAGTTGGTGCCGAACTCGTAGGCCATCACGACGCCCGACACCACGCCCATGCCGAAGCCGATCGCGAAGATCTTCGACCAGAACTGGAACATCGCCTTGTACGCGGCGTCGCCCGTCGCGAGCCAGCGCCACTCCAGCACCGCCAGGAAGCTCGCCATGCCGATGCTGATGGCCGGGAACACGATATGGAACGACACCGTGAACGCGAACTGCAGCCGCGCGAGATGGAATGCGTCGAAGATTTCCATGGCTCTGTCGATCCTCCGGTTCGCGGCGCGCCTGACCGCCGTTGCGCGGCGTCGCCCGCCGACGCCATGCGGTCGAGCATGACGCGTACGGCAGTCCTGATCAATATCGGCTTACGACAATAAAGTAGTGCAAGTTTCGGCTTCTGGAAAACAGTATTGCGGCGCGGTCCGCCTCGCGCGCGCGGCGCGCCGCCCAGGCAAGCCGCGGCCGCGCCCCGGGCGCCCGTGCATTCGTCAGGATCGAAAAAAACCGCGCCGGGTCGCGGCGCGGGTCGGGTGCTGCCTCGGGAATGGGATGGCCGCGCGCGGCGGGCGAACCTCGCCCGCTCAGGATTCTTCTTCCGCCCAGGCCATGTCGTCGCGGGCCAGCAGCGCGGAGGACGCCGCCGGCCCGTAGGTGCCGGCGATATAGCTGCGCGGCTTGCCGCCCAGCGCCTGCCAGCCGTTCAGGATCGGCTCGACCCACGCCCACGCCGCCTCGAGTTCGTCGTAGCGCATGAAGTGCGTGAGGCGGCCGCGGATCACGTCGATCAGGAGGCGCTCGTAAGCCTCGGCGCGACGCCCGCTCAGCGCCTGCTGCAAATCCAGGTTGAGGCTCACGGGCAGCACGTGCAGCCCGCTGCCGGGCTCCTTCGCGAGCAAGTGCAACTGGATCGACTCTTCCGGCTGCAACTGGATGACCAGCCGGTTGCCCTGGCTGTACGCGCCGCGCGGAATGATCGAGAACGGCAGGTCGGCGAACTCGATCACGATCTCCGAGCGCCGGTCGCGCAGCCGCTTGCCCGTTCTCAGGAAGAACGGCACGTTGGCCCAGCGCCAGTTGTTGATCTGCGCGCGAATCGCCACGAACGTTTCCGTCGTGCTGTCGGCCGGCACGTCCGGCTCATCCAGGTAGCCGCGCACCGCCTCGCCGTCCACCGAACCCGCCGTGTACTGGCCGCGCACCGTGTCGCGCGCGATCGTCTCGACGGTCATCGGCCGCAGCGAACGCAGCACCTTGAGCTTCTCGTCGCGCACCGCGTCGGGATCGAGGGAAACGGGCGGCTCCATCGAGACGATGCACAGCAGTTGCAGCAGATGATTCTGGATCATGTCGCGCAGCGCGCCCGTGTCGTCGTAGAAGCCCGCGCGGCTGCCGACGCCGACCGATTCCGCCACCGTGATCTGGACGCTGCGGATATACGGCGCCTGCCACAGCGGCCCGAAGATCGCGTTGCCGAAGCGCAGCACCATCAGGTTCTGGACGGTTTCCTTGCCCAGGTAGTGATCGATCCGATAGATCCGCTCCTCCGGGAAGTGACGTCCGATCGCCGCGTTGATCGCCTTCGCGGAGGCGAGGTCGTGCCCCAGCGGCTTCTCGAGCACGACCCGCGCGTGCTCGTCGACGAGCCCCTGCGCGGCCAGGCAATCGCCGATGGTGCTGAACAGGCTCGGCGCCGTCGCGAGGTAGAACACGCGCAGCGAACCGGGCCGCACGGCTTGCGCGAGGCTCGTGTATGCATCCACGTCGTTGATGTCGACGCACGCGTACTCGAAGCGCGCGAGAAAGCGCCCCCACGCCTCGGGCTCGAGCGCCTTGGCGTCGACGAACGGCCGCGAGCGCGTCTCGACGAAATCCAGGTACTGCTCGCGCGACCAGCGGCCGCGCCCGACCGCGATGATGCGCGTGGCGTCGGGCAGGCTGCCGTGCAGGTGCGCCATGTAGAGCGCGGGCAGCAGCTTGCGCGCGGACAGATCGCCCGCGCCGCCGAAAATGACCATGTCGAGCGGCAGCTCGGAAACCGGGGAGGAAGAGGCGGATGGGTTCATCGTTTGACGCAGGGAATCACGGGATTGACGAGCCGGACGGCCGGGCCTGTCCGACAGCATACCGTGCCTGCCGCGACCCTGCTGACGGCCTGCCGGACCGGGCCGACCTAGCCGCGAGTCGGCGTTGTTCGGCACAAACGCGTGTGCTAATGTGATCGCCGAATCAGAGATCGCGACACAAGGACCCGAGGGCATGACGCGCGCCGCCCGGCGCGGGCGTGGTCTTGGGCGTCTGAACATGCGCCACGCCGCTGCGGCGTGCGCCGATCATCGATGGCTCCCCGTGGGTACCGACCGAATCTTCGCCGCGCACGACGCGGCGCCCGACACGCCCCACGCCGCCGACCTCGGGCCGCAACCCGGGCCGCATTCCACTCGGCTGTCGCATCGTTGTCATATGCGCGCCGCGCCACGCACCCGCGGGCCGCACCGCGCCTCTCCCGCCCAGTCGGCGCGCGCCGCGCAACCCGCGCCCCCATGCGCATCGAAGCGCGCGGAAAACCGTCCGGCGCCCGGCCCCTCATGACAGCGCCGCGCCCGCCAGCAAACCCGCCCGCCCCCACATCGCCTCGCCCGCGGCCTCTTCCGCGCAGCGGAGACCCCTTCATGACCCATGCCACGAAAGAACAGCCCACGATGCTCGCGGAGGAAACCGGCCTGCCCGGCGCGCGCAAATGGTGGGCCATGTCGACGCTGATCGTCGGCGGCGCGGTGGCGACGCTCGATACCGCGATCGCCAACACCGCCCTGCCGACCATCGCCGCCGACCTGCACGCGTCGCCCGACCTGTCGGTCTGGATCATCAACGCCTACCAGCTCGCGATGGTGGCGGCGCTGCTGCCGCTGGCCGCGCTCGGAGACCGGATCGGCCATCGCCGGATCTACTTCTTCGGTCTCGGGCTCTTCACCCTCGCCTCGCTCGCGAGCGGGTTCGCGTGGTCGCTGTCCACGCTCGTGATCGCGCGCATCCTCCAGGGCGTCGGCGCGGCCGGCATCCTCGGCGTCGGCAGCGCGCTCCTGCGCCTCATCTTCCCGCCGCACCAGATGGGCCGCGCGCAGGGGTTGAACGCCCTGACCGTCGCGGTGTTCTTCGCCGTCGGCCCGACCGTGACCTCGATCATCCTGTCGATCTCGACCTGGCCCTGGCTGTTCCTGATCAACGTGCCGCTCGGGCTCGTCGCGATGACGCTCGCGATCCGCACACTGCCATACAACCACGCCGCGGCCGCGCCGCGCCGGCCGTTCGACGTGATCGCCGCCGGCCTGCTCGCGACCATGCTGTCGCTCGTCATCTTCGGGCTCGGCGAGCTGTCGCATCACGCACCGCCCGCGCGCGTCGCCATCGAATTCGGCGTGGCCGCGCTGTGCTGCGCGCTGCTGCTGCGGCGCGAGCGCGCGGATCCCGCGCCGCTCCTCCCCGTCGACCTGTTCCGGCTGCCGCTGTTCTCGCTGTCGATGGCGACCTCGAGCCTGTCCTACGCCGCGCAGGGTCTCGCGTTCGTCGCGCTGCCCTTTCTCATGCAGACCAAGCTCGGCCGCACCGCCGTCGAGACCGGCCTGCTGTTCACCCCCTGGCCGATCCTGAGCGCCGTGACCGCACCGCTCGCCGGCTACCTGTCCGAGAAGCGCTCCGTCGCCCTGCTGTGCGGCACCGGGCTCGTGATCATGGGCGTGGGCCTCGCCTCGACCGCGCTGCTGCCGGCCAATGCGGGCGTCCTCGACATCGCCTGGCGGCTCGCGATCTGCGGCGCGGGCTTCGGCTTCTTCCAGTCGCCCAACCTCAAGGCGCTGAGCCTGAGCGCGCCCAAGGCCCGCATCGGCTCCGCGAGCGGCCTGATTCCGGCCGCGCGCCTGTTCGGCCAGGCACTCGGCGCGGCACTGGTCGCGGCCTGCTTCAGCCTTGGCGTCGAGCACGGTTCGGTGGTCGCGCTCTGGCTCGCCAGCGGGTTCGCCGCCGTCGCGAGCATGGTCAGCGTGCTGCGCTTGCGCGCGCCGGCCATCTCCCACGCCTGAACGCGCGCGGCGCACGCGGGCGCCGCCCGTCGGCCCGATCGCGGGCCACGGGCCGGCTCGTCGCCGACGGGCCGGCCGTTCTCCCCGCTACGCGGGCGGGTGGATTCGCGCGCGCCGGGTGCACCGATCCCATCCGCCCGTTGAATAGCGGCCGATCGATTTCAGTAAAAACCGCATCCTGCGCACCCGCTCCCCGGACAGAATTGCCGGACGGCCGGCGTCGCCGGCCGGGCCCGCGCGCCGAATCGACACGCACGCCACAAAACCGCATCCCACCTATACCTTCGGATATCTTTTTCTCGCCATCGAGACGGTTATTATTTTCCCGGCGCATCGATTTTATGAAACAGTCCGCGCCGCACGAGAATTAAATATTTTTTCGCAGAACCATTAAATAACAACGGCCCCGCGACGACTCCGCCGCGGTTTTCCGCTGATGCGTCACCGCCTGCCGCATGCCCCGTCGTTCCCAAACGTCAGGCTGCACCGCCATTGCGCGCACGACCAGCCGGACATATTCAACCTTCTCCGAGGGAGCTTCAGATGAACCGCGTACGAAACAGTGGCATCGCCCATCCTGCGCCGTTTTTTTCCGATACCGAGGGCCTGGAACGAAAAAAAGAAATCGACCGCTATCTCGACAAGAAAATGGAGGAATGGCGACAAACGGTCCCGTTCGCGTCGCACATGAAGGAAAAGAACATTCACATGGCGTACTACCGCCGCACGCTTATCGAGCACGTCTGGCGTATTCGCCTTTCGCGAGTCAGTCAAGCGAAAGCAATATATAAAATTGCTGAAATCTCGCCGTCCGCCGCGCAGGACTATGCGCACTACCAGGCCGACGAGATGCTGCACGACAAGCTCTATATCCACGATTGCGAGGCGGCCGGGATCTCGATGGAGGAAATCCTCAACACCGAACCCTATCTGTCCACGCGTCTGTTCGAGGGCTTCTTTTACTACACGCTCGAGCACGAGCACCCGATGGCGCCGGTGGTCTCGAACTACCTGGTCGAGTACACGCAGCAGAAGCTCCAGCCCGACATCGTGAAGAACCTGAAGTCGTCGCTCGGGCACGACCTCATCAAGGGCCAGGAAGCGCACCTGACGGTCGATACGCGCGACGACCACTCGATGGAGATGTGGAAGATCCTCAACCAGCTGATCCTGAGCGAGGAGGACTACCAGGCCGTCTTCAAGTACATCGACGACATCCAGTCGATCCTCGCGCTGTTCTTCCGCGAAATCCACGAAGACATGGTCGTGAGGCAATCGGACAAGGCCGCGGCCTGATCCCCGCTCCCCGCTCGGGCGGCCGCGACCGCGGCCGCCTCCTGCCGGAACCCCCACCTTGCTCGTCTGGCGGCTGGCACGCACGCGTCCGCATGCGCGCCGCGCCGCCGATCTCGAATCCAGACAATGGAGATGGTATGTATCTGCGCATCGAACCACTGAGCGAACTCGGCCGCGACATGAAGGTGCCCGCGTCCAAGCCCGAGACGCAGCGGGCCATCCTCGCGGCGACCCTGGCCGACGGCACCTCGATCATCCACAACGATCTGCGCTGCCTCGAAACGGACACCATGAAACGCGCCTGCCGCCAGCTGGGCGCCACGATCGTGGAGGACGGCGACGCGCTGCGCATCGACGGCACGGGCGGCCGCTTCGGCGACGACATGCTCGTCGTGGACGCGAAAGGCTCGGGCCTCGTGTTCCGCACGATGATGGCGCTGAGCAGCATGCGCGGCGTGCCGACGATCCTGACGGGCGACGCCACCTTGCGCCGGCGCGTGATGACGCCGCTGTTCGATGCGTTGCATACGCTCGGCGCCAGCTTCTCGTATCTCGCCGACGAAACGAAGGCGCCCGTGATCAACTGGGGCCGCACGCTGCAAGGCGGCAGCGTCACGATTCCGGGCGAGATCAGCTCGCAGTTCATCACCGCGGTGCTGATGGCCGCGCCGCTCGCGAAGCAGCCGATCACGCTGCGCGTCACGCCGCCCGTGCTGTCGCAGTCGTACATCGCGCAAACGCTCGACACGCTGCGCATGGCCGGCATCCGCGCCGAGGCCGGCGCGGACTTCACGTCGTATCGCGTCGCGCCGGGTCGCTACACGCGCTTTCAGACCCGCATCAACGCCGACTTCACCTCGCTGTCCTACCTGCTGATGGCGTGCGCGATCTTCCCGGGCGCCTATCGCCTGCACGGCCTCGACCCGGAAACGCTGCAGGGCGAGCAGCTGTTCATCGACATCGTGCAGGCGCTCGGCGTGAAGATCGCCTACCTGCCGGAGCGCGTGATGAGCGTCGACAGCACGGGCATCGACTTCGACGGCCAGTTCGCGTTCGACGTCAGCAACGGGCCGAACATCATCCCGACGCTGGTGGCGCTGAGCCTGTTCGTCACGGGCCGCTTCGCGATCACGGGCGGGTCGGTCACGCGCTTTCACAAGTCGTCGCGCATCGAGGCGATGGTCGAGGAAGCGCGCAAGCTCGGCGCGGACATCACGATCACGCGCGCGCCGGGCGGCCATGTCGACGGCTTCGTGACCCGCGGCCGCGCCCGCTACGAGGGCGGCGTCACGCTGTCGAGCCACGGCGATCACCGCAACTTCATGTCGCTGTTCGTCGCGGCCCTGCGCTGCGACAAACCCTGCAACCTCGACGGATACGAGGACATCGTGTGCTCGTTCCCCGACTTCATCGAGCAGTTCACCCGGCTCGGCGTGCGCAGCGCCGCGACCGAACGCCACTACGCGGAAGCCAACGACGAGTAACCATGTCCCACACGCCCCTCTCTTCCCGCCCGCCCTTCCCCCGGGCCCACAAGCTCACGGAGGCTTTCTTGACACACCTATGCTACGAAGAATTGCACGACGTGAAGGGCGCGGCGCCGTTTGGCCGTTATGCCTCGGGAGAGATCGCCGTCGCGCTGGCGACGCCCCTGCCCGACACGGACAGCGAGCGCCCGCTGGCGGAGGATGCGCGGCAGGCCGCGCTGAAGCTGTCGAATCGCCAGTTGCAGATCCTCATCTGCATCATCGAGGGTTGCCAGAACAAAGTCATCGCGAACCGTCTCGGCATTGAAATCGCGACCGTCAAGATGCACGTCGGCGTGCTGTTCAAGAAGCTCGGCGTCTCGAACCGCACTTCGGCGGCCGTGCGCGGCATGGACCTGATGCGCGACGTCGCGCGCGCGCACTCGCTGGGCTGACGCAGGATCGGTCGACGCCATCCCCCTGCGATGCGCGCGGGACTCCGGTCCCGCGCGCATTTTTTTCTTCCGGCGTTCCGCCTCACGCGCTCGCGCCCGCGCCCGCCACCGCGGCGGCCACGGCGGGCATCACGCGTTCGTCGAAGATATCCGGCACGATCCGCGTCGGCCCGAGCGTGCGCGGATCGACGAGGCCCGCGATCGCATGGACGGCCGCCACCTTCATCGCATCGGTGAAGCGCCGCGCGCCGCTGTCGAGCACGCCCCGATACAGGCCCGGATAGGCGAGCCCGCCGTCGATCTGGTTCGGCAGATCGCTGCGTCCCGTCGCAACCAGCGCCCCGGTGCCCGCGAGCGCCGCGGGCAGGATCTCCGGATCCGGATTCGCGAGCGCGAACACGATCGGGTCGCGCGCCATCCGCCGCACGTCGTCGACGCTGATCACGCCGGGACCGGACACGCCGAGGAAGACATCCGCGCCGGCGATCACCTCGGCGAGCGAGCCGGTTTCCTGCCCGGCGTTGGTGTGCTGCGCGAACCAGGCCTTCGACGCGTTGAGATCGTCGCGCCCGCGATGCAGCGCGCCCGTCCGGTCGCAGGCGATCAGACGCCGCACCCCGAGCTTCAGGAACAGCTTCGCCGAGCCGGTGCCCGCCGCGCCCGCGCCGACCATCACCACCTTGATGTCCTCGATGCGCTTGTCCACCAGCTTCAACGCATTGAGCAGCGCGGCCCCCGCGGAAATCGCCGTGGCGTGCTGGTCGTCGTGCAGCACCGGAATGTCGAGCGCCGCCTGCAGGCGCGCCTCGATCTCGAAGCAGCGCGGCGCCGAGATGTCCTCGAGCATGATCGCGCCGAACGTCGGGGCGATGCGGCGCACCGTGTCGACGATGTCGTCGGGGTCGCTCGCGTCGAGACAGATCGGCACCGCGTCGAGATCGGCGAAGCGCCGGAAGATCAGCGACTTGCCCTCCATCACGGGCAGCGCCGCGAGCGGGCCCACGTTGCCGATGCCCGACACCGCCGAGCCGTCGGTCACGATCGCCACGGTGTGCTGGCGGATCGTGTAGCGCCAGACCAGTTCCGGGTCGCGGTGGATCGCCGCCGCGACGCGCGCGAACCCCGGGGTGTAGACGCGCGACAGGTCGTCGCGCGATTCGATGCGCACCTTGCTGACGATTCCCAGCTTGCCGCCGAGGTGGTCGGCGAAGGCGGGATGCGAAAGATCGTTCATCGTCGGATCCAAATGAGAGGAGTGGAAAAACAAAGAAAAAAGCGGCGGGCGGGCGCGGGGCCCGCCCGCCGCCCGCCGCCCGCCGCGCGCCGCTTCAGCGATAGGCGATGTGGAAGCACTGCTCCGATTCGGCCTCGATCGCGGCCACCGCGTCGGGCAAGGTGGCGCGCTCGACTTCCCACAGCGCGTCCATCACGCAGATCGCCCGGTCGGAATCGTCGAGCGTATCGCCGGCTTTCGCGTGCAGCTTGAGCACGGCGGGCTCGCGATCGGCCGCCGCATAGCGGATCGCCTCGATGGTCCTGCCGCGCGCGCCGTACTTGCTGACGAACACCGTCCCGCGTCGCGCGCTGCCGAGGCTCAGGTCGTGCAGCTGGCTGATCGAATCGACTTCGGCGTCGAGCGCCGCGCGCGCCTCGGGCGTGCGCGCGAGCAGGGTGCGCAGCCACAACGACAGCAGCGACACGCCGGTCGCGCGCTCGGTGCTCGCATGAATCAGGCTGCCGCCCATGCGCGGATTGACCTCGATGATTTCCCAGCGGCGCCGCGCCTGCCAGTACTTCATCTCGACGTGAAACGCCCCCTGCCGCAAGCCGAGCTGCGCAAGACACGCGCACACGAAATCCGCGCCCTCGCGCAGCGTGGCTTCCGGCAGCGACGTGGGCGGCGTGATCGACATGCTTTCGAGGGTCGTGCGCGCCTGGCGCTCGACGCGCGCCTTCTCGTGAATGCAGACGACGCGCGGCGTCTCGGCCGCGATGATCTCGTAGCTGAACTCCGGCCCGTCGACATATTCCTCGACGACGAAATCGTACTTGCCCATGAAGATCGCGGACAGCTTGCGATCGCTGACCATCTGCTGCTGCATGGCGACCAGGTCGTCGAGCGCATCCGCGTCTTCGAGGATGAAGCACGCGAACGACGCCGCGCCGCGCACGGGCTTCACGAACCAGCGGCTGGCCGGATCGAGCGCGCCGCGCCAGCGCGCGTCCCCGGCGGGAACCAGCATGCCGCGCACCTCGCTCAGGCCGGCCTCGCGCAGCGCGCTGCGGCAGCGATGCTTGTCCAGCGTCAGCGCGAGCGCGTCGACGGGCGCGTCCGGTGCGCCGAGCGCGGCATTGATTCCGGCCATGAACACGCGATAGCCCTCGAAGGTCGCGAGCGCGGCGACGATCTCGACGCCGCGCGCCTGCAGCGCGCGCACGCCCGCCTCGACGTCCGCCTGGGTCAGGTCGAA
This sequence comes from Burkholderia sp. FERM BP-3421, assembly GCF_028657905.1. Classification (NCBI taxonomy): domain Bacteria; kingdom Pseudomonadati; phylum Pseudomonadota; class Betaproteobacteria; order Burkholderiales; family Burkholderiaceae; genus Burkholderia; species Burkholderia sp. FERM BP-3421. The sequence continues at coordinate 411,679 of NZ_CP117780.1, read as the reverse complement.
GCCGTCCGCCACCTCGTAGTCGTCCAGCAGCGTTTCGTTCTTGCGGAACACCTCGGGATCGCCCGGCCGCGAGCTGACGGCGACGAGCGCCAGCCCGCGCGCCGCGACGAACGCGCGCACCTCCTGCGTGAACGAGTTGCCCTGGTGCATGAGCAACAGCACCGCCTGCGTCATGACTGGGCCTCCTCGACCGAGGCGAACTCGGGCAGCGTCTTCTGATAGGCCACGAGCGCGTCGACCAGCACGCCCGCGCCCTCGCGGCACGGGTCCACGACGGGCAGCCCGGTCTCCTCGCTCAAGCGGCCGATCGCCTCGCGATACTCGGCGTCGTCAAAGCCCGCGCTGTTGACGCTGATCGCGACGACCTTGGCCGGACGCTCGAACACGGTCAGGGCTTCGTTCAGCTGGATCAGTTCCGGCAACGGCCGGATCGGGGTCTCCCAGACCTTGGTGCGCTCGAGGCCCAGCCGGTGGCAGAAGATCAGCGCGTGGGGCAGCCCGCCGTGCAGCAACGCGAGCGCGATACCACTCGCGCCGATGTGGTTGAGCGACCCCTGCCCTTCGAGCACCACCCATTCGTTGCCGGGCGCCGCCTCCATCACGACCTTCTCGGCCGCGCCGGCGACGAAGTCGCTCGGGATGCAGTCGACGACGACGCCCGTGCCCGAGATCAGCAGGCCGGTTTGCCCCGTCGCGCCGAAGCCCGTGCGAATGCCGCGCCGGCGTGCCTCGAGCACGACTTCGAGCGCGGTGGTCTTCTTGCCGATGTTCGAATCGCTGCCGCAGGTATGCGAGACGAACACGGGCAGATCGAGCACGCGTGCCTTGTTGAGTTCGAGCGGCACGGGTTCCTTGGTTTCCCAGATCGTGACGCCCGCCCGATCCGCGGCGGCGGCAAGCTCGGGATCCGAGCGCAGGCGGAAGTGGATGCAGTTGATCACATGCAGGCCGCCCGAGATGGCCCGCAGGATCGGGGCCTTCCAACCGGGGGGCAATTGGGCCGAATGGAGCCCCTTGCCGATCAGCATCACCTCGGGGCCGAACGCCATGGCCGTCTCGACATCCTTGACGATGGGAATATCGCCGCCGTAGCCGATCACGTCCTCGACGCGCTTGCCCGCCTGCGTGCTGTCGATCACCGCGAGGCAGTTCTCGCCGCGATAGCGCAGGAAGGAGGCGGCCACCTTGCTGGTGAACAGGCCGAAGCAGCCTTCGGCGAAAACGATGCATTTCTTGTCGAGCAGTTGCGCATGCGTGAGCGTTGCCATATTCGTTCTCCGTCTGGGTGGGAATCGTTGAGTCGGCGCGACGCGTCACGCCGCGCGGGTGGTGAGGACGTATTGCCTGCTGATCGCTTCGAGCGCGCGCGCGACCTGTCGGTCGTCGTCGCCCTCGACGAGAAAACGGCCGCCTTGCAGGTGCGTATAACCGCCGCGCGTATCGGCCAGCAGTTGCCCCTCGCTCGGAATCCATTCGCGGTAGAGCCCGGCGACCTGCCCGAGCAGCGACGTGGCGGACACCACCTGGCGCGGCAGCGGTCGGGGACGCGGCACCGTGATCCAGCCGCCGCTCGCCCGCCGCGCAATGGACGGCACCACCGGCCGCTCGTCGAGCAGCACGGCGACCCACTGCGCGAACAGGTTGACGCCGAACGCACGCTCGATCACGTACGGGACGTCGGCGCCCGGAACGCGCGCACCGACTTCGAGAAACACCAGTTCGCCGTCGCGATGGAACAGTTCCAGGTGGAACGCCGAGCGGCGCAGCCCGAGCGCGCGCAGGCAGAGATCGGCGAAAGCCTTGCTGTTGCGCGCGAGCGGCGAGTCGCCGAGGATGAACGAGCCGAGCGGCGTGCCCGACTCGAAGGCGAGGCAGTTCGAGATGTACTGGCTGACACAGGCGAAGGCGATCTCGCCGTTGTCGAGCACGATGCCGTCGACATGCAGGACGTCGCCCTCGATGAACTCCTCGATCTCGTGACCGGGCAGCGCGTGATCCGCGAGGAACGGCTCCAGCTCCGCCGCCGAGCCGATCTTGTATACGCCCTTGCTCGATGCGCCGCGCACCGGCTTCAGGATGAGCGGAAAGCCAAGCGCCTCGGCGTGCCGACGCACCTGTTGCGCTTCGCCGCACGCGAACCAGCGCGGCACGCGCAGGCCGGCCGCATCGAGCGCGGCCTTCATCTCGGTCTTGTCGCGAAAGCGGCTCACTTCCTCCGGCGTATGGCCCGCGATCGCGAAATCGCGCCGCAGCTGCGCGGCGGCATCGAGCAGGTATTCCGAGAACGCCAGCACCTGCGTGAACGGACCGTGGCGGGTCGCGAGCGCCTGCGCCGCGCGCCGAACCGCGTCGAGGTCGTCGAAATCGGCGACCCGCTGCAGTCGCCCGTCGATCGCTTCCGCATCGAGCCCGATGGCGCCTTCGTCGTCGCACAGATAGCTGACCGTGCAGGTGGACGGCAGGATCTCCCGATAGCGGCACAGCTCGTGATCCCATGCCGGGCCGATCTGCGCCTGCGGCCAGCGGTTCAGCACCAGCACGTGCGGTTTCATCGTATTCCTCCGCGTGGCGGGTGGCGATCAGGCCTGCGTGGCATAACCGCTCGACTGTTCGTGCAGCCCGTCCTTGCGCACATGCTCGCCCTGCTGCAGCGCGAACAGCGAGTTGAACGCTTTCTCCGTGATGGGCAGCGGAATCCGCCCGCCTTCCACCGTCGCATACATCTGCCGCTGGCCGCGCAGCAGGTAGGCGTCGGGTTCGTTGTGCGCGGCGTGGGGACCGAAGTAGATCGGCACGGAATCGGCCGCGCGATACGCGGGAATGAAGACGCGGCGATAGCGCTCGGAGTGGTTCGGATCCGACCGGTGCAGGACCTTGCAATGCAGGAACACGGCGGTGCCCGCGCGACCCGCGATCGCCACCTCCTCGTAGCCGTCGGGCAAGATGGCGGGATCGACCTTGCCGCGGAAATAGCCGTCGGTCGTGTGGTCGTACATCGCGGCCCGATGCGAGCCCGCGAGCACACGCAGGCAGCCGTTGCCTTCGTCGGCGTCGTCGAGGTAGATCAGGCACGCGACGAGCTTGGTATTGGTGTGCGGGTAGTACGAGAAATCCTGGTGCCATTCGACGGGCGAGCCGATCCTTGGTCCCTTCATGTTGAGCTTGCTGTGATGGAACACGATGTCGGGGCCGATCAACGATTCCATCGCATCGAGGACGCGCGGATCTTCGTGCACGCGCCGAAACACCGCGTGCCGCTTCGACGGCTGCCAGATCCGCCGGATGATGGCGGCATCGGCGGGTTCCAGTTCGGCGACGTCGCGCACGTTGGCCGCCGAATCGATGATGTGCGTCACGGCCGCATCCATTTCCGCCACGACGTCGACATCGAACAGATCGGGCACGACAAGGAAACCGGATTGCTGGAAGCGCGCGACGTCTTCCTTCGACAAGTGATGAGACATCTCTTCCCCTCTTGAGCTGGTACCGGATTCGCGCATGCAGAACGCGCGGGTAGTTGACGCGAATCCATGCTAGCGAGCGACGATGCCGCTGGGCAGATGGACGAAGGTATGTATCGCGGCGAGCGAGGCGGCGCTCAGGTTGACGTGTATGGGAGACGCAGCGGTGTTCGCGCTGTGCGCATCATGAGCGGGGACGCGTGCGCGAGGAGGTCGGCGATGCGTGCTGCGTGTCGTGCGCTTGCCGAGGCATCGACGGATGCGAGCGCGCTTGCTGCAATGCGTGATGCCTGACGTTTGAGTCTGGGCTGTGAGCAACCGGTGTCGATCGAGTGTCGGCGCAAATAGGTTCCCATGAACGGTAACCTTTCGAACTCGGGAAGCGAGAACGTCCCGGCCTCTTCCCATAACTGTCTACGTATGTCGTGGTTCAAGCGGGGTTCGCTTGCTTCGTGACGATTTCGATGGATCGCGGGATGCCGAACAGACGATCGACGAATGGGACGTTGCGTGTCTCGCTCGAGGAAATCAAGCTGCCGGTGATCGGAGGGTAGTGGTTTATGGGTCGGGTCTTTTTGACGGACACGCACGTGTGTTTACATCTTTATAAGGGCACGTTTACTTCTTTAACTACCTTTAGCCGGATCAAGGACTTGGCAGGCAAGGCTTTGCGAGGTGTTCGGTACCCATTTATGGGACCCTGGGTGGAAGGATGTGGGGTGTTGGGTCTGTGGATTTGGGAGATTGGGTAGCAAACCGTGGGGAAACAGGTCTGTGGATATGGGATAAACGTACCCGGTTATGGGATAGACGATGCCGCAAACCACAGGTACCCGGTTATGGGAGCCCTTGAGGGTAGCTGTTTATGGGAGCTTTTTCAGGGGGATGTTTATGGGGGCACAAACTCATGCCCACCTGAGGGTAGCCGCCTATGGGAGCTTTCCAGGGTGGATGTCTATGGGAGCGCGTAAATTTCCAATTCGGACGAGCGCCGGTGTGCTGTCCGCGAGCGTCTTGTGCACAGGTAGGGGTCAGTCGCAAGGTAACCTTTTATGGGAGTGTGAAAAGGTTCCTGTTTATGGGGAATCGAGTCCGTGCGGATTCGAGGCGGGGAGCACGAAAGGTAGCCGTTTATGAGTTCCTTTTCAGGTAGCCGTTTATGGGGCTTTTTTGAGAGACTGCTGCACGGCATCACAAAAATGATGCCCGACGAATGATTCGGCGGTTTCACCCCCATGAAAGGCTACCTTTCGGGGCGGTTCAGGGGAGCCGGAAAGGCCTGGAACGCCCAAAGGTAGCGGGTTTTGGGATGGCGCCTGGCCAAAAGGTAGAGGGTTATGGGGCATGGCATCCGAGGGGCCGGCAAAAAAACTTCTTTTCAGTCGACCAGTTAGCTCGGATTGTGCAAGTGGCGCGCGAGGATGGTCGTTGCCGCGGGCGGTGAAAAGGTATAAAGTCCGCTTTGAATAAGGTTACCTTGCCTGGATACTCCATGCCGCGAAAGCCCGCAAGCAAAGGCTCTGACAAACAGGTCTCGCTGTTTCAAACTCCTGAGCCTCCAGACTTGCTGCGCAAGGCGGTGCAGGCGATTCACATCGCGCCGAAGTCCGGCAAGATCGGCTTGCAGCAACGCAAGATGTTCAGCTCGCTGATCAAGAACGCGCTTCGCCAGGAAGCCTTCGAGCCCGGACGCACCAGCTTCTCGATCTCGATCGCGGCGCTCTCGCACGAGAGCGGGCTGAACAGCAACAACACCAAGTACGTGAAGGACACGGTGAATTCGCTGATCAGCACCGTCGTCAACTGGGACTATCTTGCCGCGGACCGTTCGACGGTCTGGAAGGCGTCCGGCCTGCTCGCCGGTGCGGAGCTGGAGCAATCGGTCCTCAAGTACAGCTTCTCCGACCAGATCCGCAGCGAACTGCTGAACCCGGAAATCTACGCGCTGATCGACATGCGTATCGCCCGCGAATTTCGGCGTTCGCATTCGCTCGCGCTGTGGGAAAACACGGTGCGCTACGAAGGCATCGGCATCACCGCGAAGATTCCGCTGCCGAAGTTTCGCGACCTGATCCTGGGCCAGGACAAGGCGTCGCAGTCGTACAAGGAATACAAGCTCTTCAAGAGCAAGGTCCTGGTGCCCTGCATCCAGGAAGTCAACGAGGTCTCCGACCATACGCTCGAACTGATCGAACACAAGTCCGGGCGCAGCGTCGAGGCCGTCCAGTTCAAGGTCCTGCGCAAGCCGAGCGCCGACACGGTGGAAGAAGGCGACGTCAAGAACGAGGCGCTGATCGACGAAGTGGCGAAGCTCGGCATTCCGCGCTCGGAGGCGCGCCGGCTGATCACGCAGTACGGCGTGCAGCGGATCAAGGCGGCGCTCGCCTATACGCTCAATCGCACGACGAAGAAAAATGCGGCGCCGCTCGACAATGTCGGGGCCTATTTCCGCAAGGCGCTTTCCCACGGCTACACGCTGGCCGAGGGGCAGGCGCCGGAAGCCGCGGCGCCCGCGAAGCAAAATGCACAGAGCAAGCAGGAGCAGATCCGCGACAAGTATCTCGCCGCCAAGATCGACGAGGCCGGCGCGTATTTCCGTGAACTCGAGATCGACGACCAGACCACGCTCATCGACCGCTACAACGAGACGGTCGTGGGATCGAAGGATTTGACGCTGTCGCCGAAGAAGAAGGCGAGCAAGCTGGCGCAGACGAGCTTCTTCCGCTGGCTCGCGCTCGATACCTGGGGCGAACCCACTTCCGACGACCTGCTGGAGTTCTTGCTGCGCAGCAGTCTTGCTGCCAGCTGAGCGCAAAAAGCCCGTGGCCCGCAGTTCGGTCTGCTCGCTCTCCGCAACCCTGCCTGCCCGATTCTAAAAAGCAAAACCCCACGCTCCGAAAAACGTGGGGTTTGTCAGCAGCCTGAGACCTCGCGATGCGAGGTCTTTTGTCATGGGCGCCGGGCGTTCAGCGTTCGCTGGTGACGCGTCCGGCGACGTAGGCGTCGATGACCGCCTTGAGCTGGTCGGCGAGCGCTTCCTGATCCGCGGCGGCCACGTCCTTCAACTGCAGGTCGAGGCGTCCGTCGGGATAGGTCTTCAATTGGCCGATGGCGCGCGCATCGATCGCGAAGTCATGACGGACGCTGTAGCGCGTGCGTCCCGCCTTCGGATTTCCTTCGTTCTGCGTACGGAGGAAATTCTCGAGATCGCGGACGGACTTCTTGCGCTCGATCACGGCGGACAGCAGGCGATCGGCGGTGGGCTCGCCGAGGCGCTCGAAGATCAGCTTCAGAAAGTAAGCCGCCTGCAGACCGATGCTGTCGTTCGCGGCAGCCATCCGCTCGAGGATCGGTGCGGGCAGCGCATTGAGCGACAAGGTCTTGCTGATCGAGGCCTTGTCCTTGCCGATCTTCTCCGCGAGCGTGTTCTGATCCGGGAAGACCTTTTCGTCGAGCAGGCGCTTCCAGGCCACTGCGTCGTCGAAGATCGTCTGGCGTTCGTGATCGTGGTTGGCGCGGTAGGCGATCGTGTAGAGCTGTTCCGGTGTGTGGTCCGAGCGGAACGTGGCGTTGATGTATTCGTCGCCGTTGATGCTCGTGGCGCGCAGGCGGCGCTGGCCGTCGATCACGACGAGCTTGCCCGGGAATTCCGGCAGCCGGGTCACCTTGATCGGCTCGATCTGCCCTTCCCGCTTCAGCGTGAGCGCCAGCTCGTGCAGGCTCGCCTCGGAATAGAAGACGCGCGGATTGAACGGATTCGGGATGCAGTCCTTCAGCGCCACGCGCTGCGGCGCGTCGAGATCCGACGGGGCCGTGCCGGGCTCAACCGGCTGAGGCGCAGGCGCGGCCGGCATGTGGACGACGGGGCGCTGCGCCGGTGCGTCGGGCAGGCGGGTTGCCAGCGCGGCGTTTTCCTGCGCCAGGCCGCGCAACAGGCCGGCTGCCAGATGGAGGTTGCCGGTAGGCTTCTTGTCTTTCGAGGCGTCCTTAGCCATGAGCTGCTCCGGTTGCGCGCGTGGAGGCGATGTACTGGGCCATTTCGGTGACCAGTTTTTCGATTTCTGCGCGGGCTTCCTTGAGCCCTTTCATGTATCGGTTGTGATGATGGATGGTCGTGCCGAGTGCGAAGGTTTGCCGATAGACCTCCCGCTGCGCGATCTGGCTTTCGAGCAGATGCTCCCCTATTTCCTCTGCCCTAAGAATTTTTAGAATTTCTTCGCGCATTTTTGTTTTTCCATTGACGCTATTGAGCATCAGTGCGGAGGACAGCTGAGGATTGCGGACGGCGCGCATCGATTCGATCATCCGGATCATCGCGACGGTGCTGTAGAGATCCGCTGGCGATGGCGAGAGCGGCACCAGGCAGAAGTCGGCGACTTCGAGCACGGAGGCAATACGGGGATCTTCGAGGTTGCCCGGGCAGTCGACGACGATGACGTCGAAGTGGGCATCCTGCTTCTTGATTTCCGCGCCGATGCCTCGGCCGGCCGGGGCCAGGGAGAGGACGGTCATCGGCAAGGTGTTCTCGCCGCTGGTGACCCAGCGCACGGAGGTGCCCTGGGGGTCGGCGTCGATCAGGGCGACTTTGTTGCCGCCGGCTTCGAACGCGGCGGCGATATTGACCGAGAGGGTTGTCTTGCCCGTCCCGCCTTTCTGGTTGCTCACGGCGATCTTGAATGCCATTAAATTCCCCAATGAGTTTTGCATAATATATTCAATTGCTAGAGAAAAGTCCAACAGAATGGTGTTTTATAGGAATAGCCGTATGGCAGTGTTGTCACGTGACAAACGGATGTGCGATGGGCGGCACGGCGGAGACATTCGTCGTGCGTTGGATAGCTCGACTAAAGCATGTTTATCTTCGCGAGCGAATCTTGAGTCGTGCGATGAGACTAGATTGAACTTGGATTGCCCCTATCGAGATTTCCCTTTCATCTGATCAACGTTCCGCTCACGTCTGGGCAGATGCAAGTGGTTTTTAGCAAGCTTGCGTGTGCGTGGTTGGGTTGTCACGTAACAACCCAACATTGAGATGCTTCGGAGGACGGGAACTCGGCTGAACTCAGCTTGTGTTTTTTATTCTTTCGACTTGGCTGGCGTTAGCCGCGGGTTGTTACGTGACAACCGTGCTGCGGCGATGGCGCATGGGCGCTGGAACGGCGAGCGGATTGAAGGCGTTTAAGTGAGCAGCATTTTTTGGCGATGGTGTCATCGATCGTCAATCAGGAGATGCGAGGCGATCGGTATTGGCATGCAGCGTCCAAGTATCGTGGCTCGTCGTGGAGATTAGTTCGTTATTCGGCTAGATGAACGGTGACCGACTGTAATGCGGGAGGGCGAAACGGCTCGGTGGATTGCGGAGATGTGAGGGGTTGATGATGCGGCCCTTATTATTGTTGACGCCGATGGCGTGCAATGGGCGGTGTCGCTGTCCGGAGCGTTTTGTTCGGAAACATTCGAAGGCGCTTCGATTGGCGATGCCCCAGTCCACACGCAGGCGATTTCGCGGCTGATGAAGAGGAATGTGCGTGGCCGAGGCATTTTCGTGAAACATTCTCGGAAGAATGGAGTGGGCGCATAAAGCCTTGCTGGAGGGGGTTTGGGGAGGGAGTCGAAGGGATTGTTTCACGCTGACAGCCTGTCACGCAGGTAAAAATGGGGGCGTATATGAAACCGTTGCCCAGCCAGGCGGGCGGAGCGCTACAAAAGTGCCGAACGTCTTGATTGATACGTATATCGTAATGTTCAAAACAAATCGGTGAGCAAATCCCTCCGCGCAGGCGCGTGTCAATTGATCCGGTTGTCACGTGACAACCGCGCCTCGCTACGGAGACGGTCTTGCCGAGATCGATTCGCGAGACGGCTGGGTATCCATTTGATGTCACAAGAGATCAGTGCCTCGGTGTGGCGAATTCCCGAACTGCCGGCTGCACCTGTGATTGGCCTGAGTTGGGTCGTCATATCCCACGCGAGACGCCATGCCCGCCGCGCCTCGTCCACTCGACAGCATCAGGTAACATGCTTCCTTCAGTCGATCCACTTCTGGCATTGCCGCAGGCTCATGCCGGTAAGCCGACGAAGATGCGGATGGAAAGGCGACCTGCTCATCCGCATCGGCTCGGCCAAGTCATCGACCTGCAACCCTCGATGTAATAAGCGCGGAGCCGGCCGATCGCACGGGCGGTGTGGTTCTTTGCGTGTCGACCATTCGATTTTCCGGAGTCGCTTGGCGACATCGGCAGTGGCACCGTGACGGCGCAAGGCGATTCGCAACTAGCCAGGATCTGACGCCGGACAATGATTGGCCGACGTCCCCGGTTATCTCCGATTAATCCTTCACTTCCGATGTTTCCGGACGATGGTGCTCAGGCCATAATCGCCGAACCAGATCTCGCGACGCCCCGTAGGTAAAACAACTATCGATCTTGAGCGGTTTGCCGCTTCCATCCTGCGCATGGATGGCGCGAGTGCGCAGCAATACCGTGGTTTGAATGGCGGTGCTCGCGAGTGGGCCGAGTAACTCCTTCAAATGCGTGCAGGTATCGCAATTCGGCAGCCGCTTGCGAATCTCGCTGTTCCAGCCCGCGCCGATGCGCAAGCCGACAAGCGCCTGCAGGGTGGCTCCCCCTCCCGGGCATTGCGCATAGGGATGGGCATGGACGAAGGTGTCAACGGCACGCACGATCATGGTTGCCGGATCGAATACCAGCGAAACGCCGAGATCGTGGACCGCCGTCTGAGCGGGAATCTCCCGATCGCCGCCGGGCGGTACGAAGTCATGGGTTTTCCGGTCGATCAGATGCGCACGTACTTCGTACAGACCATCGCTGCGTCGATAGCCTTGAAGATCGATCTGGCGGTGATGCAGCGGTTCGCGCTCGACGTCGCCCTGTGGGTTCGGAAGCGGGGTACTCATCGCGTTACTCCATTGGATCGAGCAAGTTCATCGATTGTCTCGGTCGGGCATGACGTCCGAGATTGCGGCTTTCGATCCGGGCCAAACACGAGCGAACGTCACCCCGTGCTGCGAGCTCACCATCACGTCGTCCACGACAATGAGCAAAGCCGGGAGCAGCGGCAGCGTCACCCCTAAATCCGCATCATGATCCAATCAACGCAGATCAACGTAATTCAGCGCCTGGGGTGTGATACCCGGAAAACCGATTAGGTTTATCTTTAATTGCAACGCATTCAATCAATACAAGGCAAGTTTCCTGTGGCGATTGTTCCGTACTTTAAAAGCCACGCGCCATGCCTGCCCGATGGAACGGGGCGCAGGAAGTAGGTCGTCGCTATCCGTAAACGGACTCAAGGTGCGCGCAGCCGGCAAGTTCGGTCGATCACCACCGGACGCCTGTCACTTCATCCCCTTTCACGTCGTGCGCGCATGATTGCGCGAGCGCCTTGCGCACACGCCGATGATAAAATCCCGCAGCCGAAAATAGAGTGGCAGGTTGGTACCTCCTGCACCCATGACGGGGTTCTATGTGCCACGGCGTCGACCTTGCTTTGACCAGGTGAGGGGGCGCATCGTGACCGCGTTGCCGCTGACCCTCCATACCGAGGTCTGTCAATGCGCAGCAACGCGAACGAGCCGTCCTTCAAGACCGGCGCGGTATTCCGTGACTTGAGCTTGTGCCGGGAAGAGCTGGCCGCTCTGCTTAGAGACGGCGGCGAAGCGCCGACCTTCGATCATTGCACCTTCGACGACCAGGATCTCTCCAGCCTGGATTTTCACGCAGTCCGCTTCAGCCACTGCTCCTTCACCCATACGCTTCTCGAACGCTGCGGCCTGGCCGGCAGCCGCTGGCTTGCCTGCATGGGCGCCAGGGCAAAATTCCGCTACGCGGATTTGACGGACGCCCGTTTTTGCCGCGGCGACCTGAACAATACCGATTGGACCGGCGCGCAGCTCGCGTCGGCCATTTTCACCGAAGTGAAGCTGACGGGTGCGCGTCTCGTCGGCGCGTGGACATTGGGGCTCGGCATCCATGATTCGCTGCTCGTCGCGGCGGATCTGCGCGGCATGCCGTTTCGCAAGCAGACGCCCGAGGCGTTGAATTTCTCCGGTGCGGACCTGTCGGAATGCGATTTTCGCGATGGCGTGTTCGAAGGGGGCAGCCTGCGGAATGCACGCCTGCGTGACAGCCGGTTTGACGGCGCGGACCTGAGATCCGTAGATCTGAGCGGGCTGAGGCTGGCCGATGTGTCGAAGCACCTGAAAGGGACGATTCTGTCCGTCGACCAAGCCGTCGCGCTGGTGGGCGATTGCGGCGTGAGGGTCATGTAACTTGGCCGCGGCATGCGCCAGGCGAGGGATTCCAAGCAAGTTCGGCGAAGTGTCGGCTGCCGGGCTGCATGTCGTTCCGGCTTACCGTCTCGGTGCGGGTTTCCGAGCGACCGTTATTCCATCCGGCATGCGATCGATGAATCAGTAATCCGAAGCAATTATTTCACCCGGGCAGCAAGGCGGGCTTTCGACGGCTCGCTTTGCTTGCCCGCATCATGCTGAAGTTGCCCGCTCCGGCCAGACGAAGAGCGGCCGGGGGGCGCATCCGACGCGTTCCCTCCACAAGGATTTCACCGAGGGGGCCCGCGTGCTGATCCCCGGGATCGGATATCCATGCCGTCGCACCAGCAAACACGCCGCCTCCCGTGGCCCTTCAACCGTCGAAGGGCCACGACCGTCACGTCACGACGTTTACTGCGCCGCGCCCTTGAGCAACAGCCGCGCGCGAGCCGAGGGCGTCGGGCAAGCGTTGCAACCGCATGCCGACGTCCCGGCCGGCGCGGCGGGCGGTTGATTGGTCCACTGGCCGTTCCATCCGCCCTGCGCCGCGCAAACCGTCGGGCAAACCGCCTGCGCGCTCCGATAGTTGGGGATGGACTGCGCGGTATCGATGTCGCAGCCGCATGCGTAGCTGGATTGCGCCTGTTGCTGAATCGCCGGGCTCATCGACGCAAGCCAGTTGCGGGCCTGCGCGTCGAGCTTGAACATCACCGGCTCGCTCGCATCGAGCAGCGCGTTCATCTTGCCGTAGAGCGGATAGCGGCGCGCCAGCGTCGCGAGGACGCTGCGGCGCGCGGCGAACAGATACTGCGGCACGGCGCTGGCGTCGGGGCCGATGCTGGCCAGCATCGTCGACGAGGCGGCGATCACGTTGGCCAGCTGCACGGCCAGCGTGCGCGTGCCGCGCAGGTTCGTCGACGTGTTGACGCCGATGACATCCGCATAGAACAGCGGCGGCTGGTCGCGGTCGGACAAGGGCATGAACTTGAAGTCGATATTCTGCCGAGCCTGCTCGCTCATCGCCGACATCGACTCCGAGTAGGCGATCACGGCGCGCCCCTCGCCGTCGCTGAACCAGACGGACCGGTCGTATTGGCCGGGCAGGCTCGTCGTCGCGTTCTTGAAACTGGCCATCGCGAGCAGCGCGCGCATGTTCGCGATGGCGTCGTGATTCAGGTCGCCCGGGCTCCAGGGCAGCGGCAGCGGATATGCGCCGTTCTGGCTGTGCACCGCGTCGAGATAGAGCGCGCTGTTGGTGGTGCGCCCCGACATGTCGACCATCAGCCCGCGCTTGTCCGGCGGCACCGTGCTCGTGTACGTGCATTGCTGCAATGCCGAGTGCACCTGCGTGAGCGTCTTGGCGGCGGCCAGCGCCGCGTCGTCCTTCCGGTAGAACAGCATGTTCGCGCAGCCCAGTTGCGGGAGGCTGTAGTAGCGGTCCCCGACCTTCACGCCGTTGATCGCGTAGGGCACGTAGTCGTCGATGTTCTGGACCTCCGCGGCCGCGAGCGGCTCCAGCCAGTTCCGGCTCCGGAAGTAGTCGAAGAAGATCGCGTCGTAGACGTAGACATCGGCGTTCGCGGGCGGGTCGTTCGTGTAGCCGCCGTCCCAGTCATCCGGACTGACGAATTGCAGCGCGACGCCGGGCTGCACTTTCTTCCATTCCGTCTCGATCGCCTTCTGGAACTGGGCGACGCGCGGGACCCACGGGTACAGTGCGACCGTCAAGGATTGAGGCGCGGCGGCGTCGGCGAACGCCTGCGGCAGGGTGACGAGCCAGCATCCGAGCAGCAGCATGACGCGGCATAGCAATCGATACATGATGAATTTCCTTGGTTGATGTGCCGTGGGCGATGACGCGGGCGCGCGCGATACGTCAGCGCCACAGCGCGTGAAAGTGGTGGGTCGGTCCGTGGCCGCGTCCCACGTCCAGCCGCCACGCTTCGGCCAGCGCGCCGTTCAGATAGTCCTTCGCGCGCCGTACGCTGTCCTGCATCGGGTGATGGGGAAGCAGCGCGGTGATCGCGGCCGACAGCGTGCATCCGGTGCCGTGGTCGTTCAGGGTGGCGATGCGCGGCGCGTCCAGCGCGATGGTCGTCTCCGGAACGAACAGCAGATCGGTGCTGACCTCGCCGCGCAGATGCCCGCCCTTCAGGAGCACCCACTGCGGACCGAGCGCGTGCAACGCGCGCAGCGCGTCATGCATCGCCTCCAGGGAGTCCGGCGCGGCGCGTCCGAGCAGCACGCCCGCTTCCGGCAGGTTCGGGGTGATCAGCGTAGCGATCGGGACGAGCCGCTCCCGGAGCGCCGCCGCCGCATCGGGCGAGAGCAGGCGGTCGCCGCTCTTGGCGACCATCACCGGATCCAACACGATCGTCCCGACCCGATGACGAATGAGCGCCGCGGCCACCGCCTCGACGATCTCCGCGGTGGCGAGCATGCCGATCTTCACCGCGTGTACGGTCACGTCGTCGAATACGGCGTCGATCTGGTCGGCGACGAAGGCGGGGTCGAGCGCGTGAAACCCCCGGACGCCGACCGTGTTCTGCGCGACCACGGCGGTGATCACCGACATGCCGTAGGCGCCCAGCGCGGAAAATGCCTTGAGGTCGGCCTGGATTCCGGCGCCGCCCGTCGGGTCGGTGCCGGCAATGGTCAGCACGTTGGCGATCCTGCCGGCGTCGCCGCCGGATTCGGCATCGGTTGCGCGCGCAGCCATCGCCGCCGCGTCGGATATCGCGTGCGTCATCGCCGTCAGCCGCGCGGTTTCGAGGCCTGGAACAGCACGAAGGGCGCATGGCCGCCGAGGTCGTCCGCGGCGGTGTCGGCGTTGCCCGCAGGCTGCGCATCGGCCACGTTCAGTTCCCTCGCTTCGTCGATCGCGAAGCCGGCCGAGATCAGCACGTCGCGATACGTGGGCGTGTCCCAGTGGGTGTCGATGATCTCGAAGGTCCCGTGCCCCGGCACGTCGAGGAAGACGGGGCGCGCGTCGCCGTCGGCATACGCGATGCCCGGATGCCCGTTGCGGAACGTCGGGTAGCGCACGCCCGTCGTGCGCGGATTCGTGTCGAGCACGTAGAAGCGGCCGCCCGGCTTCAGCACGCGGAACACGTCGGCCGCGATGCGGCCGAGTTCCGCCCGGTCCGGCACGTTGATGAACAGGAAGCAGCAGATCGCGGCATCGAAGCCGGCGTCGGCAAACGGCAGCGTGCCGCTGCGGATGTGGACATAGCGCAGCGTGTCGTCGCTGCCCGCGGCCGTGGCTTTCTCGATCATCGTGGGAGCGATGTCGACGCCCGTCACGCGCGCGATGCCGGCGGCCTTCAGCCGCCGCGACACCTTGCCGCCGCCGCAACCGTAGTCGAGCACGCTGATCGCGCCGCCCTGTGCGGCCTTGATCGCGGCGATCAGCGGTTGATAGCCGAAGCGGGCCTCGACGCGATCGTCGTAGGCATCGAACAGCCGCGAGACCTGGTCTTCCGTCCAATCGGTATTCATGGTGTATGCCTGCTTATTGAAGTGTGGTCAGGGCGATGCCCCAGCGATTGAGCACGTAGTCGCGATGGAGCGGGTGGAGGAGGTTCAGCGCCTCGTCCGCGACGGGCGCGCCGGCCTGGATCTGCCGATAGATCCAGAACAGGCACAGCACGTCGCGCCAGTACGCATCGAGGCCGATGTCCTGCAGCGCGTCGAGCGATACGCGCCCGGCGCGAATCCGTGCTTCGTGCTCCAGGACCCGCTGGATGGTGGCGGGCCCGCAACCGGCCGGCATGCGGGGCGGCTCGGCCGTGGTGACGGTCGACTCGGGCTGCAGCAGCAAGGCCTCGACCTGCGACAGGTTCTGGTCGTAGACATGGATCGAACCCACGTGGTGGGAATAGGCGCCGAGCGCGCAGCCGATCGCCGACGCGAGGTATTCCTGCAGGAACGTGAAGGAAAAGACGTCGTTCAGCAAGCCGACGTACGCATCGTTCGCGCGCATGAACGCCACCATGTTGAGGCGGCCGTCCCGCAGCAGCAGCTGCAGGCCCAGCGTGCAGGAGACATCGATGTTGCGCCGGTAGAGATCTTCGTGCGCATCGAAGATCTGCAGGACGACGCGCTTGCTCTCGGCGTCGTCGCGTTTCAGGATGTCGATCGCGCGCTCGATCTGGTCGAGCCCGTCGGCGCCGAAGTGCCGTAGCCGCGCGCCGTAGCCGGTGCCCGGTAGCGTCTTGCCGTCCGGGCTGTAGCGCGCCATCGAGGGTGCGTAGTATTCGATGAACGCGAGATCGTTCCGGCCCGACAGGTACCACAGCGCCTCCGCGTAATTGAAGACGATGTTTTGCTTGCGCGCGGCATGCTGGCAGAAGCGCGCGCGCGGATTGTCGATCCGCGCGCCGTAGCCGATGATTTCACGCTCCGCCTGCCCCCTGGGGGCATTCAGGTACTCGTACGCGGTACACACATCCCTGAGCGCGGCGAGATAGAGCGCATGGAGGTTCGGGAAGCGTGGCTGCATGGTCAGTGCCTGGCCTGGAGGCGTTCGATGGCCGCCTCGACCGTCGTCGGGTCGACATAGTCGTCGCGGTATTCGACGCGCTCGATCCGGGTTACTTCATCGAGGCCGCGCACGAGGTAGGCGTATTCCTGGTCCGCCTCGAGCAGCAGCACGATTGACTTGCCGAGCGCGGACGCCCAGCCCAGCTCGATGTGCGTGCCCGGCGACGCAGGCGCGCCGGGGAACGCGACGAAGTAATCGCACAGGCTGATCTGCTCGAAGTCGGTGCGGGTGCAGACGGCCGGCGTCATGAATTCGCGGCCCCATTTCTCGCGACGATGCGCGCAATGCACGTCCCAGCCCTGCTGCTCGAAATGCGCGATCACGCGGTCGAACAGCTTGATGCGCGCCTCGGACATCGTGCCCGTTCGCGGATCCACCCATGATTTGAAGGGGCCGCCCAGGAACATTCGCTTCATTGCTGATGCCTCTCTCGATTGGAATGATTGATTGCATGCGCGCGCAAGGCCACCCGCTCGACATGGTCGGCCAGCACGCCCGGAAATTCGCGGATGCCGTCGGGCACCCGCACCCACTGGCACCCGGCCGCATCGTCGCCGGGCCGGAGCGCGCCGCCGACGTAGCGGCACAGCAGGGCGATCAGCACGAAGTGGTGATGGCGGCCGGACGGGTCGAACTCGCGTACTTCGACGACGTCGACCAGCTCGCCTGCTTCCGCGCGCACGCCGGTTTCCTCCATCAACTCCCGCAGGACGGCATCGTGCAGGCTTTCGCCCGGCTCGACCGAGCCGCCCGGAAATCCCCAGCTGTCTTTCTGGGGTTCGTTCCTGCGCTGGACCAGGATCAGCTCGTCGCCGCGAAACGTGATGGCGATCACCGCCACGCGCGGCCGTGCGAAAGGCGGGCGCGCATCGGCGCCGGATTGGTCAACCATAGGTGCTTACTCCACAGAGCGCCGCGGGCGCGCCGCTCAGGTTCGTTCCGGGTGCGGAAAGCGGATGAACCATCAACGGGCCGCCGCACACGCAGCATGAGCCGCGGCCGCATTGTTCAATGCGCCGTCATGCCGGATCTACATCGGGATCGTGTGTCGACTACTAGAATTGTCAGTATTTTTTAAGGTAACACAATAATCTTTGATGAGTCTAATCCTCTCGATCCAATCGGTTGTGGTATATGTTCCGTCATGCCGAAATCAACGGCATTTCGATAATAAGATTGATAAGAAAATGATGTAGGGCGAAGGCGGACGATTGTTTGACGGATAACCCACATGCCAGGAGACGCGCCGCATGAATACCTGATAGACATGACAGCTCTCGATCGCACCCGGAAGGCCGCTGCGGGCCGGCGAGCCGCCGCGCGTCGCGCAGGCCGGATGCCGCGAATCGCGCGCCGGGCGAACCCCTCGCTTCTGAAGTCCATTTCGCCCGAGTCGCCGGCTCGAATAAATGGCGATCTATTGCTCCCTATATAAAACTGCAGCCTTGTGGAGAGGCATTCTCAAATACAAGAGAGGTCGATCATGCATGCAAGCGTCGTGGGAATATCCGAGAAATACGAATCACAACGGTATACGGATCCGCATAATATTCTCCGTTCCGAAATTATCTATGGAGATGGATTTCAGAGTCCCGGCGGGCTGGCCGGATTCAAGGCGATGCTGGCCGACAGGATGGCGCTCCGGCCGGGCATGCGTCTGCTCGACATCGGTTCAGGCCTCGGCGGCGCCGCGTTCTATCTGGCCGCCCGCCACGATGTCGAGGTCGTGGCGCTCGATACCGCGCACCGCATGACCGAGTTGTCCGTGATCCGCCAGGCCGCGCTGGATCCGCGGCGGCGCGTGCGTTTCATCCACGGCGACGTCCATGTGGGCAGTCTCGACGCGGAACGGTTCGACATCATCTATTCGCGCGATGCGCTCATGTATGAACCCGACAAGCCGGGCCTGTTCGCGCGATGCCATGCCTTGCTCGCGCCGGGCGGCGGGCTGTTCATCTCGGACTTCTGCCGGAACGGCACGTCGTCCGAATTCGATACCTACACCGCCGCGAGCGGCTACGACCTGAAATCGATCGACGCGTACGCGCGCATCATCGCGGCGGCCGGCTTCCGGCTCGTGGAGCACGGCGACGTGAGCCGGGTGGCCGAAGCGCAGCTCGTCGATGATCTTCAGCACTATCAAGCGAGGCGGGCCGTGGGCGACCCCTCGATCGACGAGGCCGACGCCGAGCACATCGTCGAGCGCTGGCAGCGGAAGATCCGCTACATGCAATCGGGATGGCTGACGCAAGGCGTGTTCGCGGCCGAGAAAGTCTGACCCGGCGCCGGGTCGCGGTTCTTCCAGGAGATTCGTCATGCTGACCTCGCATCATCGGCACCTCCAGATCGATTGGCAGGACGGCCGTGCTGGCCGGTATCACTGGGTATGGCTGCGTCAGGCCTGCCGATGCGATCGTTGCTTCAACAACTACTGTCATCAGCGGCACTTCGATCCGAGCGTCGTACCGGCCGACATCCAGCCGACGAGCGTCGCGACGGATCACGTCGGCCTGCGCATCGTCTGGCGGGACGGGCACGTCAGCACGTATGCGCTGGACTGGCTGCGGGACCGGGACTACGGCGAGCACGCGGCGCCCGTCCCGTCGGACGAACGCCCCGCGTGGCGGCGCTGGCCCGACGGCGCGCCCGCCTCGATGCGCTTCGACCTGGGCGATGCGCTCGACAGCGACGCGGTGCTGCAGCGCGCGCTGCAGCACCTGTTCGAATACGGGATCGTCGTGCTGAAGGCGGATTCCGCCGCGCCGGGCGCGGAATTCGGCGGCGTGTGCCGTCAACTGGCCGGATTTCTCGACCGTTCGTACTTCGGCGAGTTCTTCGATCTCGAGGTGAAGGCGGACGAGGAAACCGACAGCGTGTCGTTCAGCACGAAGGCGCTGCCGTTGCATACGGACATTCCGTATTGCTCGCCGCCGCCCGACTACCAGTTCCTGTACGGCCTCGATGTCAGCCCGCGATGCGCGCTGGACAACATCGGCAACACGCGCTTCGTCGACGGCTACACGATCGCGTCGGAGTTGCGGGAAGCGACGCCCGCCGCGTTCGAAAAGCTGGCGAACACGCCGGTGTTGTATCGCGCGGAGTATCCGAAGGCGCGCAAGGTGTACGAGCACCGCACGCCGATCATTCGCCTCACGCCGGCGGGGGCGATCGAACGCCTGATCAACAACCCGACGAAGATGTTCTTCGACGGCGTCGGCTTCGACGACATGCTGCCGTTCTTCGACGCGTATCAGGCGCTGAAAACCCGGCTCGTCGACACGACGAAGGCGTATACGCATGCGTGGTCGCAGGGCGACATGGTGGTGTGGGACAACCGCCGCATCTTCCACGGGCGCGGCGATTTCGGGGCGAGCGGCTTCAAGCGCACGTTGCGCGGCGGCTATTTCCGGGAAGGCGAACTGCGGGCGCGGTCGAGGTTCCTGGCCGCCGAGGCGGCGCGGCGGCCGGTGTATTCGTAACGCACGGGGCGCATGGGCGCGCGCGGCCGCGGATGCGCCGCGCGCGTGCCCGGCTCGGGCCTCAGGCGCGATAGGTCAGGCAGACCGCGCCGATCACCACCGCCATGCTGGCCGCGACGCGATGCCGGGTCGGACGTTCGCCGAGGCACAGCCAGCCGATGATCACCGAGAACACGATGCTGGTCTCCCGGATCGCCGACACCGGCCCGAGCGGCCCGAGCGACAGCGCGGCGACGGTCGCCGCGTAGCTGATCATCGAGATGACGCCGCCCAGCATGGCCTTGACGGTCTCGTTGCGGGCATAGCCCTTGGCGAGCTTGCCGCCGTACAGCGCATACACGGCCGGCATCAGGATCCCGTAGAGGATGAAAATCCAGGCCGCGTAGGCGCGCGGATCGCCGGCGAGCCTGACGCCCACGCCGTCGGTCGTCACGTAGCTGCCGATGAACAGCCCCGTGACGAGCGCGGCGAGCAGCGGCCGCGCCTGGATCCGGCGGCGGCCGAGCGCGAGACTCGCGATGCCGCCCGAGATCAGCAGGACGCCGAGCAGCGAGCCGTCGTGGAGCGTCTGCCCGGCGAACAGGTAGCCGCCGATCGTCACGAGGAGCGGCACGGTGCCCCTGACGATCGGGTAGATCAGGCCCAGTTCGGCGCCCTTGTACGCATACGCGAGGAAGAGGCTGTAGCCCACCTGCAGCATGGCCGAGACGCCGAGATACGGCCAGCTCGCGCGCGCGGGCAGCGGCAGGAAGAGCGCGCACGCGGCCGCCGCCGCGGTCGTGGCGAAACTCATGACGGTGATGCTCCACAGCCGGTCGGCGCCGCTGCGCAGCACGGCGTTCCAGGTCGCGTGCAGGATCGCGGCAAACAGGACCAGCGCAATGACGGGCGGGGTCATCGGCGTGATCGGCCCGGGCGGTGGAGCGGAGGGGCGGCGGCGGTGGAGCCCGCGCCAGGGGAGGGTGTGCAGGACACGTCGATGACCTCATTCCTACGCCGGCATTATCCGGATCAGGTTTAGGGGTCGTTCCGCACCCGGAACCTCTCAGCCGGCAAACCGGCTCCCCCTGATGGCTCACGCATTATGGGTAAGAAGCCGGGGATCGGCAAGCATCGCGCCGCGCGGCGTCTGCCGCGCTCGCTCGTTCATGCGTTCATGCCGCCTGTCATGCCGCTGCGCGCCCGCCGCAGTCCGCGCGTCGCATCGGCTGCGGCGCGGCCGGCTTTCCGCTACAGTAGGGCCGCTGGCTTCGCAGCAGGTCACAGCCCTTTTTTCACGGTATCCGAGAGCGGCGATGCATACTCCAACGGCCTACACCCCTGACGCCCCCGCGCGCACCGAAGTTGACGCGCTCGCGGGCATGACGGTCCTCGAATTCGGCGCCAACTGGTGCGGTATCTGCGCGGGGGCGCAGCCGGCGATTCAAGCCGCGTTCGCGGCGCATCCCGCGGTCCGGCATCTGAAGATCGAGGACGGCCCCGGCCGGCCGCTGGGTCGTTCGTTCCGCATCAAGCTGTGGCCCACCCTCGTGTTCCTGCGCGAGGGCGTCGAAGTCGCCCGCGTCGTGCGTCCCGACAGCGCCGCGCAGATCGAGGCCGAGGGCTTCGCCGCGCTGGCTTGAGCCGCGCCCGCTGATCATGCGACAGGCGATCGGACACCTTCTCGTCGAGTCGCGCGGGGCGGGGCTCGTCGAATTCACGGGGCAGGCGCAGGCCTTCGTCGAGCGGCAAGCGATTCGCACCGGGCTGCTGACCGTGTTTTGCCGGCATACCTCGGCTTCGCTGTTGATCCAGGAGAACGCGGACCCGTCGGTGCGGCGCGACCTGGAGCGCTACTTCGCCGCCCTCGCGCCGGAGGATGCGTCACGCTACGAGCACGACGCGGAAGGCCCCGACGACATGCCCGCGCATCTGCGCGCGGCGCTGACCCAGGTGCAATTGTCGATCCCGGTCGAGCATGGGCGCATGGTGCTGGGCACCTGGCAAGGCCTCTACCTCTTCGAGCATCGCCGCGCGGGCCATCGGCGCGAGGTCGTGCTGCACCTGATCGGCGCGTGACGGCGCCTGCGCCCGATGAGGCCGGGCAGCCGACGGACGCTGTATGCGAGGTCGCCGCGACTTCGCCCGATCCTCCTCTTCCGGTCAACCGCGTTCTCCCGTCCCGCCCGAACTGCCCTCCGTCTCCCCACGCCCTCCGCCACGACCCGACGCCGACACTTCGCGTCGCGACGGAGCCTGTCCCGGACCTGGCGCGCCGGCGGGTCATTCCAAGCCACGCCGGATTGCCCGAAGGTCGCTGCCCGACGCGCCGGCGAGATAGCGCTTGATACTAGGTGGGAGTATTGGGTAACATACCCCCACCTAGTATCAAGCGAATCGCTCATGCCGCATACCGCCGAGGAAAAGAAGCGCGTGCTGGCCCGCGTGCGTCGTGTGCGCGGGCAACTGGATGCGCTGGAGCGCGCGCTCGAGGAGGGCGCCGATTGCGGTCCGATCCTCCAGCAGATCGCCGCCGTGCGCGGCGCCATCAACGGCTTGATGGCGGGCGTGCTCGAAAGCCATCTGCGTGAAGAGTTCGCGCATCTGGGCGACGCGAACGAGGCGGCGCAGCAGTCCGTCGACGGCATCGTGTCCCTGGTGCGTTCCTACCTACGCTAACCTTCAACGGCGGCTGCTCGAACGGTCGTCCGCTCCCCATTCTTCGTGTGAGGATAGTCATGAAATCACGTGCTGCTGTTGCATTCGCCGCGGGCCAACCGCTGGAAATCGTCGAGATCGATGTCGAGCCGCCCCGCAAAGGCGAGGTCCTGGTGAAGATCACGCACACGGGCGTGTGTCATACCGACGCGTTCACCCTGTCGGGCGACGATCCGGAAGGCCTGTTCCCGGTCGTGCTGGGGCACGAGGGCGCCGGTATCGTGGTGGAAGTCGGCGAGGGCGTGACGAGCGTCAAGCCCGGCGACCATGTCATCCCGCTCTACACGGCCGAATGCGGCGAGTGCCTGTTCTGCAAGAGCGGCAAGACCAACCTGTGCGTGTCCGTGCGCGCGACGCAGGGCAAGGGCGTGATGCCGGACGGCACCACGCGCTTCAGCTACCGGGGCCAGCCGATCTATCACTACATGGGGTGCTCGACCTTCAGCGAATACACGGTCGTGGCCGAAGTCTCGCTCGCCAGGATCGATCCGCGCGCGAACCCCGAGCAGGTCTGCCTGCTCGGCTGCGGCGTCACCACGGGCCTGGGCGCCGTGAAGAATACGGCGAAGGTGCAGGAAGGCGATTCGGTGGCCGTCTTCGGGCTGGGCGGCATCGGTCTTGCCGTGATCCAGGGCGCGAAGCTGGCCAAGGCGGGCCGCATCATCGCCGTCGACACCAACCCGGGCAAGTTCGACCTCGCCAGGGCCTTTGGCGCGACCGACGTCGTGAATCCGAAGGATCATGAAAAGCCCATCCAGCAGGTCATCGTCGAGATGACGGGCTGGGGCGTCGACCATAGCTTCGAATGCATCGGCAACGTCAACGTGATGCGCGCGGCGCTCGAGTGCGCGCATCGCGGCTGGGGCCAGTCCGTCGTCATCGGCGTGGCCGGCGCGGGCCAGGAAATCTCCACGCGTCCGTTCCAGCTGGTGACGGGCCGCCGCTGGCTCGGGACGGCCTTCGGCGGCGTGAAGGGGCGCTCGGAACTGCCGGGCATGGTGCAGGACGCGATGTCCGGCACGATCCAACTCGCGCCGTTCGTGACGCACACGAAGCCGCTCGCCGAGATCAACGAGGCGTTCGATCTGATGCATGAAGGCAAGTCGATCCGCACGGTTGTCCACTATTGATGCGGCGCGCGGGGCCGGGGCCGTTCGGCGTCCGGTCCCGCCGACACGGCGCGGTTCGCGCGAACGGAACTACCGGGAGGTTTAACCAGCATGGAACGCGTTGAGCGACACGCGAGCCACGGCGGCAGCCAGGAGGTGTGGAAGCACGCCTCGTCCACCGTGGGATGCGACATGAAATTCGGCATCTATCTGCCCGGCGCCGCGTTGCGCGGGCACACGTGCCCGGTGCTGTACTGGCTCTCGGGCCTGACTTGCACCGAGCAGAACTTCATCACGAAGGCGGGCGCGCAGGCCTATGCCGAGGCGCACGGCATCATCGTCGTCGCGCCCGACACGAGCCCGCGCGGCGACGACGTGGCCGACGACCCGGGCTACGACCTCGGCACGGGCGCGGGGTTCTACGTCAATGCGACGCAGCAGCCGTGGGCGGCCCATTACCGCATGTACGACTACGTGGTGCATGAACTGCCGGCCTTGATCGAGTCGGCGTTTCCGGCCAGCGACGCGCGTGCGATCAGCGGTCATTCGATGGGCGGGCATGGCGCCTTGACCATTGCGCTGCGCAATCCGGCGCGCTACCGGAGCGCATCGGCGTTCTCGCCGATCGTGGCGCCTAGCCAGGTGCCCTGGGGCGAAAAGGCCTTCACGGCCTACCTCGGCGACGATCGCGACGCGTGGAAGCGGCACGACGCGGTGGAACTGGTGAAGCAGGCGACCGACAGGCTGCCGTTGCTGGTCGATCAAGGGGAAGGGGACGAGTTCCTCGCGGTCCAGTTGAAGCCGCAGCTTCTGCGCGAGGCCTGCGAGGCGGCGGGGTATCCGCTGCAATTGAACCTGCGGCCGGGGTTCGATCACAGCTACTACTTCATCGCCAGCTTCATCGGCGAGCACCTGGCTTTTCATGCCGACGCGTTGAAGTGAACGTGCCTCGGCGCTGAAGCGGGGGCGACGCGGCCGGCTATGCGTCGGCCGCGTCGTTCGCGTTTCACCTGGGCGGCAGAAGTCCGTGGTGTGACACGGATGCCGCCGTCGGCTCAGGCGGGACAAGAGATTCGCCGCTCGCGTCGAGCGTCAACGGATTGCATGTCGATGTCGGTTGCATGACGGATGCGGCGCACATCGCGCGGCTGCAATCGATATCGCTCCGACGTTCTTCCGGAATCCCAACGATTGAAGCGCTTGCCCGCTATGTGAGCAATGCGGGCGAGCAAAGCCGGCGCACGCAGCCTGCCCCACCACCGGGCGGCATCCGTCCTCGATCGGTGCGCATGTGATCGGCTTGTGAAACGACGCGCGCCTCGAACCTGGCTTTCCCTTACGCGGAAATACCAGTCCTTCTTTCAGAAAGATACATTTCGCAATCCGATCGAAATGTCATCGACCGTTCATTTGCAGGGCGTTAGGATGGGCCCGCGTCATTCCCATTCCAATCCCCACTGAGAGAAAGCGCACCATGGCCGATCTTCCGCAGAGCAAACACGTCACTCAAAACGACCACGCGCCGCGCGCGCGGCGCCCGTTTCGTCCGATGCTGAAAGGGCTGGCGGGCGCGCTATGCCTGTCTGCCGCGTCGAGCGTCTTCGCCTGGGGCGACGAAGGGCACGAAGTGGTCGCGACGATCGCGAACTACTACCTGACGAGCCAGACCCGCGACGCCGTGAACGCGATCCTCGCCACGGACACGAGCGGCCTGACCGCCACCGACATCGCGAGCGAAGCGACCTGGGCGGACCGGTATCGCACCTCGCATTCGTATACGTCGGGCTGGCACTATGTCGACACGGAGATCGGCACGGGCGATATCGACGCGGCCTGCTTCGGGCACCCGCCGCTGCCGGCCAACACGCTCGCCTCGCAAGGCCCGGCGCAGGCATGCGTGGTCGACAAGATCAATCAATTCGTCACGGAATTGCAAGCGCCGGATACCTCGGACGCCGAACGGCTGATGGCGCTGCAGTTCGTGCTGCATTTCGTCGGCGACGAACACCAGCCGCTGCATTCGAGCGACGACAACGACGAGGGCGGCAACGAGAAAAAAGCGTCGGCGAGCGGAATCAAGGCGAGCAACCTGCACAGCTACTGGGACACGGCCTTCGTCCAGCAACTGGGCAGCAGCGCCGCCGACGTCGCCAACACGCTGATCCCGCAGATCGCGCCGTCCGACATCGCCGGCTGGCAGACGCAAACGCCGCGCGACTGGTCGCTCGAGGCCTTCGGCGTGGCGCAGCGCGATTCATACGGGCTGCTGCCGGCGCCCAACAGCAAGGGCGCGTATGTGCTGTCGTCCCACTACGTGAACACGGCGACGAACGACGTGGCGCTGCAATTGAAGCGCGCCGGCGTGCGTCTGGCGAAGGTGCTGAACGATGCGAACCTGAGCGCGCCGGGCGCGGCGCGGGCGGCCAAGGCGTCGAAGGCTATGCTGGTCTCGCCGTTCGGCGGGTAGGCAGCAGGCAGGCCGACGCGGACCGCTCCGGGCATCCGGTGGCCCGGCGGTTCGCGCGGCGACGCGCCGTGCCCGCCCGCCGGCGCTCGACGGCGTCGCGTCGGCATCGAGCCGCAACCGAACATCGCCTTGCGCAGCGCCCGTCCCGGTGTTCGCGGCGGGTTGAGCGCGCATCCCGTTCCGCCTCGTCCCGCCCGCCGTCTGCTATCTCTGATGAAACAATCGCCGGGCTTGAGTTCTCGCTTGATGATCATCAAGCGTGCGCCCGCATGATCCCCGCATACTGATTCCGCAGTGGGGACCATCAGGGCATCGCGACACGGACAGCCGGCCCAGGCGCTGAACTGAACGCCTGGCGGCCTTGTCCCGCGCTCGACGCATGCCGCCAATCAAAAGAAAGCACGCGTTCAGAGAATGAGTATGAAGCTTGGGGGTAGGACGACGGCGCTGGGTCGCGTCGCACGGATGTTCATGGTGGCGGGCATGCTCGCCCAGGTCGCGCCGGCGTGGCCGGCCTCCGATGTGTCGCCGCATGTCGCGCCGCCCCGGATCATCGACGACCTGCCCGCCCACTATGCCGCGGATCTCGACGCCGCGACGCGCGCCCAGGTGGCGCGCGGGCGCTACGTGGCGCGTCTCGGCGATTGCGTGGCCTGCCATACGGGCGACAAGTCCAGGCCCCTGGCGGGCGGCCTGGCGCTGCAAACGCCGTTCGGCGAACTGCATTCGACCAACATCACGCCCGATCCGGCGACCGGCATCGGACGCTATCGCTTCGAGCAGTTCGATCGCGCGATGCGCCGGGGCGTGGCCGCCGACGGCCATCACCTGTATCCGGCGATGCCCTATCCGTCGTACGCGAAGATCTCGCCGGAGGACATGCGGGCGCTGTACAGCTATCTGATGCAGGGCGTGGCCCCGGTCCGGCAGGCCAACCGGCCGCTCGCGCTGCGCTTCCCGTTCAACCAGCGCTGGGGCCTCGCGCTGTGGAACCGGGCCTTTCTCGACGCTGTGCCCTTCAAGGCCGACGCCGCGCGCGGCGTGGAATGGAATCGCGGCGCCTATATCGTCCAGGGGCTCGGGCACTGCGGCGCGTGTCATACGCCGCGGGGCCTCGGGTTCCAGGAAAAGACCATGTCGGACGCCGGGGCCGGCGGCCGCGACTACCTCGCGGGCGAGACCGTCGAGGGCTGGCGCGCGCTCAGCCTGCGCGCGCTGTGGACGCCGCCGGAGACGGCCGAGATGCTCAAGACCGGGCGCAATCGCTACGGCACGGTGTCGGGCAACATGGTGGACGTGGTCCAACACAGCACGCAGTACATGAGCGACGGCGACCTGCTCGCCGTCGGCGTCTATCTCAAGTCGCTGCCCGCCGCCGAGCACGACAAGCCGATGCAGGTGGCGCAAGGTCCGGCGCCGGCGATCGCGCCGGCTCCCGAGGCCGCGTCGCGGGAGCCGGCCGCGCTCTACACCTCGCGCGGCGGCTTGGGATATCTGCAATTCTGCAACGACTGCCACCGTGCGGATGGGGCCGGGGTTCGCGACGTGTTTCCGCCGTTGGCGGGCAATACCGCGTTGCGCTCGGAGGATCCGTCGACGCTGATCCACATCATGCTGACGGGCTGGCGTTCGGCGCAGACCGTGCGTCATGCGCGGGTGCTCACGATGCCGGCGTTTTCGCCGCTCGGCGATCAGGAGATCGCGGAGATTCTCAATTTCGTGCGCAGCAGCTGGGGCCGCGCCGATGCGCGGGCCATCGGCGCGGGCGAGGTCGGGCGGATGCGGCGGCAACTGCATGCGGGGCACGGCGGCGACACGCGGTTCGAGACGCCGCGCCTCGCCGACATGCTCGGCGAGCCCAACGCGGGCCAGCTCACGCAGGGGGCGCGCCTGAACCTCGACACGCGGCGGATGTTGCCCGGACAGGTCGGCAACGCCCTGAACTGCGCGAGCTGCCACCTCAATGCCGGGACGGTCGCCGACGGTTCGCCGTATGTCGGCCTCTCGGCGTTCTTTCCGAGCTATGCGCCGCGCGCCGGCCGGGTGATCTCGCTGGCGGAGCGCATCAACGGCTGCTTCCTGCGCTCGATGAACGGCAAGCCGCTGCCGCCGGACTCGGCGGACATGAAGGCGATGGTGGCCTATTTCGACTGGATGCGCCGCGAGACCCGGCCCGGCGACACGGTCGAAGGGCGCGGCGTCGGCAAGATCAGCAACCGGATCGTGCCGGACGCCGGCAACGGCAGGAAGGTCTACGCGGCGCAGTGCGCGATGTGCCACGGCGGGGACGGGGAGGGGGTGAAGAACGCCGCGGGCGGATGGGTGTACCCGCCGCTCTGGGGCGACGACTCGTTCAACCTTGGCGCGGGCATGGCGCGTACCTATACGGCGGCCGCCTTCGTGAAGCGCAACATGCCGATCGCGTTCCATGACCGCTTCCCGCTCGGACAGGGGGGCCTGACCGATCAGGAAACGGTGGATGTCGCGGAATATTTCACGCATCAGCCGCGTCCGGACTTCGCGGGCAAGGTCAAGGACTGGCCGAAGGACAGGAAGCCGGCCGACGCGCGGTATTGAACGGCCCGGGCGGACCCGTGGCGGGTCGCGGCTTGCTGCGCGTCGGCGAGGCCGGTTCGCCGGGCTTCTCCGCGCGCCCGGCCCGGTTGCCTCATACCGCGACGCGCGAGGCCGCGGGCGCGCCGTCCCGAGCGAATGCCGGATGCGGATGAACGCTCGCCCGGAAGTCCACGCGGTATCGAAGGAAGCCCGGGTTGCGCCCTGCAATCGGGTGAGGCCCAATTGTTAGGCGAGGTTTGATGATTGGCGCGAGTGAAGTGCGCGCAGCAAACTTCAATCATTGACAGAGCCGCGCCGTTTCGATGAAGAGCGGCGTATTCCTCGCTATATTACGTCCACGCGCACTCGCTTCGCGTGGCGCGCATGGTCGCGCGGGGGCTGCCCCGCGCGATTCGTCCGACAGCTCTCCAGAGATCCCGACGTATGAGCGCGCATCAAGAGAATAGCGACGAGCGTTATCGCGTACTGTCCAACGACATATCGGTGTTGGAAACCATCGCGCAACTCGCTCTGGAAAACGCTCGCCAGCAGGTCACGTATTTTTCCCGCCTGGCGGCGCTTGCCCGATACGGAACCGAACCCGAATGTCCCGATATCGATCGTTCGGTCCTGCTGGCTTCGATCGAGCACCTCAGCGAGCGCTACGAGCGCGAGGTGAACAACCAGGAAGAAGCCTTGCGCGCGGCGTATGCGTTGCGCGAAGCGCATCGGGACGACAAATGGTCGCGCGCATCGACGATGCCGCATTGAATCCCGATCGCCTGCGCACCGACTCCTGCCCCGCCCGGACAGCGTTCGTCGCGGTTCGACCCGCGTGGTGACAAATGCGCCCGACGTGCGGGCGGGGAGCACGCATTGATATCCCTGTCGGCGGTTGCCCGGGCGCGCGTGCAGCAGCCGATGGCGGCTTGAGAGACCGCCCGCGCACGCTCGGCGCCTGCCGCGGCGCGGCAACTAACGAACGCCGCCCGCATCCCGCTCGCCGACGCGCTGCTGAAGACGTCGACGGAATCCGATCCGCCCCGGATCAGGTGGATTCCGGCGCGGCCCGGCGCGCCGCGCGCATCACCGGCTCATCGCCGCTTCGACAATCCGGAATTCCCCCTTTCGCGAATACGAATTGCGCGCACCGGAGCGCTCCAAGACACTGGCCTGCGACGTGGCATCCCGCGCCGCGCCCGCACAGTACGAGGAGCCGCACGCGATGCCCCCCGATCGATACCTGCCGCGCCGAATCAGCGACATCCCCCATCACTGGGCGCGCCTGACGCCGGATCACGTCGCGCTGGTCGACGACGGCCAGACCCTGACCTTCGCGGACCTGTGGGCGCGCATCGAGCTGGCGAAAACCTACCTGCGCGACCGGCGCGTCGCGGTGGGCGACCGCGTGATGGTGGTCGCGGAGAACGACGTGGCGGTCGTCACGCTGCTGTTCGCGGCGTCGGCGCTGGGCGCATGGCCCGTGATCGTCAACGCGCGCCTGTCCGAGCGCGAGATCGACGCGATCCGCGCGCATTGCCGGCCGCGCCTGATGCTGTTTACGCACGCCGCGTCGCCCGACGCGCTGCGGCACGGCCTGCGCCATCACGCGCACGAACTCGCGCCGCCGGGCCTCGGTCCGCTGATGGCGGGCGGCGGCGGCGGCACAGCCGAGCCCGAGCCCGAGGATCTTGCGCGGGACGTCGCCGCGCTGATCTACACCTCGGGCACGACCGGGCAGGCGAAAGGCGTGATGGTGACGCATCGCGGGCTGCTGCATTTCGCGCGGGTGTCGGCGGAATCGCGTGCGCTCGGGCACGCCGACTG
Organism: Burkholderia sp. FERM BP-3421; assembly: GCF_028657905.1. Lineage (NCBI taxonomy): Bacteria > Pseudomonadati > Pseudomonadota > Betaproteobacteria > Burkholderiales > Burkholderiaceae > Burkholderia > Burkholderia sp. FERM BP-3421. The sequence continues at coordinate 381,250 of NZ_CP117780.1, read as the reverse complement.
CGCCTATGCGGTCATGCCGCTGTCGCACGTGTTCGGCCTCGCGACCTTGCTGCTCGCGACCTTCCACGCCGGCGCGAGCCTGTACCTGAGCGCGCGTTTCCGGGCCGCGGACCTGTGCGCCGCGCTGGAACGCGACGCCATCTCGATCCTGCAGGGCGTGCCGACGCTGTTCGCGCGCCTGCTCGCCCACGTGCAGGCGCGCGGCACGGGGCTCCGCGCACCGCGCCTGCGCTATCTGTACACGGGCGGCGGTCCGCTCGATCCGACGCTCAAGCGGGACGTCGAGGCGCTGTTCGGCCTGCCCCTGCATCATGGCTACGGCATGACCGAATACGCGGGCTCGCTGTTCATCACGCGGATGGCGCGGCCGCGCAGCGACTGCGCGGCGGGCGAGATCGTCGACGGGGCGCAGCTGCGGATCGTCGGCCCCGATGGCGGGCCGGCGCGCGAGGGCGAACCGGGCGAGCTGTGGGTGCGCGGTCCGGGCGTGATGCGCGGCTACTATCGCGCGCCGGAGCTGAGCGCCGCCGTGCTGCATCCCGACGGCTGGCTCAACACAGGCGACATCGGCCGGCTCGGGCCCGACGGCGCATTGTTCATCGTCGGCCGCACCAAGGACCTGATCATCCGCTCCGGCTTCAAGGTCTATCCGCTCGAGGTCGAGGCGGTGCTCAACACGCATCCGTCCGTGCGTCTGTCGGCCGTGGTCGGTCGCGCGGCGGCGGACGGCAACGAGGACGTGATCGCGTTCGTCGAGCTGAAGGAAGGCGAGGGCTTCGAGGCCGAGGCGCTGCACGCCTATCTGGCGGCGCGCCTGTCGCCGTACAAGCGGCCCGGCCGCATCGTGCGCGTGAGCGCGATCCCGACCACGGCGAGCGGCAAGCTGCTCAAGCAGCCGCTGCGCGAGCGGCTCGCCGACGACATGGCGTGAGCGCCGCCGCTCGCGCTCAGTCCTGCCGGCCCGCGCCGTCCTCGATCAGCAGATCGACGAGCCTGCGCGCGAACAGCGGCAGCGCATCGCGCTGCGCGACGCAGATCTGCAGCTTGCGCTCGGCCCATGCGTCGTCGAGCGCGACGATGCGCAGCGCCATGCCGCGCGCATGGCGGCGCGCGGTACCCTCGGGCAGCACGCCGACGCCGACGTTCGCCTCGATCATGCGGCAGGCGGTCTCGAAGTTGCTGACCTGGATGCGCCAGCGCAGCGTGCGCTGCAGGTCGGCCGCCGCGCGCTTGAGGAAGGCGTGGATCGCGCTCGCCTCCGGCAGCCCGACGAAGTCGTAGTCGAGCGCCTCGGTGAAGGCGAGGCGCCGCCGCTCGGCGAGCGGATGGCTGAGCGCGCAGGCGAGCACCAGCCGTTCGCGCCGGTACGGCATCACGTCGAGGCCGTCGGTGCGCACGTCGCCGGCCACGATGCCGATGTCGACCACGCCGTCCTGCACCGCGCGGATGATGTCCGGGCTGAGCCGTTCCTGCATGTCGACCGTCACGTCCGGGTGGTTGACCAGGTAGTGACGCAGCACGGCGGGCAGGAATTCGCTCATGGCGGTGGTGTTCGCGAACACGCGCACGTGGCCTTTCACGCCGGACGCATATTCCTGCAGGTCCCCGGACAGCTGTTCGAGCTGCCGCAACACGCGGCGCGCGTGCGCGAGCAGCGTTGCGCCGGGCGCGGTGACGGTCACGCCCTGGCTCGTGCGGCTCAGCAGCTTGACCCCGACCTGTTCCTCGAGGTTCTTGATGCGCGTGCTGGCCGCGGGCAGCGACAGATGCGAGCGCTCGGCGCCGCGCGTCAGGCTGCGCGCTTCGGCGATATGGGTGAACAGATGCAGGTCGACCAGATCGAAACGCATGGCGGGATTCCTGGAGGTCTCCGGCGAGGACGGCCGGCGTGCGGCCCGGCTGTCCGTGGAGCAATACGGGCAAGGCCGGCCGTCGGCCGGCCCGATGCGCCGTTCATCTTACGCGCGCCGCGGCGACCGCGTTGCGATGGGGGGCGTCGCGGGTTAACGCGCGCCGAACGCCGGATTCGCGAGAGACAAATGGCCGGCGCGGCGAGGATGCGTCAAGCTCGTCGCACCCCGGCGTCGCGACGCGCGGGGCGGCGCGCAACCCGCGGCGGCGCAACGGTGGTTGCGCCGCCGGGAAGTGCGGCCGGGGAGCGCGGCCCGCCCGCGTGAGATCGCGTCGCGGCAATTCCAAGGAGGCATGGCATGGCCCGTCAACCGAAACCCGTGGTGCGTTCCGACATCGCGTTCAGCGAGCCGGACCGCATCGTCGTGCGCGGCAAGGATCTGCCGAACGAGGTGCTCGGCCACATGAACCTCGGCGATTTCGCGTTCCTGCAACTGACGGGCCGCGTGCCGACGCCCGCGCAGTCGACGGTGTTCAACGCGATCCTCGTGACGCTCGTCGAGCACGGCATGACACCCAGCGCGATCGTCGCGCGCATGACTTACGCCGGTGCGCCGGAATCGCTTCAGGCGGCGGTCGCCGCCGGGCTGTGCGGGCTGGGCTCGGTGTTCGTCGGCAGCATGGAGGGCGCGTGCCGGATGCTGTCCGAGGCGCTGCCGTATGGCGCGCGCTGCACGGATCCGGACGCGCTCGCGCGCGACACGGTCGCCGCCTGGCGCGCGCGCGGCGTCGCGCTGCCGGGCCTCGGCCATCCGCTGCACAAGCCGATCGATCCGCGTACGCCGCGCCTGTTCGAGATCGCCGCGCAAAACGGCCTGTCGGGCGGCTACGTGGACCTGATGCAACGGATCGGCGACGAGGCGGCGCGCGTGTCGGGCAAGGTGCTGCCCGTCAACGCGACGGGCGCGATCGGCGCGATCTGCTGCGAGTTCGGCTTTCCGTGGCGGATCGTGCGCGGCTTCGGCGTGATGGCGCGCGCGGTCGGCCTCGTCGGCCATCTCGCCGAGGAGGCCGAGCGGCCGATGGCGGTCGAGCTGTGGCGGCGCGTCGAGGACGAGGCGTCGGCCCACCTGCGCGGCGGCGCGTAGCGCGGTCATTTCAGCAGGTTGGGCAGCCACAGCGAGATGGCCGGCACATAGGTCACGAGCAGCAGGAAGCCGAGCATCGCGGCGAGCCAGGGCAGGACCGCGACCGTCAGCTCCGTGATGCCCATCCGCGTGATGCCGCTCGCCACGTACAGGTTGAGCCCGACGGGCGGGTGGCACATCCCGACTTCCATGTTCACGACCATCAGGATGCCGAAGTGGATCGGATCGATGCCGAGCTGATGGGCGACGGGGAACAGGATCGGCGCCATGATCAGCACGATCGACGACGGCTCCATCACGTTGCCCGCGAGCAGCAGCAGCACGTTCACGACCAGCAGGAAGCCGATCGGGCCGAGCCCCTGGCCGAGGATCCAGCCGGCCATCTGCTGCGGAATGCTCTCGGACGTCATCAGGAACGAGAACAGCACCGCGTTGGTGATGATGTAGAGCAGCATCGCGCTCATGCTCGCGGCGTCGAGCAGCACCTTCGGCACGCGCTTGAGCGGCAGGTCGCCGTACACGCAGGTCGACACCAGGAACGCATAGACGGCGCTCATCGCGGCGGCTTCGGTCGGCGTGAACACGCCCGAGTAGATGCCGCCCATCACGACCACGATCAGCAGCAGGCCCCACACGCTTTCCCAGTAGGTGGTCCAGACCCGCTGCGCCTCCGCGCGCAGCAGCCTGGGGTGCGTGAAGCGTCGGCCGACCCGGTAGGCGACGTAGAGCCACGCCAGCGCGAGCACGACGCCGATGATCCCGACGCCGGCCGCGAGGCCGGGTGCGGCGCGGCTCAGCACGAGATACAGCAGGCCGATCAGCACGGCGGGCGGCGCGATCGAGAACGCGAGGCACAGCAACAGACCCCACAGCGCATGGCCGGTGGCCGCGAGCGGGCCGTGGCCGTCGAATTCGCGGAAGCGCGGATAGCCGTGGCGGCGCGCGATGAACCAGGTCACGAAGCCGAGCAGCAGTGCGAGCAGGATGCCCGGCACGACGCCCGCGAGAAACAGGTCGCCGACCGAGGTGTTGGTGGACACCGAATACAGCACCATCACGATCGACGGCGGGATCAGGATGCCGAGCGACCCGGAGGTCGCGATCACGCCGGCGCCGAAGCGGTTCGGGAAGCCCTGCTGAACCATGGCCGGCAGCAGGATCGAGCCGATCGCCATCACGGTGGCGGGGCTCGATCCGGAGATCGCCGCGAACATCGCGCAGGCGAGCACGCCGGCGAGCCCGAGGCCGCCGTGCAGGTGGCCGACGATGCTGGTCGCGAACGCGATCATGCGTCGCGCGACGCCGCCGTGCGTGAGGAAGCCGCCCGCCAGGATGAAGAACGGGATCGCCATGATCTCGAAGTTCTCGATGCCGGTGAACAGCTTCAACGCGACCGATTCGATCGGCACGGCGGTCATCGTGAACAGGTAGGTGAGCACGGTGAGGCCGAGCGCGATCGACACCGGCATGCCCGTCAGCAGCAGCGCGATCAGCAGGCAGAAGATGAACGCGGGCTTGCCGAAGCCGAGCAGCAGCGCGACCAGGAGGACGGCGACCACGCCGAAGATGACGCGCGTGACGCGCGGATCGCCGACCGCGGGCGCGGCGAGCGGCTGACTGTGACTCATGGATGAACTCCTTGCGGAACCGGCGCGGCGGGAGCGGGCGCGTCCAGGCCCTCGACCTGCGCATGATCGTGTTTGGGCAGCATGCCGTCGCGCAGGAAGCGCCGCGCGACCTGCAGGAAGCGGAAGCACATCAGGTAGGAGCCGAGCGGCACGCACAGGAAGGCGATCCAGCGCGGCAGCTCGAGATCGGGGGAGACCTGGTCCGTGTGCGCGAGCGCCCAGACGAAACGCGCGCCGAGCGTGCCGATCACGCCCGTAAACAGCGCGCCCGCGAGCAGGCCGAACACGATGCACGCGCGCCGCGCGCCCGGCTGCAGGCGGTTGATCATCACGTCGACGCCGACGTGGATGCCGGTGCGCACGCCGTAGGCCGCGCCGAACTTGGCCATCCACACGAACAGGTAGATGCACAGTTCCTGCGCCCAGCTCAGGTCGAGCGCGAGCAGCCAGTCCTGCAGGTAGGGGACGCCGACGCCGGACGCATAGCGATGGATCACGGCGACGAAGATCACGAGCGTGGCCACGCCCATCAGCGTCGCGATCAGGGTTTCCTCGAGGCGGTCGAGCAGTTTCATGACGACGCTCCCCGGGCCTTACATCGACTGGCCGGTCGCGCGGTACACGTCGCGCACGAGATCGGGGCCGATCCGCTGCTCCTGGCCGCGATGCACCTTCGACAGCGCGCGGCGCCAGTCGGCCGTCTGCGCGGGCGTGAGCGAGATCAGCTCGGTCTTGCCGGTCGCCTTGATCTTGGCGAGCGCGTCGTCGTTCTCGCGCTTCGCGATCTCGTTCGCATAGCGCGTCGCATCGCGCATCGCGCCGTCGAGCGCGGTGCGCACGTCGTCGGGCAGGCCGCTCCAGAACTTGCGGTTGACGATCACCGCATAGCCGATATAGCCGTGGTTGGACAGCGTCACGTATTTCTGGACTTCGTTCATGCGCTGCGTGTACAGGTTCGACGGCGTGTTCTCCGTGCCGTCCACCACGCCCGTCTGCAGGCCCTGGTAGACCTCGGAGAACGCCATCACCTGCGGGATCGCGCTCAGCGCGCGGAACTGCGCGTCGAGCACCTTCGACGACTGGATCCGCATCTTGAGGCCGCGGAAGTCGGCCGGCTCGCGCAGCGGGCGGTTCGCGCTCATCACCTTGAAGCCGTTGTCCCAGTACGCGAGGCCCGTGATGCCCTTGGTTTCGAGCCGCGTCATCAGGCGCTTGCCGAGCGGGCCCTCGGTGACCTTGTGCAGCGCATCGTAGCCGTCGAACAGATAGGGCAGGTCGAACAGCTCGAATTCCTTCGCGCCGAGCGGGCCGAATTTCGCGAGCGACGGCGCGAGCATCTGGACCGACCCGAGTTGCAGCGCCTCGAGTTCCTCCTTATCCTTGTACAGCTGGCTGTTCGGGTAGACCTCCACCTTCACGCGCCCGTTCGTGCGCGTTTCAGCGAGCTTCTTGAAGTAATCGGCCGCCTTGCCTTTCGGCGTGTCGGCGGCCACGACGTGGCTGAACTTGATGACGATCGGTTGCTGGGCGGCCGCGGCGAGCGCAAAGGCGGACAAGCACAGCCCCGTGAAGACACGGCGCAGGTTCATTTCAGTCTCCTCCTGGTTGCTGCCTGTTGGCTTGGCAGGTGGCGCCCAGTCTCGGTTCTCGATGCATGGCGGGCAATACGTACATCCCACATTCGCGCGCGGCGCGCGGCGTCATGCCGGGCCCCTTCGCGCAGCCCCGGCGGCGCGTGCTGCTGACCTTCGCGGCGATCGCGCTGATCGTCGCGGGCGCGTTCGCGGCGCCGCTCGTCGCGGTGCGCTTCGAGCGCGAACAACGTCACGAACAGTTGATCTCGGACACGCTGTGGGCGCAGCAGGCGCTCGGCTTCGAGGCGCAGCGGCTCGTCGAGGCGATGCAGATCGTCGGCACGGATCTCGCCGCCGAGCCCGCCCCCGCGCTGTTCGCGCGGCGCGCGGCGGAATTGCTGCGGCGCAGCCCCGAGGTGCTGGCGCTGTGCCGGCTCGAACGCGTCTTCGAGGCGGTGCGGTGTTTTCCCGGCGGGGCGGCGCGGGCGGCGATGCCGCGTCCCGAGCTGGCCGAGACCTGGCGCGACACCGCCGAGCGCGCGACGCGGCTCGGCCGCCCGGCCGCGTCGCTCGTCGAGCCGCGCGCGGATCAGCCGCGGCTCGCGTTGCTCGTCGCGCCGACGCCCGGCGAGGACGGGCAGGCGATGGCCGCGGTCGTGTCGATCGAGCGTCTGCTGACGGCGACGCTGCCGTGGTGGTTCGCGCACGAGAACGCCGTCACGCTGACCGATCCGCGCGGCGAGCGGGTCGCCGTGCACGATCCGCGCGTGCGCGGGCGCGGCGTCTATACGCACCGGATCGAAGCGGGGTTCGCGGACCAGACGCTCTACCTGGAGGCGAACAGCACGCGCGGGCCGCCTTACCTGATCCCGAACCTGTTGAGCGGCGCCGTCGCCGCGTTGTCGCTGCTGCTCGCGGGGTCGGTGTGGCGCCTGTGGCGCGACCTGGTGCGGCGCGCGCACGCCGAATACGCGCTGCGCGAGCAGCAGGCGCTGCGTCAGGCGATGGAGGACTCGCTCGTGTCCGGGCTGCGCACGCGCGATCTCGACGGGCGCATCACCTACGTGAATGCGGCGTTCTGCGAGATGGTCGGTTATCGCGCCGACGAACTGATCGGCTGCGCGCCGCCGATGCCGTACTGGGCGCCGGAATTCTCCGAGCGCTCGGCGCAGCGCCACGCGCAGCTGCTCGCGGGCACGCTGCCGGGGCAGGCGCATGAGTCGGTGTTCCAGCATCGCGGCGGCGCGCGCGTGACCGTGCTGATCAACGAAGCGCCGCTGCGCGACGGCACGGGCCGGCAGGTGGGCTGGACCGCGTCGATCGTCGATATCGGCGAGCAGAAGCGCACGCAGGAACGGCAACGCGCGCAGAGCGAGCAGCTGCATCACATGGCGCGCGTGATGACGATGGGAGAGATGGCGTCGGCGCTCGCGCACGAGCTGAATCAGCCGCTCGCGGCGGCCAACAGCTACTGCACGGCGGCGTTGAACCTGATGGCGGCCGAGGCGGCGACGGACGAAGCCGGCGGCCCGCTCGACCTGCTGACCAAGGGCCGCCATCAGGTCGAGCGGGCCGGGCAGATCATCCGGCGCGTGCAGCAGTTCGTGCGCAAGACCGCGCCGTCGCTCGGGCCCGTCGCGCTCGATCCCGTGATCGCGGGCGTGCTGCCGCTCGTGCAGTTGCAGACGAGCCGCCTCGGCGAGCGCATCGATACCGTGCTCGACGCGGCGTTGCCGCCCGTGCTGGCCGATCGCGTGCTGCTCGAACAGGTGCTGCTGAATCTCACGCGCAACGCGTTCGACGCGATGGCGCATCTGCCCGCCGGCGAACGCATCGTGTCGATCCGCGCCGAACGGCGCGCGGCGGCGGACGAGCCGGCCGTCGTGCGGGTCAGCGTGCGGGATCGCGGGCAGGGGCTGCCGGACGACGCGCGCGACGCGCTGGAGCGGCCGTTCCTCACGACCAAGCCCGACGGGATGGGCATGGGCATCGCGGTGTGCCGCTCGGCGCTGGAGACGATGCATTCCCGCCTGCGTTACGCGCCGGACGGCGCGGGCACCTGTTTCTATTTCGATTTGCGGACGAGCGACGAGCCATGCGCAACCTCTACCTGATCGACGACGACGCGATCATTCGCGATGCGCTGGGCGCGCTGTTCCGTTCGCGCGGGCTCGCGGTGCGCGGTTTCGCCGACGCGGCCCTGTTCCTCGACAGCTGGCGCGACGAGGGGCTCGCCGCCGCGCCCGCGTGCCTGCTGATCGACGTGAGGATGCCCGGCATGAGCGGCTTCGAGCTGTTCGCGCAACTGCGCGACGCGGGCCTGGGCGCGCATCACGCGGTGGTGTTCCTGACCGGCCACGGCGATATCCCGATGGCGGTCGACGCCTTGCGCGCCGGCGCGTACGACTTCCTCGAGAAGCCGTTCTCCGACAACCGGCTGGTCGACCGCGTGGTCGCCGGGCTCGAATACGCGCAGGCGCAGGCGGGGCCGCCCGAGACGACGCCGGACCAGCGCCTGGCGAGCCTGACGCCGCGCGAGCGCGCGATCGCCGGGCAGATCGTGGCCGGCCGCACGAACCGCGAGATCGCCGATGCGCTGGGCATCAGCGTGCGGACGGTGGAGGTGCATCGGGCGCGCGTGTTCGAGAAGCTCGACGTGAAGAACGCGGTCGGGCTCGCGCAGCTGAGCGCGCGCGAGACGCCGGCTTCCTCGGCGTGATGCTTCGATTGCGGATATCGAGGGGGCGGCCGGGTCGACCCGGCCCGGAGCATGCCGCCGTGCGGCTCAGCGCGGCGCGACCGTGAAAGTCAGCAGCACCGCCGCGCTGGTAAGCGGCGCGCCCATGAAATACACCACCGTATAAAGGTTTCCCGCGGCCAGGGTCACGCCGTCGATCGACACGGTGTCGTCGGTCACGTCCTGCGCGATCCGCAGCCGCGCGAGCGGCGCCGGCGCGTTATACGGGCTCGCGCGTCCGCGCCACAGACCGATCCAGTTCTTCTCGGTGGCGGGACGATAGCCGGACAGCGTGTGGTAGCGAAGCGAGATCGTATTGGGCCCTGACGAGACGAGTTCGAGCGACACCGCGTCGACGATGCCCGTCGAGCCGTCGGGCGCGAGCAACGCCGATGCGCACGCATCGCTCACCGCGGGCCCGACGCCATATGCCACGGTATAGGGCAGGCGGCTGATCGATACGCCCGTGAGCACCACGCTTCCCATCTCGCCGTCGGTCGGGATGGCGAGCCGGGCGGCGGGCGCGGCCGTCCACGGCACGACGCTGTTCGGCCAGAGCGCCACGAAGTCGCCGTAGCGCCCGGGCTGGTTCCCCGGGAGCCCGGCGTAGTCGAGCGCGACCGTCGTGCCGGACGACTCCGTGATGACGACGGAACAGCGCGCAACCGTGGGCGCGCCGGGCGTCTGCCCGCCGGCGTGGCCGGCAAGCAGGAGCCCGAGGAGCGGCGGCGTCGCCCACCGGGCCCAGGCGGGCGCCCACGCGCGGCCTCGCGCTAGCGGCACGGCAGCGGCGGAGCCACCTGCCCGATCGGCAACTTCAGCCGGCGCAGCCGCAGCAGCGGCATCGGTTCGTCGGTGAGCGTCGACATCAGCGTCAGGTCCAGCCACAGCGTCCCGCCGTCTGCCGGCAGGTAAGCCGAGAACCACGCGCCGATCGCGTCCGCCCAGGCGCTCGTCATCCCGTCCGGCGCACCCGCGCCCGTTCCCGTCACCTTGCCCCTCAACGGCGCCTGCATCAGCACCGGCAGCACGATGGGTTCGAACGCGTCGTTCAGCGTGTAAGCGTAGGTCGCCTCGACCTGCACCGCGATCTGCGGCTGGGTGTCGTGCGGCAGCAGTGCGGCGAACAACGCGTCAAGGTGCGCCTGCAGGGGTCGCATCTCCGGCTTGCCGGTGGGCACCTTCGAGACGTCCACTTCGGCGGCGGCGTCGTTCGTCGGGTACAGCGGGTTCGCGAAACGAACCTCCGGCGTGGTGTAGACGAACGCATCGGCCGACGGCCTGCCGGGCACCAGTTCGCGGTTGCGTTCGACCCAGACGGTGGACCACGCATCCTGCCGCTCCAGGATGTCGAGCGCGGGGAGCCGCACGGTGCGCTCGGCGATGGCCTGCCCGTCGGCGGCCGTGAGGTACGCGCCGTCGGGCCCCGGGCCGGCCTTGCGTCGGTACACGTAATGGAAGCGGTCGGTCTCGCCGGCGGCCCCGTCGGTGGGCGTCCAGGGTTCGGCCGCGTAGCGCGCCGGATCGACCTCGACTACCGGCGCGCCCATCCCTTCGGGCACGGCGCCTGACAGCGACACCACCAGCGCGCGTTCGGTATCGCCCACCCGGGCCGAGCGTTCCTCGACGATGAACGCGTAGGTGAGCAGCGGGTCGCCCGCGCGCGCGCGCGGCTGCGGCGCGAAGCGCAGGCCGGGGCCGGCGGATTCGTGCGCGCCGCCCGCTGCCCGGACCAGGTCGTCGACGAGCCGGATGAACGACTGCAACGCCACGGCGGCATCGTCGATCTTCTGCTGGTCTTTGGCGGGCTCGACCGTCGCGTCGATGTCGGCGAGGAGGGTTTGCAGATCGCGGCTCACCTGGGGGAAGACGGTAACGAACTCGGCAAGCTGCGCGAATGCGTCGGGGAAGCCCGCCCGCAGCGCCGACCGCTTGCGCAGATTGAACTCGACCGTGCCGGACACGCTGTCTTGCGGGTAGTGGAACGGGAGCGAGTAGGTCAGCGCGTAGTCCCACCGCTTGAGGTCGGACAGCGCCGCCTCGTCGGGATCATGGGTGGGCGTGCCTTCCTGGGCGGTCATGCCGGGGCTTGCCGGGAACGCGCGCAGCACCATCGGCACGGCAAAGCCGCCGAGTTCGGCGGTGAGCGGTTGATCGGAATCGGGGGCGACAAAGCTGAGCCAGGTGGAGGCCTGATAGCCGTCGATGCCGGGAAGCGCGCCGATCTGATGCTCGATCTGGTCGCCCCGATAGGCCATGTCCAGTTCCACGTACGACACCAGTTCGCCGCCCGCGCCGCGCACCGATGCCGGCGCATTCAGCAGGTACGTCAGGTTGCGCGCGGGACCGGTTTGCAGCGTGAGTTTCGGCGCGCTGAAGGTGAGCGTCCTCGCCGGGAGATCCGCGGAACCCGTGGTGACGGTGCGGGTGAGCGGCGCACGGAGCGGCCGCTTCTGCGTATCCCGGAGCTTGCCGACGGTGACCGTCGTTTGCCCCGGCTGCACCGCCCGCGTCAGCGTCAGCGTGACGGTCGCGTCGGCGACCGCGGCCGACACCACGCCGATGCCGTCGCTCAGCGCGTAGTTGGCCGCATCGCCCGCGGCGGCGGGATCGAGCGGATCGCTGAACAGCAGGAGGACGGTGGCGAGCGTATCGATCGCGACGGTGGCGGCTTCGAACGTCGGCCCGAGCCGCACCACCGGCCCGAACAGGCGCGGCGGAAAATCGGCCCCGGCCCCGGCCACGTCGGCCGTGACGTTCGCGTGGAACTCCACGGCCGCGCGCGTCGTGTAAGCGGCCGACAACTGCACCAGCAGTTGCTGATAGAACGCTTCGCGCGCGGCGCTCGGATCGGCCTGCTCGCCCGCGAAGACGGGGATCATCCACAGCTTCGCGAGTCGCGCGAGGCTTTTCTTGCCCGCCAGGATTTTCCGCAGGTAGTCGTCGGACTTCAGTTCGCCGACGATCTGGATCGGCGCGGTGAAGGGCGGCGTGAGCACCTCGTCGACCGCCGCGAACAGTTGCGCGCACCACGTGTCCAGGTCCACGTCCGTGAAGTCGGCGCGCCGCGACGGCGTGGCGCTGATGCCCTTGCCGGTCGCGTAATCGTAGAGGGGCACGTCGGTACGGCTGATGAGCCGATTGCTCGCGGGTTGCGGGGCGAACACGGCCGGCTTGCCCGCATCGGTCACTGCGTACGAGATCGCCTGTCCGGCCGCGAGCCCGAGCCGCACGGCCCAGAGCGCGCCGCCGCCGCCCGTTGCGGGCGACGCGGTGCGGTCCACGCCGGTGGCGACCTTCAGCCGGAAGCGGCCGGCGGCCGACAGCGCCTGCTCGAACCCGGTGGCGAACGTGACGAGTCCCAGCGCGCCGCCGCCCGCGCCGATCGCATCCTGCAGCGGCGCGATCCGCGTGCTGGCGCTGCGTATGCCGTCGGTCGCCTCGAGGCCGGCCAGCACCGCGCCTCCGCTGCGCGCGAGCGTGAACGACGTCCACAGCGGGAACACCTGGGCCGGATTCAGGGCCGCGGGCGGCACGGCCAGATCGAGCGCGAGCGCCGCGGCGGGCGGCGCGCTGCCCGTCCCGAAGCGCGAACGGTCGAGCACGAACGCAAAGATGCTCGCCGCTCCGCCCGTACCGAACAGCCAGTTCGTCAGCCGGTCGACGTCGCCCGATGGAAGCGGCAGGCTGCCGGGCTGCCCGTCGGCGCCGGCAAGCAGTGTCGACTGAACGGAGAACGCGATCCTCGCCGGATCGGTCAACTGATAATAGAGCCGCGTGTAGACGTGCAGATCCTGCGCGGCGTTCTGCTGCACCGTGCTGGTGGACGTGGCGGGATGGTCGGGCCAGTCGAACGCGGCCTGCCCGCTGTAGCGCGTCTCGCCGTTCTTCGCCTTGACGTCGGTGACGACCAGCGTGTGACGCGTGTCCCGCGCGAGCGGCGAGACCGTGAGCGTGACGGTCTTGCCGTCGGCCCCGGGCACGGCGGCGATCACCGTCCCCTGCGCCAGCCGCCAGTGCGCGGGCTCGCTCGCCGAGGCGGCGTCGAGCGCATCGGTGAAGACGACGACGACGGTGGTGCCCGCGTTTGCCGTCGCCCGCAGGAGCCCCTGGTAGCGGCCCGGATCGAAGCCCAGCCCGATGCGCAGTCGCGGCGCGCCCGCCTCGCCGCCGGGCGTCACGCGCCAGCTGGCCGCGACCGACGGCCATTGCGAGAGCGCGATGAGCGGGTCGGTGTAGCCGGTGAGGAGCGGGGCGTCGTTGAGCGGCGGCGGGTCGCCGGCCTTCGGGTCCGACAGCCGCGTCGCGAGCACGTTGCCGTAGTAGTCCTGCCACGAGAACGAGACCTGCAGGATGCCGCCCACCCCGAGGTACGGGCTGTCCTTCGCCGGCGGCAGCCCGGCGCGGTCGAACGCCGGAACCTGCTTCGCGAACCGGGCATACGGCAGCGCCTGCCCGAAATTCCATGTCTCGACCTGTTCCACCGGCGTCGCGACGCGCATCTTGTCGTCGCCGTTGGCGGCCAGCGGCCGGGTCGTGGGGCCGGCCGGCAGGCCGGGCGGAAGACTGGCCCGGAAGTCGACGTTGCCGTGCACCTGCTGGTTGAGCAGGCTGAAATTGTTCAGCAGCAACGCGATGCCATAGGCGGACGAGGCGCCGTCCACCGGCGGCGGCGCGGGGCGCGACGCGGCGAGCGCCTGCACGCCGGGCTGCACGCTGGCGGTGCGCACGCGCGGCCCGCCCGGGATCGCGAGCGCCGCGCCGGCCGCAAACAGGCCCGCCGTCAGGCGGTTGTGCGCGCCGAGCGCCGCCACGGGTTCGCCGTACCAACCGGACACGTCGGCGAGCGACGCGGTGTGCGCGTGCGCACCGGCCGTGAGCATCAGATCCGGCACGCGGATCGCGGCCGGGTGCGGCAGCGGATCGGGCAGTCCGCCCCACCGCGGATTGGCCTGGTTCAGCATCGGCACGGTGATCCCGAAGCGCTGCGCCAGATCCCGCAGCGCGATGCCGCCCGGCGGCGCCTGATAGACGCCTTCGCTCACGCGCAGCGTCACGCCCGCGCGGAGCGCGGCGTGCGCGTTGGCCTCGGCGAGCTCGGCCGGATCGCAGAACCATTGCCGCGCCAGGTCCGCGAGCGTCTGCGCGCCGGCCGCGACCGTCGTCGGCACCGGCGCCGCTTCCGCGAACAGCACCGCGTTGCCGCCGTCGAAGCGGTCCGCCGTGGCGACCGCGTTCATGTAGCCGGCGACGCGATCCTGGTCGGACTCATGCGCGGGTTTCGCATACAGGACGACGAGCGTGAGCGCCGCTTCGCCGCGATCGTTGAACAGGTGATCCGGCAGTCCGCGCTGCGCGGCGCGATCGTAGTAGTACAGGAAGAAGCCGCCCGAACGGGTGATGCTGGCTTCCCACAGCAGCCGCACGAATTCGGACGGCGGATTGAGCAGCGTGAGTGCCGGCTGCGCCCGGGCCTGGTCGAGCAGGTCCGCCGTCGCGCGTGCCGCGCCCGGGCGTGTTTCGGTCGACAGGTTGGCCTGCGCGATGCCCAGGGTCACGCTGGCCGCGCCGTCCGTCTGCACGCCCGGGCCCGCGCCTGTCGCGCCGTCGGGCGCGTAGCCCACGCGCAACTGGCCGTAGGCGCCGTCGTTCGCCTGCAACTGGCTCAGCAGGCGCTCCAGCAGCACGATCGCCGCGCCTCCCGCGCCGATCACCTCGTAGGTGGCGGCCGACGCGGGACTCTCCGCCACCGGCGGGATGCGACGCACCGTGAAATCGATCGTCGACGCCCAGCCGTATGCGGCCACCGGGCGCGTATCGGTCGCGCCGGTGGCCTCGTCGTAGCGCGCCACCCGCAGCGCGAAGCGCGGATTCACCGCGCGCACGGCGGGGTCGGGTAGCGCCGCGAGCGCGTCCGGCAGACGCCACAGGCGCAGCGACTGCCCGCCGGCCGGCGGCGCGCCGTACGGCAGCGACGCCGGTTCCGCGCTGAGCCACGGCAACGCCGAGGTGAACGGATAGGTCGCGAGCGCCGCGTGGAACATCTCGCCCGCGCCGAGCGCGTCGAGCGGCACGTCGAGGCGGGTCCGCGCCGCCTGTTCGACCTGCGCGATGCGAACGGCGTCGGCGGAGCCGGGCGTCACGCTCAGGGTGAGGTGGTCGACCGGCGCATGCTGCGCATCGGCGAAGCGCAGCCACGCCGTATCGACGCCGTCGACACGGTCGAAGCGGGCGGCGAACGGATGGGTGTCGAGCGTGGGCAGCGGGATCTGCTGTCCCGTCAGCGCGTAGAGTCCGGCTTGCGGCGGGAGCGTCAGCTGGCCGTCGGGGCCGCGCACCCACATGCCGCGCGCTTGCGGCACGATGGACCAGGTCTTGCCGGCGTCGGTGCGGCCCGACGTGGGGAAGCGCATGCCATGCATCGTGTAGCTGCTCGCCATGCCCGACAGGTGTTGCAGCGCGCCCGTGCGTTGCGCTTCGGCCAGCAGTTCGCCGACCGGGAATTGCGGCAGATGCGGCAGATCCAGCGGCGCGTCGGCCGCGAACAGGCCCACGACGCCGCCGTTGGCGGACTGGTCCGCCAGCACGTCGAGCGTCGCGCCGAAACGCGCCGCCACCCCGGCGAGGGTGTCGCCCGGCCGGGTCGCGTACCGGAACGGCGGCAGGGCGAGCGAGGCGACGGGCGCGAGCAACCCGGTCTGCGTCAGCACGGCGCTCTTCGCCACCAGGTCCGCCAGCCTCACGCCGAGCGCGTTCGCGACGTCGCCGAGCGTGTCGCGCGGCTGGACCATGTAGGCCGTCTTGTCCGGGTACGCGACCTTGGCGCCGGCGAGCAGCACGCTGCGTCCCGCGTTCGCGAGGGCTAGGTCGATCGCGTTGAACGCGCCCGCGTAGACGGGCGCCGCCGCGACGGACGCGAACGTATCGGTCGCGAGCGCGGGGCGGGTCAGGAAGGGGAAGCGCACCTGCGCGCCGTCGGCCAGCAGGCCGTCGGCGGCCAGCACGCTCGAGCCGGCCAGCAGGTCGTTGAACGTGACCGCATAGTGCGCGGCGATGCCGACGAGCGTGTCGCTCGCGACCACCGTATAGGGCGCGTGCGGCGCGAACACGATCGTCGCGCCGCCGCGCAGCAGCGTCGGATCGGCCGCGTTGGCGCCGGCCAGCGCGCTGGCGGAAAAGGCATCGTCGAAGCGCGTGGCGAGCGCGGCGAAGCTCGTCCCCGTGCGGGCCGCGTCGACCGCGACCGTCACGCCAAGCGCCAGCGCCTTCCCCGCGGCGAGCGTGTGCTGCGGATTCGACGCGAAGACGTCGTGCAGGGTGTAGGCGCCGTCGAGCTGTCCCGTGCGGTTGACCCACTGCACGATCCCGTCCACCTGCTCGCTGCCGTTCAGCGGATATTTGTAGTCGCGCAGCGCCTCCTGCGCGGCCCTCACCATCTGGCGGGCCAGCAGCAGGAAGTAGTCGGCGAACATCCATCCCGCCATCGAGAGCGGCGCCTCCGCGGCGCGCATCCGGGGCCGCGCGCCGCCCGCCTTCTGCTCGCGCTCCACCTGCACGGCCAGTTGATCGAACCACGCGCGCAATTCGACGAGCGTGTCCGCGCCGAGCGCGTTATAGCTGCCCAGCGTGTACGACGCGCCCGGATAGTGCGCGCCGTACTCGGGAAGCGTCACGCGCAGCTGCGGCGGCGCGGGAAAGTACGCGGCATCCGCCGTCGCATCCCGATCGGTCGGCGGGATCCGCAGATTGAAGCGGAACTGCGTCGCCAGGAAGGCCTGCACCGCATCGAGCGGTATCGGCGCGGGCCGGTCGTCGGTGCTGACCAGGACGTCGCCGGCCAGCCAGTCGAGCACGGCGGCGGGCACCACGTACCGGTCGACTTCCGCCGCCGTCATGTCGCCGCGCGCCGCGGCGACCACCCAGCGCAGCACCATTTTTGCGAGCGCTTCGAACGAGGTGTCGGGCGCGCTGCCCGACGCCTTGCGTGCGCCCGCGTCGCCGTCCTGGCCGGCGGGCGGCGCGGCCTCGATCAGCAGCAACGCGACCCAGCAAGGCAGCTGGCTCGCCGGTGCGCCTTCGGGCGTCCACTCGTCGCGCGCCGCGGTCAGCCCGGGCGCCAGATAGCCCCACAGGTCCGTGACGGCGCCCGGCTGCAGGCGGCGCCAGTCGAGCGCGGCGCCGCCGAGCCGGACGGGCGGCGACAGCCGGCGCGCCACGGGCGCGCGCAGCATGCCGCGCGCGGACCGGCCGTCGTCGAGCCAGGGCGCGGTGCCGGCGTTCTCGATCGCGAAGGTTTCCTTGAGCCGCATCGAGAACGAAAACGACAGCGTGATCTTGAAGAGCCCCAGGTTGATGCGCACCTTGACCGCGACGTCGACCGACGCGATGACGGTGATCGTGATCGACACGTAGGATTCGTAGGTCAGCTGCAGCAGCAGCTTGACGGTGACGTTGACGTCGGCCTTGACGATGGCGAAGTCCACCGAGCCGTAGATCTTGCCGACGATGCCGACCGTGCCGCGCAGCCAGAAATAGTAGTCGCCCTGCAGCTGGGTGGACGGTTCGCGGCCGGCGTCGGTCAGCCGGTACGGGTTCCACTTGGCGAGCACGCCCTCCAGGATGCCGACGGCCGTGATGCTGAAACCGGCGGACAGGATGCCGTATTCGATCGATTTGCCGAAACCCACCTGCATGCCGAAGCCGAACACGAGCACCGGATTGAAGGTGCCGCGCGGTGAAACCGGCACGCGGTTCGTGCTCGCGCTGGAGAGCTTGCCGAAGTAGAAGCCGGCCGAGCCGATCACCGGGATGCCGGGCGGAATGATGGCCTCGATCGTGAAGGAGCGGGAGAAATTCTCGTTCCACGGAAAGCCGATGTCCGCCTGGAAATCGCCGTTGGTATAGATCGCGATCCCGAACGTGGGCAGGGTGATCGAGTACGCGCCGACGGTGAGATGGCGCATGCGGTCGGGGAGGGTGATCTCCGCCTGGTACACGCCGACCGCATCGCTCACCTGCCGGTACATGATCTGGAAGTCGAGGCCCTTGAACACCTTGGCTGCGGGGCCGTCGAGCGCCACCCGCAGCCCGTACAGATGCGGATCGTTGAACACGGCCTGCAGCGTCAGCGCATAGCCGGGCGCAGCGCCGTTGCCCGCGCCCGATTCGCCGGCATCGATCTTCAGCACGCCGAAGTGGGTGCCGATGAGCCAGGCGCTCTGCGGATCGAAGACCACGGGCGGCACTTCGCCGGGCCTGGGCAGGGGCAGCGTCTCCATGAGGGCGATGGCTTTCTGCACCGTGTCGGCCGCGGCAAAGCCGGGTAGCGTGATGTGCTGTCCCATCGCCAGCAGGCGCAGGTCGAGATACTTGTTGCCGTTCCCCGGCGGCGTGGGCGCCGTGCCCGGCTCGCTCGCGTCCCACGCGAGCGGTTCGTTCGGGTTCGACTGCCAGAAGAACGCGCCCTTGAGCGACACCCTCACGCCACGGTCATCCCCGGTGGACGCGTACTTCACGTCGATGCCGTCGATCCGCGCGAAGCCGAGGTCGATCGGCCCGAGCAGGACGGAGAACGCGACCGTGTTGCGGTTCTGATCATTCTTGTTGAACGTGTACTTGAGCGCGAGGCCCGACAGCGGCACCGCGTTCAGGAGATCCCACGGGGATTCGAGCCCGAACCTCGAGCCGGTCGCCCACGACACCATGGTTTCGATGAGCGAGCCGAGCGTCGTGCTTTCCGTGAAGCGGAGCGTGGCGGTCCAGTCCTGCGTGTCGGGGTCGGGACCGCGGACGATGCCTTCCAGCATGCCCCACGTGATGCCGTACTGCCTGACGCCGGGGCGGTAGTCGAACCAGACGGCGAGATCGATGTTGTGCCAGTTCCACTGGGTCTCGACCCGGCCGACATAGCCGCCCTTGGCGGAGGCGTCGGCCTGCGACGGGCTGAGGTAGCCCGCGCGCAGCGAGGCCGAGACGTTCAGGCCGGAAATGAACGGCACGGCCCAGGGCGACGCGGTGCGCCCGCTGATGAGGTAGGCGCGGCTGGCGGTGGGAATCAGGATGCTGAAGTCCGCGATTTCCAGCGACTGCGTGATCTTCCACTCGGCGGGAAGAAACTGGTTGAAGAGCACGGCCAGGTCGAAGGTCGTGCCTTGCTGCTGCAACGCGCCGAAGGTCCACGAGGTCTGCGGATCGTAGCTGGCGGAAACCGTCAGCAGGAACGGATGGTCGGCGCTCCCCAGCGCGATCTGCCCGGACAGGTTGCCCGTCACGCGCCCGGCGTTGCGGCTCGCGTTCAGCGTCAGGCTGCGGATCTCGATCGTCGGCCCCGGGAAGGTCAGCGTCCAGCCGACGTTCAGGTCGCAGCGCATCGTGTATTGGCCGGTGGCGGGCGTCACGCTCGCCTCGAACCCGGTGATCACCGGGATGCCCTGCGGGTCGAGCTTGACCCCGGGCAGGAAGATCGCCAGCAGGTCCGTCAGGCGGATCAGCCCGGATGCAAGCTGGCCGCGCAGCACCAACCCGGGGCCGTTCGCGCCCAGCGTCACCACGCCCGCATCGGGCCCGGAGCCGATCCGGAACGTTCCTTGAACCGACCAGTCGACGCGCCGCGCGGCCAGCGCGGCCGGGTCCTGCACGGTCACCTGCGCGCCGATGTCCTGCATCGTGAGCCCCGGGAGCAGGGACACGCTCTCCTGGGTCGTCGCGGTGATGCCCACGTACTGAATCTTGCCGGCGGCGGCATCGTAGGCGAGCTGCGCCGTGCTCACCCCGAATCCGGCGAGCGCGCCGAACGGCGCCGGCAGCGTGGCCAGCAGGTTCACGCCGCCGGCCATCTGGTAGAACTTCGCGATGCTGGGATAGGGGCGCGGGAAGTGTCCTTCCAGTTCCCAGATCGCGTCGCTGACCGGGAGCTTGAACGCCACCTCGACGCCGGCCGAGTCGAGCGTGCCGCCGACCGCGCCGACCGACGGCAGATCCGCGTCCGTCGTGTACAGCTCCACGAACGGGCGCGAGAAGCGCAGCCAGGGGAGTTCCGGCGGCGACCAGGCATCGTCGTGCGTGAAGCGGCCGTTCCCGACCACCGCGCCCTGCGGCGCGGTGAATGTGTAGACGGTCGCCATCCGAAAGCCGAGCGCGGCCGACGCGCCCCGCACCTCGATCGACACCAGGACGCCGTCGCCGTCGCGCTCCGGCGTGATGGTGCTGGCCTCGATCAGGAGCCGCTTCCCGGCGCCGAGCAGCTCCGTGTAGAAGCGGCGGAAGCTGCCGTCGGAAAACGCGCCGGGGACCAGATTCAGCGCCCCGTCCGCGCCGCGGTTGTCCTGGAGGCGCGCGAGCAGCGCTTCGAGTGCGGCGGAATCGTCCGTGACGGGGGCGTGTGGCCGCGCGTCGAGGGCGCGCGGCGGCATCGGTCCCGACGGCGCGGCGCAGGCGAGCGCCCGTTGCCGCGCGCGCGCCGCCGCCGGCTGCTGCTGGGACACGATGTATTGAAGAAACGCGGCGCCGTAGCGCAGCTTGTCGTTGTTGACGTCCCGGTAGAAATTCCGGATCGTGTCGAAATACCGCCGGTAGGGGCCGTCCGCGCCTTGTGCGGCGTAGTCCCTGATGTAGCCACCGACCTGTTCGGCCGGGTTCTCGGCGGCGCGCGCCGGCCACAGTTCCAGCGGCCAGTTGAGCTGGTTCGCGATGGCTTGAAGCTGGCTCGGCAGCAGCGGAACGAACACCCACGGCATCATCGGCGCGTCGGTGAGGACCTCGCGATACTCCGCGTAATTCACCACGGTGGACGGATACTGCACGCTCGTCGAAGCGGGACGCGCGACATGCAGATAGTTGCCGCCCAGGTTCAGCATGGTGTTGGCGGTATTCTGCCCCTCGAATACGGGAGGCAGGCTGGCGTTCTGCAGCAGGTAGTTGAAGAGCGGCTCGGGGATGCTGCCAAGCTGCACGAAGACGACGCGGTCCGGGGCCGCCGCCAGCCACGCCTGCCTGGCCCGGATATCCTCCAGCGTGGGGTTGATCAGCCACGCGAAGCGGCCGGCCGCACCGATGCCTTCGAGGTAGGCGCGGCGAAACGCATGGCCGCGCAGCTGTTGCTGCAGGTCGGCGCGCTCCTTGTCGGTCATCTTCCTGGTCGTGCTTTTGCCGAAGACTTCGACGATCTGTGTCTCGCCTCGCTCCAGTTGCTCCTGCCACCCCAGTTCCACGTCGGTCGGGCCGCCTTTGATCAGCCGGTCGAGCGCGTCGACCGCGGCGGCGTCGAAGGTGTCGCAACTCAGCACGAAGGCCGACGCGGCGCCGGGGCGCGGCAACGCCCCGGCGCGCTGCGACGCGAACACGGCGGTCACGACTTCGAACATCCGCGCTTGCGGCGGCGGGCTGAACTGCAGATTGCCGCTGGTGCGAATACTGTAGACCGGCATGAAGGCCAGCGCGTCCATCGCCGGTGCGGTCGTGAGCCATTGCACGATCTCCGCCGCCCGCTGCTTGGACGGGTCGCCCGCATAGACCGCCCAGTCCGGGACGGGGAACGGGGTGCGGACATAGTAGGCGCGCTGCCGGAAGCTCTGCATGCCGAGCACGCGCTCGTCGGTGAGCGTGATGGGCGAACGGGCGTCGCTCGCGAACTGGATCTGCTCCGAAGCGGGCCAGCGGTAGGGCTGCAGCCGGAGCAGGTAATCGACCCCGATCTTCCGGGCGTAGTTCGGCGAGATAGTCTTGCCCTCTTCGACGACGTCGTCCGCGCCGCCGGTGAAGCCCAGCTGGACCCGGTCGGCGGCGTGCTCGGTCCATTCGATCAGGTCCACCTGGGCATTGCCGACCCGTCCGCGCGGTGCGTTTCCGAGTTCGGGCAGAAGCATGTAAAGCTTCGCCAGCGTATCGTTCGCGCGATTGTAGTAAACCTCGATGAGGCCCGTGTATCCGAAGCCGGGGGGCGCGCCGACGAGCTGGCGCAGGATGCCCACGGTGGAGGTCTGGTGCCCCGAGCCGGGCGTCCCGTCCACCCACATGCGGATGGTCGTGTTGCCGTCGCCGTTCAGCAGCCGGGTGAAGGCCTCCACCGACTGCGCCATCTGGAAGTCCCAGCGGACATGCTGGCGCAGGTGGGTAAAAAGGTCGCCGAAAAGGGTCATGTCCGTTCGTGTTTCCCGGTGGGAT
Source organism: Burkholderia sp. FERM BP-3421 (assembly GCF_028657905.1). Lineage (NCBI taxonomy): Bacteria > Pseudomonadati > Pseudomonadota > Betaproteobacteria > Burkholderiales > Burkholderiaceae > Burkholderia > Burkholderia sp. FERM BP-3421. Next base: position 359,151 of record NZ_CP117780.1, on the reverse strand, counting down.
TCAGTGAGGGGCGTGCGCGCAAGGCGCGCGCGGCCGCGGCGTCCTTCTCCTGCTCCTGCGGCTGCTGGTACATGGCGTACCAGCCCAGTCCCGACGCCTTGCCTTCGTTGTTCGGATTGCCGAACAGGTAGAAGCGGGTGGAACCGCTCGGCGGAATCTTGAGCAGTCCCATGAAGCGCAGCGCGATCTCGGTGAGCATCAGGAGGAACGCGTCCTTGCTGCGGTCGTAGGTCAATCGGATCTGGCCGATCGACAATCGCAGCACGTTCTGCAGGCTGATCACCTTGGCGCCGCCGCCGGTGCCGGGCAGGCGGATCCCCAGCATCGCGCGGTGAGCACCGGCGCCGGGGCTGTCCGGCGCCCAGGCGGTCAGCAGCCCCGCGGTCAGCCCGACCGTGCCCGCCAGATTTCCGGGCGTCCCCATGTTCAACTGATAGGACAGTCCATACCACGCGTTTCCGTCGACGCCGGCGAGGGGCGCGTCGGTGACCACGTTCAGGAAGCCGGCGGCGCCGGGCGAGGACTCGGCCGTCCCTTGCGTCAGCCCCTCCAGGCTCAGCGCGAAGTTCACGAACAGGCTGCCCGGACGCGGCGTGCTCGTCTGCATGTCGAAGCGCACCTCGGACGCCGAGAATTCGAGCGTCACGGCCGTCGGATCGGCGACCGGGAAGGTCATCAGCAGTCCGAGGTTCGCGTAGGCGAGCCCTTGCCGCAATTGACCGGGCTGCCCCGCCGGGCTGCCGAAGGAGAAGATGTCGAACGGCTCGTCCTTGCTCGCGCTGTCGCGGTTCGCCCGCACCACGGCGAAATCGAGAAAGCCGGACAACGCGAACCACGACGCGACCTTGCCGCTCGCGCCCGCGTCGCGCGTCGACATCTGCGCGCCGTCCAGCTCGATCTTGTTGAACAGCGGATGGGCGAAATGGAAGGTGCTGGTGGCCGTGGTGCCGAGGCTGTAGACCGCGCGGCCGCCATTGTCCTGGTAGCGTCCCCGCAGCACGACGGTGGCGTACGGATTGCCGCCGGCGCCCATGCCGGTGACCGGCATGCCCAGAAGCTGCCCCAGCGTCAGCTGCGCGTGGCTCTGGAAGCGCTGGACCGCGGTGTTCTCGAACAACGCCTTGAGCGTGAGGACGCGGAACTGATAGAGGTTGCCGGGCGCGGGCGGTATCGGCTGCGGCTGCGCGCCCGGGGGCGGCGCGACGTAGTCGGGGTCCACGTAATAGATCAGGCCGAACATCGAGCTGCTCGTCTCCAGCTCGATGGATTTCGCGGTGGGCCGGTTCGCCACCGGGCTGATCTCGATGCCGAGGTGATGCGCGTTGAAGCGGTCGCGCGCCTGCACGCCGGCCACGAGCCCGACCAGGTCGCGCGGGAGCTCGGCGATCTTCATCCGCAGGAACAGGATGCCCGTCCACGCCGGATTGCGTGCGATGGCGTTGAACTTCGCGAAGTACTCGGGCTCGGCCTGGTCGAGCGCGTCCTGGAAGTAGCGCTGCAGCCAGGACGAGAGCGCCGCCAGTTCGCCCGGGTTCGGCTCGCCGACGATCTCGCCGGGCGGCGGCGCGGGATTGGGCGCGCGGTCGGTCGGGGCGGCGAAGACGTCCTTCTGGGTCCACAGCGCGGGGTTGGCGACGAGGCTGCCCGCTGGATCGTCCGGATCCCACAGCGCGCCGCGCCGACCTTTCACGATCATCACGTCGGTGTAGTCGTCGTAGCGGTTGTTCTGCCCCACGTCGGCCTCGAACACCCAGTCGCCGACGTTGATCCGGTTCGAGAACGTCGACGGCGCATTACTCCGGCCGCTGCCGTCCGGGGAGAACGCGCCCAGAGACTTCGCGTTGGCCACCACCAGGAACAGGCTGCTGGTCGCGAAGGCCTGTTGAAGCGCCGCGCCGGGACGGCGGAAGCGCATCTGCAGCAGCGTGGACGACTGGTTCCGGGCGAGCAGGATCTGGTCCCAGCTGCCGTCCGCCTTGACGCTCACGAGCAAGCCGGCCGGCGTCGTCGTGTTGTAGCACGCCGCGTCCGCGGTGCCCGGCAGGTTCAGCGCATGCGCCTTGCTGGCGGCGCACTCAGGCTTCGCGCCGGCGATGCATTGCCGGCGCGCGGGGGAGAGCACCTCGCGCTCGAACTGCGCCATCTGGTCCGCGGAAAACGACGTGATGCCGTTGCCCGGCACGGCGCCCGAGTAGGGGACGATGGGAAACGGGTTCTCGGGCAGCATCACGGCGGGCGTCATCGGGCCGAACAGCGTCTGCTGCCGCAGCGGATGGATCAGCGTGTCGCGTCCATACAGCGCGGCCCCTCGGGGCTGCGCCACGTAGGCGGCCTTGCCCGTCGCGCCCGGACCGCGCACGACGGTCGCCCACGACGTGGTGTAGGTCCTATCCAGCAAGGGCGCGTTCACGTCCACGGGCGGGCCGACGGGCGAGATCTCCGTGAACGGATAGCGCGCGGCGTACGCGGGGGCGCGGGCGGTGAAGCGCAGGCGGTCGCCGGCGTGCGCGCCTTCGACGAACGGCATGAAAGACACGAACTCGGTGCCCTGCAGGCCGCAGATCAGATCGTGCGCGACGCCCGGCGCCGCGCCATCCGTGTGGAGGACGAAATCGCCTTCGGGCGCCAGTTGGAAATCGCGGTTGCCCTTGTCGTTGGGCGCGCCGCGATTGAACAGGAAGCGGGCCGCGTGCGGCTGCGCGTCGAGCGGCCCGGCGACCGGCGCGAGCGAGAGCCGCTGGCCGTGGGCGGTGGCGTAGTGCGACGCCAGCACCGTCGGGGCGCCGTTCTGGTTCTGTCCGGTAAACACCAGCACGCTCCGGTTTGCCTGGGCGGCGATCCTGTTCCACGGATCGCTCGGGTCGTACGAGACCGCGAAGCCCAGCATCTCGCCCGCGTCGGGCAGATAGCCGAACGCCAGGGGCAACCATTCGCCGAGCGCGGTGCGCACCGGATCGTCGTGGGGAATCTGAAACTGGAAGCCCCAGTTCCAGCCGTCGTGCAGGAACTGCCGTTGCAGGAACACGGTAAAGCCGAGGCAGCCTCGCGCCGCGCCGGACAGCGGCAGGCTGCCCGCGGCCACCTGGCTCGCCTGGGTGACGCCGGGCGCCGATGCGCCGCTGAAGAAAATACCGTTCGCGCTGCCCAGTTGCAGCGTGTCGCCGTCCAGCGTCAGCGTCACGCCGGCGCGCACGCTGAGCGTCAACGTGTCGGCGATGGGCGCGTCGAGTCGGTTCGAGACGTAGGCGCCGTTGTCGGAGATGCCCATCAGCGCCGTGCCGGCGGGCGTCGGCGCGTCAGGCTGGGTGAGCCACAGGAATCCTCGATCGGCCGGCGAGCGCGCGATGATCGTGTCCACCGCGCCGATGAAGGCGTCGAGTGCGGCGGCGGCGAGGTCGGGCGGGCTGGCCGAGAAGAGGAAAGAGCCCGGCCGTTGCGTCAGCGCGGGTTCGAGGTCGATGCCCGGCACGGCCGGTAGGGCGGCGGGAAGCAGATAGGCCAGCCAGCCGGTCTCGGTCGATGCCTTGGCGGCGATATACAGCCGGCTTTCCTGGTACTGCGTGAAAAAGCTCATCCTTCCGCTCCCGACGGCAGATCCAGCGTTGAATTCGGGTTCCGGGAGGGCGAGGGGGTCTCCTCGGAGTCGATCGATGCGGGGAAGGGCGTCCGGGCCGCATGGCCCGGACGCGGCTCCTCGCTCAACCCGTGAAGGTCGTGCTGGCGGCGAGCGTGGCCTGCTTCGGATTGCTCTGCGCGTAACCGCCCTTGAAGTAACCCAGGGTGTACATGGTCCCGCGCTGGATGTTCCCGCTGGAGAGATTGAGGCCCCAGGAACCCTGGTTGGCGTTGCTGCCGATCGGCGCGAACCAGGTGGGCGGCAGGGTGTAGAGCACCGATTCCCCTTGCCCTTGCCACAGCCCGACCCAGTCGCCGTCGTTTTGCGGCGTCATGCCGATCGGCGTGGCGTAGCGGAACGAAACCGAGGTCGAGCCGTGGCCGGTGGTCTCGAGCAGCGGCGCCTGCACGGGCTCGACCGGCTTCGCGGGCCCGCCGTTGGACGGCGGGATGAAGATCGCGGCCACGATGTTCTTGACGGTGTTCCCCGTCGCAAAGGCGACCAGATAGGATTCGGCGCTCACGGAGATGCCCATGAACACGTTCGAACCGTTGGGCTGGTTGCCGCTGATGAGTTGCGAGTTGTAGGGCGCGGTGTTGACGGGAATGGCCGCCTGGGACGTTTGCCACAGAAACACGGTGTTGCCGTAGGTGTTCGGCTGATTCCCGGGCATCGAGTCGTAGTGGAAGGTGATCTGCGTCCCGGTGATGTCCTCCGGCTTGATGATGAAGCCGGTGGCCAGGGTGTTTTGCGAAGCGATATGGGTCTCTTTCGGCATGATTTCCTCGTAGTGCGAGAGGTTTTGTGGAACAACTCAAAAATCGAGAGCGAGGCGGGCGTTAAGTGTTTTTATGGGTTCACATTCTATCGATTCACTTTAATCAAAGGATTTAGATTAATCAAAGAGTATTGGTGCGGTATCCAATGGGGCCTACAAGATCTGGTAGGTTTCGACGTGGCGATATTAATCAGGCATGTGCTTAATAACACTGCGCATCCTTGATATTTCTGGATTTATTCTCGATTGACGCGCCGGCCAGGCGGGTTGGGCTGGGGATGATTCTTAATTCGTTTTTGTCATTTTCAGTAATTGGATTTATTTGGCTTCACGTGAGAATTTGTTGTTTGCGAATGAATCTGGTATTTTCAATCCGAATTCTTTCGATTCTGTCGTGCGCGTAAAGACGATTGAAAATATGCGGGATCGATTCACGCGGGCAGGGCTCCGTCGGCATCCCCGCTTCGCGTGCGCTGTGCGACCGGATCAAGGCCCGGCGGACCCGGGACGCCGCGGCGTCGCCCGGGACCGTTGAAAGGCGCAACGCCGAGGCCGCCTCAAAACGACAGGCGCGTCGTTCATCGATGCGCCGGATGCCTCGTCGATCGTGCCGCGGCCGCCGCATTCGACGCCCTGCGTGCAATGACGCGGCGCGCAGCGGGCGCGCGTCGCGCTCGAGCGCGACGACGGCCATAGGCGTGGCCTATGCCCGGCACATGCAATCGGTATTTCCAGCCGCCGCGCGATTCGCCTACAGTGTGTGCCCGAGCGCGCCCGCTTAAGCAAAACCGAAGGCGCGATTCGTGAAAGCGGAGTGCGCGGGACGCGCGCGCGCTCATAGTGCAGGCATATAGCGGATGCGAGGAGACGGACGATGACGGACGGGCAGCGATTCGAGGCGTGGGTGGACCGCACGGAGACCGCGGAAGACGACCTGAGCGCGTTCGGCCCGCACGCGCTCGCCGCCACGCTCGGCAGCCCGCTGCGCGGCGCGGCGCTGCCGCCGCTGTGGCACTGGCTGTATTTCCTGCCGGTGTCGCCGCTCGCCGAAGCGGGCGCGGACGGCCTGCCGCGCCGGGGCGAATTCCTGCCGCCGATCGACCTGCCGCGCCGGATGTGGGCGGGCGGCCGGCTCAGCTTCGCCGCGCCGCTCGCGCTCGGCGAACGCGCGCGCCGCACCTCGACGATCACCGCGATCGAGGACAAGACGGGCCGCTCGGGCCGCCTCGTGTTCGTCACGGTGCGGCATACGATCGAGGTCGGCGGCGCGCCGCGCCTCGACGAGGAGCAGGATTTCGTCTACCGGGCCGCACCCGCGCCGGGCGAGACCGGCCCCGCGCCCGTCCGCGCGCCCGACGGCGCGCTCTGGCGGCGCACGGTCGAGGCCGATCCGGTGCTGCTGTTCCGCTATTCGGCGCTGACCTTCAACAGCCACCGCATTCATTACGATGCGCCCTATGTGACGCAGGAAGAAGGCTATCCCGCGCTCGTCGTGCACGGCCCGCTGCTCGCCACGCTGCTGGCGGACCTGGTGGGCCGCGAGTGCCCGACACGCCGGCTCGCCGAATTCTCGTATCGCGCGGTGCGGCCGACCTTCGCCGGCCAGCCGTTCACGTTGTGCGGCATACCGTCGGCCGATGGTTCGCAGGTCGAGCTGTGGGCGCAGGATCACGAGGGCTGGCTGACGATGCAGGCGACGGCGGCGCTCGACTGATCGACGCCCGCACGCAGCCATGCGGTTCACCGATGCCACCTTGCCGACCCTTGATCAGGAGCGTGCGCACGCGGCGCGATCCGAGGAGACCCCATGACCGATTGCCTGGAACACCCGAGCCGCGCGCTCGCGCACTTCGCGGCCGGGCTGCGCTTCGACGCGCTTCCCGTCGAGGTGGCCGAACGCGCGGTGAATCTCTACGTCGACTGGCTGGGTTCGGCGCTGGCCGGGCGCGGCGCGCGTCCGGTCGAGACGATCGCGGCGTTCGCGCGCCGCGCAGGCGGCAGCCCGCGCGGGGCCGGCACGGCCGACGTGCTGATCGACCGCACCCGCGCCGCGCCGTATTTCGCCGCGATGATCAATGGCGCGGCCTCGCATTTCGCCGAGCAGGACGACGTGCACAACGGCGCGGTGTTTCATCCGGCCGCCGTGGTGTTTCCCGCCGCGCTCGCGCTCGCCCAGGCGCGCGGCGCGAGCGGCCGTGAATTCATCACGGCCGTGGTGGCGGGCTATGAGGTCGGCATCCGCGTCGGGGAATTCCTGGGGCGCAGTCACTACAAGGTGTTCCACACCACCGGCACCGCGGGCACGCTCGCGGCGGCAGCGGCGGCCGGCCGCCTGCTCGGTCTGTCGGGCGCGCAGATGCTCGATGCGTTCGGCTCCGCCGGCACGCAGGCGAGCGGCCTGTGGGCGTTCCTGCGCGATGCGGCGGATTCGAAGCAGCTGCATACGGCGATGGCCGCGGCGAACGGCGTGATGGCGGCCGAGCTGGCGCGCGACGGCTTCAAGGGCGCGACGCGGATCCTCGAGGGCGCGCAGGGGATGGGCGCGGCGATGTCGTCCGATGCCGATCCGGCGCGTCTGGTGGACCGTCTCGGCGCGCGCTGGGCGATCGGGGAAACGTCGTTCAAGTATCACGCGTCGTGCCGGCACACGCATCCGGCCGCCGACGCGCTGCGCGCGGTGATGGCGCGCGAGGGCCTGAAGGCGGCCGACATCGAGGCCGTGACCGCGCACGTGCACCAGAGCGCGCTCGACGTGCTGGGCGCCGTCGCGGCGCCCGGCAGCGTCCATCAGGCCAAGTTCAGCATGGGCACCGTGCTCGGGCTGATCGCGTTGCGCGGCGACGCCGGCGTCGACACGTTCGCGCGCGACTACGCGGCGCCCGATGTCGCGGCGTTTCGCGAGCGGGTGCGGATGATGCTCGACGACGAGGTGGAGCGCGCGTATCCGGCGCGCTGGATCGGCAAGGTCAGCGTGACGACCCGCGACGGCCGGGTGCGGACGGGGCGCGTCGACGAACCGAAGGGCGATCCGGGCAATACGCTGTCGCGCGACGAGATCGAGGCGAAGGTGCGGCGGCTCGCGGCGTTCTCGGGGGCGGCGTCGGATGCGGAGGCCGCGGCGCTCGTCGCACGCGCGTGGACGGTGGCCGCGCACACCACGATGGAGACCGTGTTGACGGAGACCCTCGCATGATGGCCGCATCACCGCGCGCGTGGCTGTTCGCACCGGGCCATCGCGCCGACCGTTTCGAGAAAGCGCGTGCATCGGGCGCCGACGTCGTGGTGTTCGACCTGGAGGATGCGGTGCCGCCGGACGGCAAGCCGGCCGCGCGCGCGGCCGTGGCGGCGCACCTCGATCCGGCGCGACCCGCCTGGGTGCGCGTGAATGCGCCCGAGACCGGCTGGTTCGCCGACGATCTCGCGGCGCTCGCCGCGCATCCGGGCGTGGCCGGCCTGCTGGTGCCGAAATGCGAGACGCGCGCGCCGCTGGCCGCGGCGCTCGAGCGCGCGCACGACGGTCTCGCGCTGATGCCGCTGATCGAGACCGCGCGCGGGATCGCGCGTCTCGACGTGATCTGCGGCGCGCCGCGCGTCGCGCGGGTGGCGTTCGGCACGCTCGATTTCCAGGTCGACCTGGGCATCGACGGCGACGGCGAGGAACTGGATCTGTTCCGCTCGCAGATCGTGCTGGCTTCGCGACTGGCCGGCATCGCCGCGCCGCTCGACGGCATTGCGACGGTCATCGACGATCCGGCGGAAATCGAGCGGCATGCGCGCCGTGCGCGCCGCTTCGGCTTCGGCGGCAAGCTGTGCATTCATCCGAGGCAGCTCGACGCGGTGCACCGCGCCTACGCGTGGAGCGAGGCCGAGCAGGCGTGGGCCGCGCGCGTGCTGGCGGCGCTGGCGGCGAGCGGCGGCGCGGCGGTCGCGGTCGACGGCAGGATGGTCGATCTGCCGGTCATTCTGAAAGCGCGCCGGATGCTCGGGCGCTGAGGCGGAGCGCGCCACGCGCCTTGCCCGCGGTGCGGGCGGAGAGGAAGGGCGCCTGTCGATATACCGCGCGGGGATGCGTGACGGCCGGTTTCGCCGACGCGCGGACCGGATGCGCGGGCGCCGTTTGACCGCATCCGATTCGTGGGTGACCGTTCCCGAAGCCGCTCGGTTGGTTCTCGCCTTGCCTGATGAGCGCGCTGGCGTCGCGCGCGCTCAGGCGTCATCGATCCGCATCCCGCAGCCGCGCCGACGAACGCGGCATGCTTCCGGATGCCTTCCGCCCATCCCGGGCAATCCCCCGAATTGACGCCGGTCGCCGACAGTTGCAGGATAAGCGGCGCATCCGGCGCGAAGCAGTCCTGCGCGTTCGCGCGTGCATGTGACGGCCGCATGTCAAGCCGACATGCCGCGTCGGGCTTGAAAGCCATCCGTCAAATCGTGAAGCGTTCCGCACCGGGGGGGCCGCACACGCACAGCCGCCGGGCCGATCGGCTCGCACGGCCGCCGCGCGGTGGTTCGTCAATTAGATAGTTTGCTATCGAATGATATTGCGATATCATCCCGCCCATGTCGAACCTGCATAACCTCCGTCGCACCGTCAGCAGCGAGCTGGTGCTGTCCGCGCGCAAATGGCGTCGCGTGAGCGACGGCGTGCTCGCGGCGTACAACGTGTCGGAAGCCTGCGCGGTGCCGCTCATCGTGGCGGGGCGGCTCGGCGCGGCGGTCAGGCAGGTCGAGCTGGCCGAGCAGGTGGGCATCGAGGGGCCGTCGCTCGTCCGGCTGCTCGACCAGCTGTGCGCGGCCGGCCTGATGCGGCGCGAGGCGGATCCCGACGACCGCCGCGCGAAGATCGTGGCGTTGACCGATGCCGGACGCGTGCTGACCGAACGCATGGAGGAAGACCTGCGGATGCTGCGCGCACGCGTGCTGAAGGGCGTGAGCCGGGCGGATCTCGAAGCGACGCTGCGCGTGCTGAACGCGTTCCGCGAAGCCGATCCCGTCGGCGTGGCGAATCTGCCGGCGCGCCCGTGACGCGCGATGGCTTATCCCACCCTCCGCGACTGGCTGTTCTCCGGCAAGACATTTGCCGCCGCGATGCTCGCGCTCTACCTCGCCCTGTATTTCCAGTTGCCGCGCCCGTACTGGGCGATGGCGAGCGTCTACATCGTTTCCAATCCGTTCGTCGGCGCGACGCGCTCGAAGGCGCTGTACCGCGCGCTGGGCACGGCGCTCGGCGCGTCCGCGGCGGTGTTCCTGGTGCCGCCGTTCGTCGAGACGCCGTTCCTGTTCAGCGCGATCGTCGCGCTGTGGTCCGCGACGCTGCTGTATCTCGCGATCTCGGACCGCACCGCGCGCAGCTACGTGTTCATGCTCGCCGGCTACACGATGCCGCTCATCGCGCTGCCGACCGTCACGGATCCGACCACGGTCTTCGACGTCGCGATCGCGCGCACCGAGGAGATCGTGCTCGGCATCGTCTGCGCGAGCGTGGTCGGCAGCGTCGTGCTGCCGAGCCGGCTCGCGCCGGCGCTGCTCGAACAGGCCGACGCCTGGTTCCGCGACGCGGCCTTCTATGGGCGCGAGACGCTGTCCGGGCGTCTCGCGGGCAAGGCCCTGTCGGCGTGTCGGCAACGCATGGCCGCCACCGTCAACGGGCTGGAGATGCTGCTGAGCCAGCTGGACTACGATCACGCGCCGTCGGAACTGCTCGCGCGCGCGGGCGCGCTGCGCGGCCGCATGCAGCTGTTTCTGCCGGTCGTCTCCGCGCTGGCCGATCCGTTGATCGCGCTGATGCGCCATCCGCGCTCGGGGCCGGCGGAGCTCGACGCGCTGCTCGCCGACGCCGCGCGCTGGTTCGACGCGCCGCTGCCGGCGCGCGCCGACGCCGATCGCGAGGATCAGGGCGACCCGGTCGCCGACGGCCTGCGCGCGCGGATCGCCGCGTTGCAGCCGGATTCCGCCGCGCTGGCGGACTGGGACGGCGCGCTGTTGTCGAACGCGCTGTGGCGTCTCCAGCAGATGATCGACGTCTGGCAGGACTGCCGGGCGCTGCGCGCGCTGATCGCCCGCGAATCGGGCGTCTGGCTGCCGCGTTACCGCCATTGGCGGCTGGGCGGCACCGAGCGCTTCTTCGATCGCGGCATGATGGCGTTCTCGACGCTCACGGTGGCCGCCGCGATCGTCGTCTCGTCCGCGCTGTGGATCGTGTCGGGCTGGCACGACGGCGCGGCCGCGGTCACGATGGTCGCGATCGCGTGCAGCTTCTTCGCCGCGCTCGACGAGCCCGCGCCGATGGTGTTCCGGTTCTTCGCGGCCACCTGCGTGAGCGTGCTGCTGGCCGGCCTCTATGTCTTCGTGGTGCTGCCGAACGTGCATGACTTCGCGATGCTGGTGCTGCTGTTCCTCGTGCCGTTCCTGGTGGCCGGCACGCTGATCGCCCGGCCGCGCTTCAACATGGTGGCGATGCTCGTCGCGGTCAACACGGCCACCTTCATCAGCATCCAGAGCGCCTACGAGGCGGATTTCTTCGTGTTCCTCAACAGCAATCTCGCGAGCCTCGCCGGCCTCGTGTTCGCGTACCTGTGGACGCGCACGACGCGTCCGTTCGGCGCCGAGCTGGCGGCGCGCCGCCTGCTGCATTCGAGCTGGGCGGACGTCGCGCGCGCGGCGCTGACGCCGCAGCTCGACGGACAGCGCGATCTCGCGTCGCGGATGGTCGACCGCGTCATGCAGCTGCTGCCGCGTCTCGCCGCGTCGGACGACCACCGCCATCCGTCGATCGACAGCTTTCGCGATCTGCGCGTCGCGTTCAACGCGCTCGACCTGCGCCGTACGCGCCGCAAGTTGCCGGACGACGTGACGGCCGCGCTCGACCGCGTGCTCGCGGGCGTGGGCGGGCACTTCCAGCGCTGCGCCGACAGCCGGACGCGCGAGCCCGCGCCCACCACCCTGCTCGACGACATCGACAGCGCGATGCGGCAGGTCGCGCGCGGCGCGCGCGCGGCCGGGACGGAGCCGGGCGCGGATCCTTCGGCGACGCCGGAGGCGCCGCCGCGGCGTTCGACCGTGAAGCAGCGCTGGCTGCGCGATACCCAGCACGCGCTGGTCGGCCTGCGGCTGTCGCTGTTTCCGGCGATGTCCGGCATCGGGCCGCAGGCGACGGAGGAGGCCGGAGCATGAGCACACGCGCCATGACACCACGCGGAGGCGGGCATGATCGGTGAAGTCGATGTGTTCGGCGTGTTCGTGCCCGCGCCGCTGTTCCTGATGCTGATCGCCTATCTGATCAACCTCGCGATCGGGCGCCTGCTCACCTGGGTCGGCTTCTATCGGCTGGTCTGGCATCGCTCCGTCTTCGATCTCGGCATCTACGTGTTCGTGCTGGCCGCGGTCATTTTCATTTCGCATCGCATGGTGGTGAGCTAACGTGAACGTCAAGCGCAGCGCAGTCTCCGTCGGCAAGATCCTGCTGACCCTGATCGTCGTCGCGGCGGCGGCGGTCGTCCTGTGGCGGATCGTCGACTACTACATGTTCTCGCCCTGGACGCGCGACGGCCACGTCCGCGCGGACGTGATCCAGGTCGCCCCCGATGTGTCGGGGCTCATCACCGCGGTCGAGGTCAAGGACGACCAGCCGGTCACGCGCGGCCAGGTGCTGTTCGTGATCGACCAGGCGCGTTACGCGCTCGCCGAGCGCCTCGCGCAGGCCGCGCTGCGGCAGCGTCAGGCGACGCTCGCGCAGGCGCGCCGCGAATACGCGCGCAACCTCGCGCTCGGCAACCTGGTCGCGCGCGAGGGGGTCGAGGAAAGCCGCACGCGCGTCGAGCAGGGCGAGGCCGCCGTCGCGGACGCGCAGGTCAGCGTCGACACCGCGCAGCTGAACCTGCAGCGCACGACCATCGTGAGCCCCGTCGACGGCTACCTGAACGATCGCGCGCCGCGCCGCGGCGAATACGTGAGCGCGGCGCGGCCGGTGCTGTCGGTGGTCGATCTGCACTCGTTCCGCGTCGACGGCTATTTCGAGGAAACCAAGCTGCGCGGCATCCATCTCGGCCAGCCGGTCGAGATCACCGTGATGGGCGAGCCGCGCCCGCTGCGCGGCCACGTGCAGAGCATCGTCGCCGCGATCGAGGATCGCGACCGCACGCAGGGCGCGAACCTGCTGCCCAACGTGAACCCGGCGTTCAGCTGGGTGCGGCTGGCCCAGCGGATTCCGGTGCGGGTCGCGCTCGACGAGGTGCCGGACGACTTCCGCATGATCGCGGGCCGCACCGCCACCGTCGCGATGCGCGAGCCGGCGTATGCCGGGAAGGCGGCGCCCGCTTCCGCGGGGGCCGCCCATGCGGGGGCCGCCCATGCGGGGGCCGTCCATACGGGGGCCGCTTCGGCGGCGCGCGCCGCCGGAGCCTCGCAATGACGCGCCGCCGGATCGCGCGCGCGTGCGCGCTGCTGCCGCTCGTCGCGGCGCTTGGCGCGTGCGTCACGGTGGGGCCGGACTATCGCACGCCGGACGGCGCGCTGATTCACGCGCCGCTCGCGCAGGGCGCCATCGCGGGCGCCGACCGTGCGCCGGTGTCGCAGCGTGCGCTGCCGGCGGACTGGTGGCGGCTGTACGACGATCCGCTGCTCGACACGCTCGTCCGGCAGGCCTTGCAGTCGAATACCGATCTGCGCGTCGCGGCCGCGAACCTCGCGCGGTCGCGCGCCGCGCTGGCGGTGGCCGATGCGCAGGGCGGGTTCGCGGGCGGCGCGTCGGCGGCGTTCCAGCGCGCGCAGGAATCGGCCGAGCAGTATCTGCTGTCGAGCAAGCTGCCGGTGGAGACCGAGGGCAGCCTGGGGCTCAGCGTGTCCTATGAGCTGGATCTGTTCGGCACGCTGCGGCGCGGCGTCGAGGCGGCGCGCGCGGACACCGAGGCCGTCGCGGCGGCGGGCGACCTCGCGCGGATCGCCGTGGTGGCCGACGTGGTGCGCGCGTATGTCGAATCGTGTTCCGCCGCCGAGGAGCTGGCCATCGCGCGGGATTCGGTCGCCCTGCAGCAGAAGCGCGTCGCGCTCACGCGGCAGTTGCGCGATGCCGGGCGCGGTAGCCAGTCGGAGGTGACGCGCGGCGTGACCCAGGTCCAGACGCTGGCCGCCGAGCCGCCGCGCTTCGAGGGGCGGCGGCGGGTCGCGCAGTACCAGCTCGCCGCGTTGCTCGCGCGCGCGCCGGCCGATCTGCCGGCGGGCGTCTTGCGTTGCGCCGCGCTGCCGACGCTGCGCCAGCCGATCCCGGTCGGCGACGGCGCGGCGCTGCTCAGGCGTCGTCCGGACGTGCGGCAGGCCGAGCGGCAGCTGGCGGCCGCGACCGCGCGCATCGGCGTTGCCGTGGGCGAACTGTATCCGTCGATCAGCTTCGGCGCGGGTGTCGGGTCGGTCGGCATCGCGGGCGATCTGCTGTCGTCGAAGACCAACCGCTGGTCGTTCGGACCGCTGATCAGCTGGAATTTCCCGGTGAACGGCCAGCGCGCGCGCGTGCGCGAGGCGGAGGCGGCGACGCGCGGCGCGCTCGCGAATTTCGACGGCGTGGTGCTGCGCGCGCTGCGCGAGACCGAGACGAGCCTCGCGACCTATGCGGCCGACACGCAGCGCGCGGATGCGCTGCGCGTCGCCTATGAATCCGCCCGGCAGTCGGCCGACGAGACGCACCGGCTCTATCGGGCCGGGCGCGCGTCCTTTCTCGACGATCTCGATGCGACCCGCACGCTGACGAGCGTGCAGGCGCAAGTGGCGGCGGCGGACGGGCAGGTGGCCGTCGATCAGGTTCAGCTGCTTCGCGCGCTGGGAGGCGGGTGGGAGGGGGAGACATCCGGCGTGGCGACGCCCGGCGTGGCGACGCCCGGCGTAGCGACGCCCGGCGTAGCGACGCCCGGCCCGGCCGCATCCGGCGTGGGTGGGCCTGCCGCGGCGGCCGGGCGCGCGGACTGAGGCGCGCGTGCCGCGGCGGCGTCGATGGCCGCCGGCCCGAGCGTCGCGATGAGACGCTGGATGGTGCGCGGGCTGGTCAGGCCGAGCGCCGCGCCGACCGCATCGCCGGGTTCGCCGGCTTGCAGCGCGCGGCGCGCGCAGGTGTTGCGCAGCACGCGCGGGCTCATGTCCGGCAGACGGATGTCGAGCGCGCCCAGCGCGTCGCGGACGATCAGGCCGAGGGTGGCGTCGTTCATCGCGCCGCCGCGGGGCGCGGGGAACAGTCGCGCCGTCGCATCGGCCGCCGTGCTCGCCAGCCATTGACGCAAGGCCGGCAGCGCGAACGCCGCGAGCGCGACCTGACGCGCGGGCCGTGCGCCATGCGCGGGGATCTCGATGTACGGCGCGGGACCCGCCGGCACGAGGTGCGCGCGCCGCGCGACGCGCAATTCGTGGGCGGTGATGCCGGTCGCGAGCAGCAGCGCGGTGATCGCGCGGTTGCGTAGCGCGCGCGGCGCCAGCGCATCGAGTTCGCCGACGTGCTGCTGCAAACGCCGGTCGTCGTCGCTGGACAGGAACAGCGGATCGGGCTCCGAATCGGGCCAGCATGCGGCGAGCAGGTACGGCGCGACCGGATTGGCGTCGCGCACGTCCGTCTCGACCAGATGGCGGCACAGGCGGTCGAGCAGCTTCAGATAACGCAGGCGGGTGGTGGTGCCTGGCGCGCAGCGCGGCGCGAGGCTGTCGAAGAAGGCGTCGAGATGCACGGCCCCGAAGGTCGCGAGCGAGACGCGCTGCGCGCCGAGATGCCGATGGAAGTGCTCGAACATCGCCCGGTGCTGGATCACCGAGCGCGCGGCGAACGGCCGTCGGTGCGCGCCGACGGCGGCGGTTTCCTGCCAGCGCTGGTAGGCGTCGAGGGGCGTATGGAGCCAGGCATGTCGATCGGGCATCGCTACTTTATATACTGATTTCACGATGACGCAACCGAAACGCGAATCTTCGATTCGCGCGACCTTCCATGCCGGCAGGCGGCGCGTTGCTCGGGCCCGCCGCTTTCGTGCTAAGATGCATCACATTTGTAATGCACGAGGTGCGTGATGAAGACTGCCACCATGCCGGCGCTGCGTGTCGATCCGGAACTGCGCCAGGCGGCCGAAGCCGAACTGGCCGAGCATGAAACGCTGTCCGCGTTCATGGAAGAGGCGTTGCGCGATGGCATCGCGCGGCGTCGCCTGCAGCGCGAATTCGTGGCCCGCGGGCTGGCGGCGCGCGAGGAAGCGCGCCGCACGGGCGTCTACCATGACGCCGACGACGTGCACGACGAACTCGACGCGATGTTGCAGGCCGCCCGCGCCGCGAAGGCGGCCGGTTGAGCTATCGCGTCCGCTATACCCGCGCGGCGCGCGAGGACCTGGTCCGCTTGTACCGCTTCTGGCTCGACGAGGATCTCGACACCGGGGAACGGGCGCTCGCGACCATCCGCCAGAGCCTGACGATCCTGCAGACCTTTCCCTTCACCTGCCGCAAGGTCGATGCGCGCAATCCGTTCCTGCGCGAGTTGATCGTCTCGTTCGGCGCGTCGGGCTACGTCGCGCTGTTCGAGATCGAGGATGACCGGCAGGTCACGATCCTCGCGATCCGTCATCAGCGCGAAGACGATTACCACTAAACCCCCGAGTCACGGAATCGCTCACCGAGGCGGTCTCACCGAGGCAGGTCGCGGCGGCGCGTTCAGGCCGCCGGCACGCGCACGCTCATCGTCGTGCCGGCGCCCGGCGCGCTGCGCACGCTGAGCGTGCCGCCGTGCGCCTCGATGATCTTGCGGGCGAGCAGGAAGCCGAGCCCCGTGCCGGCGCTCGCCGTCGCATGCGCGCGGAAGTACGGCGTGCCGAGCCGGGCCAGCTCGGCCTCGTTCATGCCGACGCCCTGGTCGATGATGTCGATCACGCACGCGTGCGCGTCGCGCGTCGCGGTGACGGCCACGGGATGATGCTCGGGCGAGTAGCGCAGGCCGTTGACGACGAGATTGCCGATCGCGAGGCCGAACAGGGTCGGGTCCACGCGGCACGCGGTGTCGGGCGGTTCGATCCGGCAGCGGATGCGCGCGAGCGCGCGGCCGTCGTCGAGCGCGTCGAGCGTGTGGTGCAGGAACGCCTGCAGCCCGACCGGTTCGCGCGACAGGGCCGCCATCCGATAATCGAGCGCCTCCGAGACGAGGAACTTGTCCACCAGCGCGAACAGGCCGTCGGCCCGCGTGCGGATCTGGGCGAGGCGCTCGCGATCGGGGTCCGCGAGCGGCGCGAGCTTGAGGCCGAGCCACTGCGCCGCGCGCGAGATCGCGGCGAGCGGCGTGCGGAATTCGTGCGACAGCATCGCAACCAGTTGCCGTTGTTCGCCCGCGCGTTGCGCGGCGGCGAGCGCCGCCTGTTCGGCGCGCAGCTTGTCGTGCTGGATCTGCTTGACGCGCCAGGCAAGCGCGAGATTGAGCAGCAGCACGTGCACGAGCGAGCCGACCTGATAGCCGTTGAGGGTGATCCAGTTGAGCGGCACCGCCCCGACCGCCATGCCCGCCTGCAGGCCCGCGCTCAGCATGGCGCAGATGAACGCGAGGAAGTACAGGTACAGCAGCGGCTGCCGGGGTTCGCGCGCGATGCGCCACAGCACGATGCCCGGCAGCACCGCGAGCGTGAGCAGCGCCGCGGAACCGTTCGAGACATTGGCGAAGACCCGATAGGCCGGTGACACGACGCTGAACATGCCGGGAATCAGCAGGCCGGCCCAGACCATCATCGTGCGGTGCACGCGGGGCATGTGGCGGCCCAGGTCGAGGAAGCGGTCCCACATCAGGATCGCGGTCAGGGTGCCGGTCATCGAGCCGAGCCCCGTCAGCGCGACCAGCCAGCGCGGATCGTCGGGCGCGAACACGACGGCCGCATAGCCGTTCAGCGTCAGGTACGACACGAACAGCGTGACCACGTACATGGCGTAGGCGAGCAGCGACGCGTCGCGCAGCCAGCTGCCCAGCAACGCATACATGACGATCGACAGCAGCAGCATGCCGAAGTAGCCGCCGTAGGCGAAATTGCCGCGCGTTTCCTTGCCGATGAATGCGTCGGGATCCCACACCTCGCCGAAGAACGACAGCGTGCTGATCGAGGCGACGCGCACGTAGAGCGTGCGCGGCTGCGTGTCCGGCAGATGCAGCCGCAGCGTGTGCAGGCGGGTCGGCAGCGGCCGTTGCGCATAGGGCACCGTGCGTCCCAGCCGGACTTCGCTGAAGCCGCCCGCCGCTTGCGGCAGATAGACGCGGACGTCGTCGAGGTAGGCCTGCCCGAGTTCCAGGACCCAATCCGCGCGCGCCTGCGCCGTGCGCGCGACGGTGACGCGATACCACTGGGCGGCGGCGCTGTAGCCGCCGGTGCTGAAGCCGGGCAGTGGCGCGAAGGCGGCCGTGCGGGCGATCTCGTCCACGCCGAGGCGGCCGTCCGGATCGATGTGGCGCGCGAGGTGGCCGGCGAGCGTGGCCTGTCTGGTGTCGGCCGTGAGCACGAGCGGCGGCGCGACGGCCGCGGCGCGGCACGCCGCGGCCGGGAGCAGCAGGCACAGCGCGAGCCATCCGACGCACTGCGCGAGCGATCGGACGGCGCGTGAGCGCGCGCCGCGCATCACGCCGGTCCCGGCATCGGGACCACGCTGCCCGGCGCCGCGAACAGGTAGCCGAGCCCGTAGCTCGGCCGGATCGGGAATTCGAGCCCGGCCGCGTGGCGGACCTTGCCGCGCAGGCGGCGCACGCAGTTGTCGAGGTTGCGCAGGCTGGACAGGGTTTCCTGCTTGCCCATGCTCGCGAGGAGATCGCTGCGCTCGACCGGCGTGCCCGCGCGCTCGAACAGCGGCCGCAGGAAGGCCGCTTCCGCCGGCGTGATCGCGATGCGCGTGCCGGCCGGCGTGGTGAGCAGGCAGACGTGCGGCGTCAGCGTCCAGTGGTCGGCCGCGGGCGCGGCGGCTACCGGTGCGCCGGCCGCCGGTGCGCCGGCCGCCGGATCGCCGGCCGCCGGTGCGTGCATCGCGTCGCGCCGCCGCAGCACGGCGCGGCAGGTCGCCTCGATCACGTCGAGCGAGGCGTTCTTGGCAAGATAGGCGTCGGCGCCGGCCGTGAGGCTGTCGACCTGGGTGTGCGTCGAGTCGAGGCTCGTCAGCATCACGATGCCGATGTCGGGTCGGGTGCGATGCAGCCAGCGCGCCGTCTCCACGCCGTCCGCGCCGGGCAGCAGCACGTCGAGCACGACGAGATCGAGGCGCGCGGTCGTCACGCCGAGTTGTAATGCTTCGGCGCTATGGTAGCCGCGCGCGTCGAAACCCCGGCTGCACAGGAAATCCACCAGGTCGTCGCACAGTCCCACGTCGTCTTCCACGACGGCAAGGCCGGGCGCATGGATGCGGCTCGTCAAGATCGACTCCTGGAGAGGTGGTGGAAGGGGGGCGAAATGTAGCAAGATCCGGCCGGCTCGTGGGGAAAAGCCGCTGCGGCGAAGCCGCGGGCGCACCGGTCGAGCGGCGGGGCGCGGCGCGGCCGCGACGGGGCACGATACGGCGCCCGGCGCGCGAACGCGCCGCCGCAATCCGCGCCCGGGCGAGCGCCGGCTGGCCGACGACAGGCCCGTTGCCCAAGGCGGGCCGAGCAGGATGACACCTCTCGCGCAGCGTCATACGATGTCCTTCGCCCCCATAGCGACCCGTCTCGGCGGGCCGTTCGCCGTCGGCGGTGGTGGCCGACAGAATTGGACAGAATTTAGCAAAAAAAGAAGCTCGCGGATCGCGATTGTTGACGTTAATTTATGCGGCCGTTGTGAACGACCAAGGATACAGATGACGCGGACAGGACGATGGGCAGTGACGCTGACGACGCTCGCGCTGAGCATGGCGCTGAGCGCGTGCGACGGCGGAGAGGGCGTGCGCGCCGCGACCGCGTCGCGGGCGGCGGACGCGCCGTCGCCGTCGTCGTCGCGCCGTCTCGCGCCGTGGGATGCGCGTGCGCCCGTCTGGCCCGACGAGCACTGCCGCCGCTGCACGGTCGCGGCGGCGATCCGGTCGCGCTATGCGCCGGCGGCGGGCGCCGCTGCGCCGGGCGTGAGGCCCATGCGCTCGCCGCTGCCCGGGGGGCGCGCCGGCGTGTTGCGCGCGCAGGCGCAGTGGGAGACATGATCGGGTACGCGTCCGAGCTTGGGCGCGATGGGTGGCGTGAGCGCGTCCCACGGGGCAGGCCGACGATAAATGCCGGTCGACATCCATGCGCTGGTGCAACACCCGGATCACGTCCAGCGAGTGCGCCGTTTCACGATGGAACACCCGATGCGAACCGACCGGGTAGCGCCGATAGCGCGCCGGGATTACAGCGAGAGCCGGCCTCACGCTGTTCTCGAAGCGTCGGCGCCAGCGGAATTCGCCCGGCAACCGGGGATTTCGGTGGGGCCGGCTGGCGCTGAAACGCCGCAAAACTCACCCTGGATCAGATCCAGGATTCCTAAAGCGGATCAGCCAGGCGCAATTCGTGAATCAGGCCGATGAGCGCACGCAGGCGCGCTGGCACGAAGCGATGTCCCGAGTAGTACAGCCTCAGTCCGCCGAACGACGGACACCACGGAACCAGCAAGGGCACCAGCGCGCCGGTCGTCAACTCTTCCTCGATCAACCATTCGGAGAGGAAGCCGACACCCAGTCCCAGTAGTACGGACTGCTTGATGGCCGACAGCTCGTTGAGCGCGAAGCGCACGGGTAAATCCATCTGCAGTTTCTGGCCGCTCTTCTCCAGTTCCCAGCGGTAGATGCCGCCGTGCGACATGTGCATGCCGATGCTCTGGTGCTGGAGCAGGTCGCGCGGGTGCATCGGGATGCCGTGGCGATCGAGGTAGTCGGGCGTGGCGACGACCAGCATGCGGAGGTCGCGCGACAGCGGCACGGCGATCATGTCCTGCGGAACTGACTCGGCCAGACGAATGCCGGCGTCGAAGCCATCGGCCACGATGTCGATCATGCGTGATTCGCTCACGATGTCGATGCGTATCCCGGGATAGCGCTGCGCGTACGCCAGGAAAAGCGGCTCCAGCAGCAGGGTGGCCGCACCCTGCGGGGCGTTGATGCGCAACGTGCCGCTGGGCACATCCGGGCCGGTGCCGGCTTCTTCCCCCGCGCTCTGGATTTCGGCGAGCGCCGGCGCAATACGCTCCACATAGCGCTGCCCCGCGTCGGTGAGGGCCACGCTGCGCGTCGAGCGGTTGAAGAGGCGCACCTTCAGGCGCGCCTCCAGCCCGGCCACGGCGCTGCTGACGGCGGTGGTGGACATGCCCAGCGCTTGCGCCGCGCCTCGAAAGCTGCGGCGACGCGCGACGGCCAGCACCGCTTCCAGTTCGGTCATGCCGGTTCGGTGCATGGATTGTCCTGATTTTCCGGATACATCATCAACAATAAGGCGTCTTTTCAGAACAGTAACACTTTCCTAGACTGCGTTGCATTCCCCCTCTCGAAGAGATCCGCCATGCAACGTGTTGAGCACCTCTACATCAACGGCGAATTCGTCAAGCCGCACGGCCAGGAATGGTTCGACCTGCACAACCCGAGCACCGAGGAAGTCATCGGCCAGGTGCGGCTGGGCGACGCGCAGGACGCGCAGCGCGCCATCGCGGCGGCCCAGGCCGCCTTTCCCGCCTGGTCGCGCACCACGCGCGAAGCGCGCATCGCAGCCTTGCGGCGCATGCACCGGGCCGTGGCGGCACGCGAAGAGGAACTGATGGAAGTCATCCTGATGGAATACGGCGCGCCGACGACGCGCGGGCGCTGGATGGCAACCTATCCGGCCGCGGTCATCTCCGAGGCCATCGACGCACTGGCGTCCTTCGCGTTCGAGGAGCAGGCCGGCGAAGCCACGGTGATCCATACGCCCGTGGGCGTCGCGGGCCTGATCACGCCCTGGAACAGCAATGCGGGCTTCATCTGCAACAAGCTGGCCACCGCGCTGGCGGCGGGCTGCACCGCCGTCATCAAACCCAGCGAGATGAGCGCCTTGCAGACGCAGGTCGTGGCCGAGGCCTTGCACGAAGCGGGCCTGCCCCCGGGCGTTTTCAACATCGTTAATGGCCGTGGCGATGTCGTCGGCGAGGAGATCGCGCGCCACCCCGGCGTGGCCAAGATCTCGTTCACGGGTTCATCCGCGGTGGGGCAGCATCTGGTGGCCGCCGGCGCCGCCACGATGAAGCGCGTGACGCTGGAGTTGGGCGGCAAGTCGCCGACCGTGGTGCTGGACGATGCGGATTTTGCCGCCGCCATGCCGCTGGTGCTGATGGCGGGTTTCATGAACAGCGGCCAGGCTTGCATCGCGGGCACGCGCATCCTCGTGCCGCGCAGCCGCCTGGCCGAGTTCGAGCAGGTCGCAAAGGAGGCGGTCTCGCACGTCCGCTCCGGCGACCCACGCCTGCCCGACACCGACATCGGCCCGATGGTGAGCAAGAAGCAATGGGAACGGGTGCAGCGCTACATTCGCATCGGGCAGGAAGAAGGCGCGACGCTGCTGGCCGGCGGCGAAGGTCGGCCCGAGGGGCTGCACGCCGGATGGTTCGTGAGGCCCACGCTCTTTACCCGAGCCACGAACCAGATGCGCATCGCGCGCGAGGAAATCTTCGGACCCGTGCTGACCATCATCCCCTACGCGGACGACGCCGATGCGATCGCCATGGCCAACGACACGCGTTATGGTTTGAGCGCCCTGGTGCTGGGCACGAACCCCGAACGGTGCGAGTGTGTGGCACGCCAGATCGATGCGGGCCGAGTGCTCGTCAACACCTTGACCCACGAGCCGCGCGCACCCTTCGGCGGTTTCAAGCATTCGGGGCTCGGGCGCGAAATGGGGCGTTGGGGCATGAGTGCGTACTTGGAACCCAAGGCCCTGCTGATGAGCGCGGGCCGAGTTTAGCAAGCAAGCGTTTTGCCCGACGCGCTCGCGGGACATCCGTGCATGTCTCGTGCGGCGCCGCGCTATCGGGCGTCTCTACCGGGTGCCGCGGCTGCCACGCCTGAATTCATCGGCCCCAGTGGCGAAACGCCGGGGCCGATTGACCCTGATCCAAGCGTCGGTCAAGGGTTCAAGGGGTCCAGCGCCTGCGACTATCAATGAAACACGCATCATGCCCGGCGTGTTTTGTAATCTTTTGTCTTCCACGGACCTTCTTATTCCGTTGCAAAAGATTACGAAGTATATTCGGCGATAGATTGCGCCGGTGCCGAACCGGATCGCAATCCAGTGTGCTGCAGGCGTTGACACAGGGCAGATCGATCGGACGGTCTCGATGGGATCAGGCGAATTGCCTTCCCGCGCGGATTGATCTGGACGACTGACTGTCGCGACGGCGACCGTGGACGAGCATGTGTCGAAGAACACAGCTTGTTTATCGACGATCCATAAACAACAGGGCCATCCACCATGACTTTCTTCACATAGCACGCCGTCGTTTCTCCCCGTCAAAAATTACGATTTTCCGCTGAACTCGATCGGCGAGGGAATGCTGTTGCCGTTCGCATGAACGCGAGCGCACATGGCAGTCGCGCATCGAATAGGTCGGCGGAGGGATCTCGCCGTCTATCGAGCCGATGATCGGCTCCGGTATGGATTGCCGTCCAGCAACGGTCACGTCGAGCAAAGCCCGTCCGGGAATCGCTCGGGACGCCGTTTCCGGCGCGGCGGCGCGCGTCTGAGCGTCGCGCACGGGCTGCCGATACGTGCGCGAACGATCTACCGCGCCTGATCAGCCAGGCCGAGCGTCTCCGAAAATCGCCATGCCTTCATCAACGATATCGCTTCAAATAAAATAGGAATCCTCAGCATGAAAAATATTATCTTGACGTGCGCAGTCCTGGCGGCATGGGGCTGTGCGTCGCTCGCCCAGGCGGCCGACACGGCCGGATTCTGGCACGAGGTTCCGGCGTCGGCGTCGGCGTCGGCGGCGCTGGCGGGGCGCGGTGCGACGTCATCGGTGCCGTCCTCCTATCGCGCGGTGACGCTGGACCTGGGTCATCTCAAGACCGAACTGTCGGCGCGCGCCGCGACGACGACGACGCTCGGGCAGGGCAGCGTCCTCGCGCTGCCGCTGCCGGAAGGCGGGATGACTTATTTCACGCTGACCGAGTCGGACGTGCTGCCGCCCGCGCTGGCGAAGCGCTATCCAAGCCTGAAGAGCTACAAGGGCGTGGACGACAAGGGCCGCCGCGCCCGTGTCGACATCACGCCGCAGGGCCTGCAAGCGGCGGTCTATGGCGACAAGGACGGCGTATGGCTGGTGCAGCCGGCCGTGCAATTGTCGGGGCGGGCGAACAAGGCCAGCGACAGCGGCGACGTGTATTGGTCCTTCCGGCGCGCAGCGTTGCCGGGCGTCTCGCCGTTCAATGAGGACGGCTTCGACAAGAATCTGCTCAACGGCGCCCGTGTACAGAAGCGGACGAGCCGAGCAGCGCCCGGCAGCGCGACCGGCGCGCGCGCGGGCGGCAACGTGATGTACGAATACCGCCTGGCGATGGCCGCGACCAGCACCTACACCAAGAGTTTCGGCGGAACGGTCGTCGATGGTCTCGCCGCGGTCGCGACCATGGTCAACCGGATCAACGAAATCTACGAGAACGACCTGGGCGTGCATCTGGCGCTGGTCCCGAGCGAGGACAAGATCATCTACACGGAAACGCGCACCGATCCATACGCGGGATTGTCTCCCGGCACCGACGCGATCAACGACAAGAACGTGAAGAACCTCGCCAAGGTGATCGGCAACAAAAACTTCGACGTCGGTCACGTGGTGGCGGGGGACGGCACCGGCGGCATGGCGTCGATCGCCAGCACCTGCCAGGACGACAGCAAGGCCGCGGGAAGCACCGGCCGTCTCGATCCTGTCGGCGACGCGTTCGCGGTCGACTACGTCGCGCATGAACTCGGCCATTCGTTCGGCTCGTATCACTCGTTCAACGCCAGGCGCAGCACGCCGGAAGAGGATGCGGTCGAACCCGGGGAAGGGTCCACGATCATGGGTTACGCAGGCGTGTATGGCGGCATCATTTCCTATCAACCGCATACCGATCCGTATTTCAACAGCAGCAGCGTCGGCATGATCCACGATTGGATCGCGAGCGCGGGCGGCAGCTGTGCGAAACGCACGCTCAACAAGAGCGGCGCGCCGTGGCTCGATCCGGAATCGCTGGTGCCGCCGGACGCGTTCACGACGGGGCGCGCGCATTATTCGGTGCCGGCGCGGACGCCATTCACGTTGAAGGCGAAGGCCGCCAAGGGCAGCGGCGCCAGCGTCCTGACCTATACCTGGGAGCAGTTCGATTTCGGCCCCGAGCAATTTGGCGAGCTGAAGGACGACGGCCAGGGACCGATCTTCCGTTCGTTCAAGCCGCACGCCGAACCCGAGCAGACTTTCCCGCACCTCGCGGCCGTGCTGGGCGACGAGCCGCTCGGCAATGGCGAGGTTTATCCGGTGACCAATCGCAAGCTCAGTTTCCGCGTCACGGTCCGGGACAACGTCGCGATGTCGCAACCGCTCGGTGTGGGACCGAATACCGCCACCGGCAACATGTACCTGAACGTGGTCGATACCGGCGGCGCTTTCGCGGTCACCGCGCCGAGAGCGAAAGTGAAATGGGCGGCCGGCTCCGGTCAGACCATCGCGTGGAACGTGGCGAAGACCGACGCCGCGCCGATCGCTTGCGCGAATGTCCGATTGGATCTTTCGCTCGATGGCGGCTACCGTTATCTGCCCGATCCGCTGCTGGCCAGCGTACCCAACAACGGCGCGGCCAAGGTCACGTTGCCGACGGTCGCGTCGAACAAGGCGCGTGTCCGGGTAAGTTGCACGGACAACGTGTTCTTCGCGGTCACGCCGACGGTTTTCACCATCGCCAAGTAACGCCCATGCAGGGTGACGGGGTTGCGCGCGCGGCGGCGCCCCGCCAATGTTTCGCCGCGTTCGACGGACCGGGCCGATGGCCCGAGCGCGGTCCGTGCGCCGTAGCATGGGCGTTCGACGCGCGCATCGAGCCGGGCGCCGGAGCGGTTCCCGGCGCGCATGAGGCGCCGCCGAGGCGTCGCCCGCATGCGCGGCGCGGGTGGCGTCGCGCCAACCCGGAAAGCGCGGTTCGAACGCGCACATCAGTCCGTCGTTCAGCTTGCCGAGCGCGGCGAGCAGCAGAAGCGCGCCGAACACCAGATCGGGGCGGCCGGTTTCCCGTCTGTCGCTCAGCGGGAAGCCGAGGCCGTGCGCCGCGGCGAGGCAGCGGCGGGCCGGACGGCCGCTGCGTGGGCGGCGATCGGGGCAGGGGCGAAGGATGGGCATCGCCGCGCGGTCGCCGCTTGCGGCGCAGCGGCCTGCAAGGGCGCGACGGCCGCGCCGTCGGCATGGCGTCCGCGATGCATGCAGGCGCAACGGCGAACGGCGCGCGCGTCGGGTCGCTGCGCGAGCGCGTCGCGCGCGGCTCAGTCCGGGTAGGCCGGATCGATGCTGAAGTTGGCCAGCTTGAGTATCGTCCGCAAGGTTCTCGGATTGATCTCCCGCCGCGCGGCCAGCGACGACAGGATGAAATCGAGCACCTTGGCGTACTTGAGCAGCGCAAGCCAGTTGTCGAAGCTCGCCGTGTCGGCTCGCATCTGTTCCGCGATGCGCAGCATTTCCGACGACAGCGCGCGGGCCGTATCGAGTTCGATCTGTTGCTTCTCATTCCAGCTGGCCTGAGGCTGCTCGAGCAGCTTTGCCAGGAAGGCCTGGAATCGTGCGTCGGACTGGTTCGGGAGCGCGTCCATGGTTGCTCCGTTGGTCGGTTGGGCCAGGCATCGCGCCGGCGACGCCTGAGGGTTCGAATCGGCCCGTCGATCATGCCGGCGGGTCTCCGCCTCTAGCGCCGCAAAAACCGTACCCGCGAGCCGGGCGCGGGGCCGAGCGCGGCCTCGATCGGGCGCTCAGGCCCGCCGGGCGGTGCGTGTTCGAAGGAGGGCGCGGCCCGGTCGCGCGCGGCCCGAAGCCCGGCGCGCGCAAACCGCAGCAAAAGCGTTCATGGATGTAACGTGACAAAGGCGGGCGGGGCGGAACACGACCGGGGGGGCGAGGTGTGGCAAGCGCATTCCGCGCCCCCGCGTCTAGGTATCTGCCCGAGGTAGCGTGAGGCGCGCCGCATACGCCCCGCGCAAGAAACCTCCCCTCGGCGTCGTGGAGGCGGGATCCGCGTTTTCATGCTGCGCGGCGAATCAAAGCGCAAGAAATGACGCCCCCCGCCGCCGCGCGCTCGCGGATTCGCACCGCCCCGCGTGCGCTCGCGTCGACGGCCTCAGAACTTGTAGGTCGTCCCCACCTGCGCGAAGCGCCCGACATCGCTGTAGAGCGAGGTGTCGTCACCCGTCGGCAGCGCCATCCACACCGGATCGAACGGCGGCTTGCGGTTGAACAGGTTGTCGATGCCCGCGTACAGCGTCCAGTGCTTGAAGCCCGTGTAGGTGAGCGTCAGGTTGAACGGGCCGTACGACGCCACGTCGCCCGCCATGCCCCGGTAGGCGTTGGGCACCAGGATCGCCTGCGCGTACGGGCCGACATACGGCCAGCTCAGGCGCGCAGTTCAGCGCCGGTCGTTCCAGTCCAGATTCGTATTGCCCTTCCAGCGCGGCGAACTGCCGCCGAACGGCTGGTTGAGCGCGCCGTTGTTGCCGGCGAAGTCGCGCGTCACGCCGCCGACCGGCATCTTGAAATGCCAGACGTGCGCCCAGTCGCCGGACAGCGTGAAGGTGCCGATGCGGGTCGCGACGGGCTGGCGGAAGGTCGCCTCGAAGCCGTCCGTGTCGAGGTACGACAGGTTCCGATCAGGCCGCAACACATAGGCGATCGAGCCGTTCGCGTTGCGGATCACCGTGGACGGATCGTTCCGGTTGACGACGGCCTGCACGTCGTCCGTGCCGATCACGTTGTCGATGTGGATCTTGTACCAGTCGAAGCCGAAGCCGAAGTCGAAGCCGATGTCGATGTCGATGTCGCGGGTCGGCGACGCCAGGAAGCCCAGGTTGCAGTGCTTCGTGCGTTCCGGCGGCAGGCTGCGCTTGCCGGCGCGGATCTCCTCGACCACGTGGTACGCGCCCGGATTGGCCGGGTCCTGCGCATCGACCACGTCCTGCGGGCCGAAGGTGCGCGACGCGGTGTTCTCGATCAGGGGCGGCGCGCGGAGGCCGCGCGTGTAGGAGCCGTACATCGTCGGCGTGCGCACCGGCTGGAAGCGCGGCGAGAACGCGCCGCCGAAATCGCTGTAGCGGTCGTAGCGGCCCGACTGGCTGAAGGTGAGGCTTTTCAGGAGCGGGACGTCGATCTGGTCGTACACGGCGGCGACATTGCGCTCGCCGTCGACCGGCTGGATCGACGGCGAGATCAGCTGGCCGCCCGCCCAGTCCGCGCTCATGCCGACGTACCGGCTCTGGTGCAGGAACTGCACGCCGAGACCGAGGCCCACGTTGCCCGTGGGCAGCGTGAACAGGTTCGGCGTGTGCCCCGGGCGTGCAACCCGCGTGCATCCGGCCCGCCGGCCGCATGCGCATCCGCGCCGGACCCGGCAACCCGGCATGTCTCCTCGCATCGCTCCCCTGTCCCCTTATTCACGTGACGGCCGCGTGACGCGCTGTCCGCAGCCCGCGCGGCGCTATCCGCGGCGCTATCGTTTACCAGTCCAACCGCCTCAAACGCTTGACGAACGACTCTGCGTCCCCTAGAAAATCCCACAGACCGATATCCCTGTCCCGAACTCGCTAAAGTCGGCCCGAACGCGGCCGATCATACCCAAGGGCGGATCGGGCGCACGGCGAGACTGCATCGCGGCGCACCGAAACGCTTTGATATTGAAATCACAGGAAATTCGTCGATGTTGGTCGGTCACTACAATCCGCAGATCGTTCTGTTTTCTCTATTGGTTGCCATTGCCGCGTCCTATACGGCGCTGGATATGGCCGGCCGCATCTCGACGGCCCAGGGAAGCGCCGCGAAATGGTGGTTGGCCGGCGGCGCATCCGCGATGGGGGCGGGCATCTGGTCGATGCACTTCATCGGAATGCTGGCCTTTTCCCTGCCGATTCCGCTGGGCTACGACCCGGGGATCACGCTGTTGTCGCTGTTGATCGGGATCGCGCTGTCGGCCTTCGCGCTCTGGCTGATCCGGCACGACACCTTGCCGGGCGCGCACCTGTGCGTCGGCGCCCTGCTGATGGGCCTCGGCATCGCCGGCCTGCATTACACCGGCATGGCCGCCATGAAGATGGCGCCGTCGATCCAGTACGCGCCGTCGCTCGTCGCGCTGTCCGTGCTGATCGCCGTGATCGCCTCGGGCGCGGTGCTGTGGATCGCGTTCAGGCTGCGCCACCACTCGTCGCGCGTCTGGCAGCTGCGCCTCGGGGCGGCGGTCGTGATGGGCGGCGCCATCGTCGGCATGCACTACACGGGCATGGCCGCCGCGCGGTTCCCGTACGGCAGCGTGTGCGGCGCCGCGGCCGACGGCCTCGACAACGGCTGGCTGGCGCTCGTCGTCGGCATCCTGACGCTGGCCGTGCTGGGCGTCGCGTTGATCATCTCGGTGCTCGATCTGCGCCTGGAATCGCGCACGCTGGTGCTGGCGACGTCACTCGCCGCCGCCAATGAGAAGCTGACCTACCTCGCCCTGCACGACAACCTGACCAAGCTGCCGAACCGCCTGCTGCTCGAGGATCGCATCGATCAGGCGATCCAGGCGGTGGACCGCAGCGGCAGCATGTGTTCGCTGATGTTCCTGGACCTCGATGGCTTCAAGGCCGTCAACGATGCTTATGGCCACTACGTCGGCGATCAGCTGCTGACCGAGGTCGCCCAGCGGATCCGCGCGCGCGTGCGCGCCAAGGATACGATCGCGCGGGTGGGCGGCGACGAGTTCGTGCTGGTCGCCGAAGTCAGCGATCCGTCGGATGCCGCCACCCTGGCCGGCAACCTGCTCGAGGCGATCCAGCAGCCGTTCCAGGCGGCGAGCCACGAGCTGCGCGTGTCGACCAGCATCGGCATCGCGATGTATCCGGGCGACGGCGCGCACCAGCGCGAGCTGCTCGCGCATGCCGACGCGGCCATGTATCACGCGAAGTCGCTGGGGCGCAATGCGTACTGCTTCTTCGAGGCGTCGATGAACGTCAACGTGCACGAGCAGCTGCAACTGACGCAGGACCTGCGCGCCGCCCTCAAGCGGCACGAGCTGGTGCTGTATTACCAGCCCAAGTTCGATGCGCCCAAGGGGCCGGTCATCGGCGTGGAGGCGCTGGTGCGCTGGGCGCACCCGACGCGCGGGATCATCGGGCCCGACCAGTTCATCCCGCTCGCGGAAAAAGCCGGCCTGATCATTCCGCTCGGCGCGTGGGTGCTGGACGAAGCGTGCCGGCAGATGCGCGCGTGGCACGACGCCGGGTACAGCCACTGGAGCATCGCGGTCAATCTGTCCGCCTCGCAATTCGCCCACGTCCACCTCGTGCAGAGCGTGCGCGAGACGCTCGAACGCCACGGCCTCGCGCCGCATTACCTGATCCTGGAGGTCACGGAATCGACCGCGATGCGCAACGCCGAGGAGAGCGTGCGGATCCTGCATCAGCTGAGCGACATGGGCGTGCGCATCTCGATCGACGACTTCGGCACGGGCTATTCGAGCCTGCTGTATCTCAAGCGCCTGCCGGCCAGCGAACTGAAGATCGACCGCGGCTTCATCCGCGATCTCGAACACGACACCGAGGACGCGGCGATCGTGTCCGCGATCGTGGCCCTGGGCCGCACGCTCAACCTCGAGATCGTCGCCGAGGGCGTGGAGACGTCGGAGCAGCAGCAGTTCCTCACGCAGCTCGGCTGCAACGCCCTGCAAGGCTATCTGCTGGGCCGGCCGATGCCCGCGGACCGGCTGATGGCGTCGGTGGCGCAGATCGAGGTGTCGGGCAGCGCGGCGTGACGGGAAGCGCTGCACCGTCGATGGTTGCGGTGCCCGGGCGCCACCCGGGGCGCGGAGGACGGAACCCCGGCGTGCCGGCCGCAGCCGGCACGGGTCGAACGCTGACGGCGTGCGTCGCCGGGCGTCGCGGCGATGCCGACGCGGCCGGGCGCGCGCCCGTCATGCCTCGCTCGCGTCCTCCGACGGTTCGGCGCGCGGCGCCCAGCTCGCCCGCTTCGACAGTCCGATGCATACCGCCACCAGCAGGACCAGCGCGCCGCTGCCGGCGAACAGCGCGTCGAGACGCGTCTGCGCGAGCCAGCCGCCCACCGCGAGCGACAGCGGCGCGACCCCGGTGGAGGCGAATGCGAGCACGCTCATCACGCGGCCCAGCATGTCCTTCCTCACCACCGCCTGCAGCCACGACAAGGCCCGCACGTTGATATAGCCGCCCGTCACGCCGAGCATGAACGTGACCGCGAGCACCGGCCAGAACGGCAGGCGGATCGCCAGCACCGCCAGCGCCGTCCCGAGCGCAAGGCAGGCCGCGAACACGGTTTCGCGCATGTTCACCACGCGCCGGCTCACGCCGGCGCCGATCATGCCGACGAACGATCCCAGGCCGGCCGCCACGAGCAGCATGCCATAGTCGGTGGATGAGCCGAAACGCTGGTGCGCCAGCGTGACCAGCCCGATCTGGGTTGCCCCGGCGGCGCTGAAATTCACGCAGGTGATGGCGATGATCAGCAAGCGCAACGAGGTTTCCCGTTGCACATACCGCAGGCCGTCGACGATCGCGCGGGCGAGGCCGCGCTCCTGCACGGGCCGGCCCCCCGTGGCGGGCAGCCGCCACAGCACCGGGGCGAGGCAGGCGAAGCTCGCGGCCACCACGCCGAGCGTCGGCGCGGCGCCCCAGCGATCGAGCGCGACGCCGATGAACGCCGCCCCGCCGAGCATGCTGACCTGTGCCGTGGATTGCGTGAGCGCGTTGGCGGCCGGGATCTGCTCGCGCTCCACCAGTTCGGGCAACAGGACCCGGATGGCCGGCGACCCGAACGCATCGGCCATGCCGAAGCAGAACACGAGCGCGTAGAGCGCCGGCAGCGGCAACGCGTGCCGCACGGTCAGCACGGCGAGCGTCGCCACGCACGCGAGCTGGACGAGGCTCGCAACCAGCAGCACGCTGCGCGCGGAGTAGCGGTCGCTGAACGCGCCGCCCACCAGCAGGAGCGCGGCGCGCGGCACCGCCAGCGTCGTCAGCACCGACCCGAGGACCACGCCCGAATGGTTCATCTGCAGCAGGAGCCAGGGCAGGGTGACCATGAAGCAGGTATCGCCGAACTGCGACATCGCGCTGGCGAGCCAGACGTTGCGAAAGCGGGTGCGTTTCAGCAGGGCCTTGATCGAGTGGTCGGGTGCGGCGGCGGTCGCGTCCTGCGCGACCTCGAGCGGGTTGGATTCCATGCAGGTACTCCCCGGTCAGAAAACGAAAGTCTGGCAGCCATGCAGGCGCTCGGCTTCGAGCCCCGCGTCCCGGCATCGTGCCACGAAGCGGTCGGACTCGACGATCTGTTTGCTCTCGGGCGTGTACTCCAGGCCCGCGACGAAGCGCAGCCACGGCTCCTGCCCCATCGCGTAGACATACGCGTGCCGGCAGCCGAACTCCTCGACGATCGACCACGCGTGTTCGCAGTCGGAGCCGGACAGGCGGCGCGAGTCGTCGTCCTTGCGGTTGATCGGCGTGCTGAGGTACGGGCCGTACAGCCAGGTCAGCGGCGCGCCGTCGCATTCCATGCCGATGAACAGCCGGTCGATCTGACCGACATGGCGCGCGATCCGGCGATACAGGATCCGGTCCTTGCAGTCGGAGTCGGCGAGGAACAGCATCCGGCGTCCTTTCAGGTCGAGGCACATGCCGTGCTTGCTCGCGATGCTGAGGTCGGCGTGCTCGCCGTAGAAAGGCAGGCTCGTGAGCCAGCCGCCCGGCAGTTCGATCCGTTCGAGCGGGTCCATCACCCGCACCCGGTGATGGCCGATCGCGCGCAGCGCGAGCTTCATCGACGGGTCGGCGAGATTGTTGACGTTGTTGCGCGGCACGAGGACGGCGCCGATCCGGTTGCGCAGCTGCAGCAGCGCCTCCACGCTGAAGTGGTCCTGGTGGTTGTGCGTGAGGAACACGTAGTCGATATGGTCGGGCAGGTCGTGGAAGGTCAGGCGCGCGTTCGCGTCGTCGTGGTCCCAGGTCACGAACGGATCGATCAGCACGCTGACGTCCGCGCTCTGCACCAGCACGCACGCGTGGCCGAAGTATCGCACCCGCACCGCGTCCTCCGTGTATTCGGGGGCGTCGCGGCGCGGCGGCGTCGCGCTGAAGTAGCTGCGCAGGCGCGTGCGGGCCGCGGGGTCCGCGACGCCGAGCGCCTCGGCGATCGTCTCGAACGGCACCGGCGCGATCCGGCTTTCCGACAGCAGGTCGAAGCGCGTATCGGCGAACGGCGCGGGGATCACGAAGCGCTGTTCGGTGTCGAGGCGCGGCGTGTTGATGAAGAAGTTGCGCGCCTCGTCGCGCGTGCGGCTGAAGGCGATTTCCTGCGCGTCGGCGTGGGCCGGCCCGTCGAGGTAGACGAGATCCTCGACGATGCGCAGCGACGGATGGTTGTTCAGGTCGTAGCCGGCTTCGACGAGCCCGGCCAGCGAGGCGGGCAGGTCGGCGTACAGGTGGTCGAGGCTGAAGCCGCTTTCGTGCTTCTGCAGCCGGCGATCGAGATCGAGCAGGTCCTGCGCGAAGCCGAGCAGGTTCGCGCCGCGTTCCAGGATGTCCTGCAGCAGCGCGCGCACGCTCGCGACGTCGCGCTGGGTCAGTTCGAGGAACGCGCCGCCCAGCATCTTGGGATTGCGCGAGGCCGCCTCGTGCACGCCGGGGTTCGCGATGAAGGACTTGAGCGCCGGCAGCTGCCGGAACGCGAGATTGAGCGCCTGCTGCACCGGCGAGACAAGGTGGCCCCAGGCGTACCAGCGAAACACGAGCGGCTCGATTTTGGTGTCGCTGTCGAGAAAAACGGGCGCGGCCAGATCAGTTGCGTTCATGGATCC
This sequence comes from Burkholderia sp. FERM BP-3421, assembly GCF_028657905.1. Lineage (NCBI taxonomy): Bacteria > Pseudomonadati > Pseudomonadota > Betaproteobacteria > Burkholderiales > Burkholderiaceae > Burkholderia > Burkholderia sp. FERM BP-3421. The sequence goes on along the minus strand of NZ_CP117780.1, from coordinate 325,738 downwards.
TCGGAGGTCGTGGATAAAGTGGCGCGGCGGCCGCGCACGCCGGGCGGCCGCCGCGTGGTTTCAGGGCAGGCGCGCGCCCGGCTCGGCATGGGCGCGCAGGCGCGGGTTCAGGACTCGCGCGATCGACGCGCGGAACGGTTCGGCCAGCATATCGAAGTGATGTGTCGGCAGGTCGTGCACCTCGAACGCGCCCGTCACGTAGGGCGCCCATGCGCGCGCCGACAACACCGGCAGCCCCTCGGCCAGCTGGCCGGCGCGGAAGAACACCAGGTCGCCGTCGAACGGCGTCGGGGCGAAAGCGTCGGCGAGCGCGTCGCTGTGCGCGAACGCGGCCAGCATCGCCGCGACGGTGCGCGTGTCGTTGACCGACAACGCGCCGCGCTCGACCAGCGCCGCCAGCATCTGCTCGCGATTCGCGGCCGCGGGCCAGACGGGCGCGTCGATGCCGAAGCCGGCCAGCACGTGCGCGAGCGCCGCCTGTTCGCGCGCCGGCGCGGACGACGGATCGGCCGCGGCCCCCGCGTGCGGATACGCGTCGATCAGCGCGAGCAATGAGACCGTCGCGCCGAGCGCCTGCAGGCGCGTGGCGAGCGCGTGCGCGATCAGGCCGCCGATCGACCAGCCGAGCAGCCGATAGGGGCCGTCCGGTTGCACGCGGCGCAGCGCGGCGAGGTGGTGCTCGACCACCGCGTCGAGCGTCGGCGGCGCGCTGTCCGGCGAGGGCTCGACGGGCATCTGAAGCCCGTAGACCGGGCAGTGCGCGTCGAGGTGGCGCACGAGGCCCGCATAGCACCACGACAGGCTGCTCGCGGGCGGCAGGCAGAACAGCGGCGCGCGCGCGCCGGTGACGCGCAGCGGCAGGAGCGGCGGCAGCGGGCCCGCGTCGGCGGCGTGGTCGAGCCGGCGGGCGAGGCCCGCCGCCGTCGGCGCTTCGTACAGCGCGCGGATCGGTACGCCGGTGTTGAGCGTCGCGCGGATCCGGCCGGCCAGCCGGACGGCGCGCAGCGAATCGCCGCCGAGATCGAAGAAATTGTCGTCGACGCCGAGGTGGTCCAGGCCCAGCACTTCGGCGAACAAGCCGGCGAGCACGGTCTCGCGCGGCGTGCCCGGCGCGCGGCCCACCGCCGCGCGCCCGGGCGCGGGCAGCGCGCGCCGGTCCAGCTTGCCGTTGGGCGTGAGCGGGATGGCGTCGAGCACGACGAACGCGGCCGGCACCATGTAGTCGGGCAGCCGCTCGGCCGCCGCGCGGCGCAGCGCGGCGGCGTCGAGCGCGGCCTCGGCGCGCGCGCCGACCACGTAGCCGACGAGCGAGCGATGGCCGCCCTCCGTCTCGTGCACGTTCACGCGCGCCTGCGCGACGCCGGGCAGCGCGGCGAGCACGGTCTCGACGTCGTCGAGCTCGATGCGGAAGCCGCGGATCTTGACCTGGGCGTCGGTGCGGCCGACGTAGTCGAGCCGGCCGTCGTCGCGCCAGCGGACGAGGTCGCCCGTGCGGTACATGCGCGCGCCGGGCTCGAACGGGTTGGCGACGAAGCGCGCGGCGCTCAGGCCCGCGTGCGCGAGATAGCCGCGCGCGAGCCCGGGGCCGGCGAGATACAGTTCGCCGACGACGCCGGGCAGGACCGGCCGCAGCCGCGCGTCGAGCACGTAGGCGTGCGTGTTCCAGAGCGGCCGGCCGATCGACGGCGGGCCGTCGCCCGCGATCGCGGCGAAGCAGGCGTCGATCGTGGTCTCGGTCGGGCCGTAGAAGTTGTAGCCGCGAATGCGTTCGAAGCGCTGCAGCGCGCGCCACTGCGCGGCGCCGATCGCCTCGCCGCCGAGCATGACGTTGGTCGGATAGGGGCTGTCCGGATGCAGCAGGCCGTTGTCGAGCAACTGCTCGAAGTAGCTGGGCGTCAGGTCGACGCAGTGGATCCGCTCGTCCTGCACGTAGCGGGCGAGCGCCTCGCCGTCGCGGCGCAGCGCGTCGTCGACGACGTGGACCTCGTGGCCCGCGGCGAGCCACAGCAGGCTTTCGATCGACGTGTCGAACGCGAACGGCGCGGTCAGCGCGAAGCGCAGCCGCGTCGCGCCCGCCGCGATCCGCTCCGCCTCGAAGAACGCGTCGCGATTGTGGTGGAACAGGTGGCCGATCGCCGCATGCGGGATCATCACGCCCTTCGGCTTGCCGGTCGAACCCGACGTGTAGATCACGTAGGCGAGCTGTTCCGGGCGCACGCGCACGGCGGACAGCGGCGCGTCGGGCGGGGCCGCGCGCCATTGCGCCGCGGTGGCGGGGGCGTCGAGCGCGAGCTGCGGGACGCCGGCCGGCAGGCGGCCGCCCAGTTCGGCGAGCGTGACGAGCAGCACGGGACGCGCGTCGTCGACGAGGTCCGCGAGGCGGCGCGCCGGATAGTCGACGTCGAGCGGCAGGAACGCCGCGCCCGCCTTCAGGACGGCCAGTTCGGCCACGATCATGTCGTCCGAGCGCGGCAGCGCGAGCGCGACTCGTTGCTCCGGTTCCACGCCCTGCGCGAGCAGCACGTGCGCGAGGCGGTTGGCGCGCGCGTCGAGTTCGGCGTAGTCGAGCCGGCGCTCGCGATGCACGAGCGCGACCGCCTCGGGCGTGCGCGCCGCCTGCCGCGCGAACGACGCGTGCAGCAGCGTGTCCGGCACCGCGTGCGCGGTGGCGTTCCAGTCGCGCAGCACCGTGTGCTGTTCGTCGGCCGTGAGCAGGTCGGGGAGCCGCACGGGCGCATCGGCGTCCTGCGCGAGCACGCGCAGGACCTCGCCGTAGCAGCGCGCGTAGCGTTCGAGCGTCGCGCGCGAGTAGGCCGCCTGATGGCCGGTGATCTGGCCGTGCAGATCGGCGCCGTCGGGCTGGAAATCGACGCCGAGGCTGAAGCTCGTGTCGCCCGCCGCGCCGAGGTTGTCGCGCGCGTGGGCGGCCAGCTCCCCGAGCGCCTCGTACGCATGGAAGTGCGTGTAGTTGAACAGCACCTTCAGGCACGCCGGGTCGTCCGCGTCGCGCAGGATGCTCGGGAGCGGGTAGTGCCGGTGCGGAAACAGCGCGCGCTCGGCGTCGACGACGCGTTCGAGCAGCGCGGCCCAGCTCGGCGCGTCGACGCGCAGCCGCAGCGGCACGGAGTTCAGGAACAGCCCGATCTGCCGGTCGCCGTCGGCGGCCTCCGGCCGGCCGTTCGTCACCAGCGCCGTCGCGACGTCGACGCCGCCCGTCAGCACGCTCAGCGCGGCCAGGTGGGCCGTCAGCAGCACCGACTTGAGCGTGGTCTTCGCGTGGCGGGCGAGCCGGTTCAGTCCGTCGGCCGTGCCGCGCGCGATCGTGATGGGCACCTGCGTTTCCACGGAGCCGGCGGGCGCGGCCGAGGGCGAGGCCGAGGCCGAGGGTCGGCTGCCGTCCGCGCGGCCCTGCGGCTCGCGGCCCTGGAAATCGCGCAGATGATCGAGCCAGAACGCGCGGCTCGGCGCGGACGCGAGCGCCGCGCGTTCGAGCGCGATGTAGTCGCGGTAGTGGGCCGCGAGCGGCGCGCTGTCGAGCCGCTCGCCGTCCAGTTCGGCCTGGTAGCGCTGCAACAGTTCGGTGACGAGGTTCGCGTGGCTCCAGCCATCGAGGATCGCGTGATGGAAGTCGAGCGTGAGACAGAACTGCGCGTCGGACAGCCAGTGCACCTGCGCCGCGAGGAGCGGCGCGGCGGTCTTGTCGATCGCGCGGCCGGCCGCTGCGCGCAGCCAGTCGTCGAGCCGGGCGGCCTGGGCGTCGGGCGGCATGCCGCGCAGGTCCTGCACCGCGAGCGGAATGACGGCGCTTTGCTGCACGAGTTGCAGCGGCGCGCTGTAGGCGTCGAGATCGAAGCGCGTGCGCAGCATCTCGTGGCGGCGGCACAGCGCGCCCAGCGAGTGTTCGAGCGCCGGCCGCGAGAAGCGCAGCGGAATCCGCGCCGGAAACACCTCGTGGTACAGCGTCGAGCCCGCCTCGTAGTCGCTGTGGAAGATCATGCCCGCCTGCAGCTGGCTCAGCGGATAGGCGTCCTCGATGTCGTCCGGCAACTTGCGCCGGTCCTCGTCCGAGATCAGCGCGAAGCGCTCGACGCGGTCCGCGGCCGCGCCCGTCGCGCCGGCGGCGATCCGGGCGAGCGCCGCGACGCTCTGGTGGTCGAACAGGTGCGAGACGTCGAAGACGAAGCCGCGCGCCTGCGCGCGCGACTTGAGCTGGATGGCGAGGATCGAATCGCCGCCCAGATCGAAAAAGCTGTCGTGCACGCCGACCTGCTCGAGGCCGAGCACGTCGCAGAACAGGTCGGCGAGCGCGCTTTCCGCCTCGGTGCGCGGCGCGCGATCCGTCGACGCGCCGAAGTTCGGCGCGGGCAGCGCCTTGCGGTCCAGCTTGCCGTTGGGCGTGAGCGGCAGGCGCTCCAGCAGCACGATCGACGCGGGCAGCATGTGGTCCGGCAGCGTCTCGGCCAGATGGCGCTTCAGTTCCTGGATGAACGCGCGCGCATCGCCGTTGACGTCCGGGTGGTTGCTGAACGTCGACAGGCGCGCGTGGGCGGGGCCCGTCGCCCGGTAGTGGCCGATGGGGATCGCGCCGTCCAGCGCGGTCGGCGCGATCAGCAGCAGGTCGAAATCGCTGCCGTCCGTCTGGGTCGACCAGGTGGGGATCGCGACATAGCCGAGCGCCTCGCCGAGCCGGCAGGCGGTTTCCGGATCGAGCCCGATCTGGGCTGCGGCGTCGGCGTCCGTCCCGGGATGCGGATCGGCGAGCGCGCCGTCGCGCAGCGCGCGCATCGCGTCGAGTTCGCCCAGCACGCGGCGGTTCGGGATGCCGCTCACCCGCAGCAGGCGCGGACGGTCCGCGCGCAGGCGGCCGTCGAGCGCGTCGGCGTCGGCCAGTCCGGGGCCCCAGGCGAGCGTCGGGGCGTCCGCGAGCGACAACGGCTGCGCCGGCCGCTTGTGCAGCACGACCTCGTACCGGTAGCGCGACAGCTCGTTGTGATGCGCGCCCCGCTTGAACTGGATGTCGATGCCGACCGGCTCCTCGAAACGCTCGCGCAGCTGCAGGAAGAAGCGCGGGTCGAGCAGCAGCTCGCGCTCGTTCAGCAGCAACTGGGCGATGAGTTGCCGCACGCGGGCCGGATCGGCGTCGCGTCCCGACCTGCAAAGCGCGACGGCGGACGCGAAGCAGGGCAGCAGCTGCAGATTGCGCAGATCGCCGAGGAAGATCCGGCCGCCCGGCGCGAGGAGGCGCATCGCCTGTTCGATGACGTCGGTCAGGTAGGCCGCGTTCGGGAAATACTGGACGATCGAATTGAGGACGATCGTGTCGAAATAGCCCGCCGGCAGCCCCGTGAAATCGTGGGCCGGCTGGTGCCGCAGCGTGACGCGCGAGTGCAGCGCGTGGCCCGCGAGCGTGTCGCCGAGCCGGGCGATGGTCGGCGCGGAGAAGTCGGTGCCCCAGTACGCCTCGCAGCGCGGCGCGAGCTTCCACATCAGCAGGCCCGAGCCGACGCCGATCTCGAGCACGCGCGACGCGCGCAGCGCATCGATCCGCCGGACCGTCGCGGCAAGCCACTCGCGCATCTGCTCGACGGGAATCGGCTGACTGTCGTAGCTGCTGTTCCAGCCGCGGAAATCCTCCTCGTCGTCGCGCGCCGACGGGGCCGCGTAGAGCGTGTCGTACAGCGATTGCCAGCCGCTCAGCTGCGCGCCGTCGCGGCGCGCGTCGGGCGCGTCGCCGAGGTCGTCGCGCACCACGTAGGCGACCAGCTGCTTGCGGCCCGGCTGGTCCTCGCGCGCGATCACGGCGGCCTGGCCGACCTGGGGATGGCGCGTGAGCCGCGCCTCGATCTCGCCCAGCTCGATGCGCAGGCCGCGAATCTTGACCTGATGATCGGTGCGGCCGAGGAAGTCCAGCTGGCCGTCGCTGCGCCAGCGCACGAGGTCGCCCGTCCGATAGAGGCGCTCGCCCGGCGCGCCGTGCGGATGCGCGACGAAGCGCTCGGCCGTCAGCGCGGGCCGCCCCAGGTAGCCGCGCGCGAGCCCGGGCCCGCCGATGTACAGCTCGCCCGGCACGCAGGCCGGCACCGGCTGCAGCGCGGCGTCCAGCACGTAGACGCGCGTGTTGTCCATCGGCGCGCCGATCGGCACCCGCGCATCGACGTCGAACGGCGCGCGCATCGGATAGCAGGCGGCGAAGGTCGTGGTCTCGGTCGGGCCGTAGACGTGCACCACCTCCGTCTCGGGGCACTGGTCGAGCACGCGCTGGAAGGCGGCGGGCGAGGCGGCCTCGCCGCCCGTCCAGACGGTGCGCACGCGCGCGAAGCAGGCGGGCCGCTCGTCGGCCAGGAGGCGGAACAGCGCGGTCGTCAGGAACAGCGCCGTGACCGCGCGGCGTTCGATCACGTCGGACAGCACGTGGATGTCCGCCCGGCCCGGCGGCGCGATCACGATCTCGCCGCCGTGCAGCAGCGGCACCCAGATCTCGTAGGTGGAGGCGTCGAACACCTGCGGCGAATGCAGCAGCACGCGCTGCTGGTCGCCCGTGCGCCAGCGGCGGTCGAGCGCCAGCTCCGCGACGTTGCGGTGGCTGATCGCGATGCCCTTGGGCTTGCCGGTGGAGCCGGACGTGTACATCACGTAGGCCAGGTGGTCCGGGTCGACGGCGACCTCGGGCGCGTGAGCCGGCTGGCAGCGCAGCGCGATGTCGGCGTCGAGCGCGACGGCGGCCCGCGTGCGCGCGGGCAGGCGTTTCGCGAGCGCCTGCTGCGTGACCACCACCGAGGTGGCGGTTTCGTCGAGCATGTAGGCGAGGCGCTCCGGCGGATTGTCCGGATCGAGCGGCAGGTACGCGGCGCCCGCCTTGAGGATGCCCAGGAGGCCGACGAGCAGGTCGAACGAGCGCTCCACGCACAGGCCCACCAGCGTGTCGGGGCCGACGCCGTAGCCTTGCAGATGATGGGCGAGCCGGTTCGCGCGCGCATCGAGTTCGGCGTAGGTGAGGGCGGCGTCGCCGACGCGCGCGGCGCATGCGTGCGGCGCGCGCGCGACCTGATCCGCGAACAGGTCGATCAGGGTGCGCGGCGCGCCGGGGCGCGCGGTCGCGTTCCAGTCGACCAGCAGGCGGCGTCGTTCCGCGGCGTCGAGCAGCGCGATGTCGGCGACCGGCCGTTCCGGCGCGCGCGCGACGCCGTCGAGCAGGCGCGTGAAGCCGGCCGCGATGCGCGCGAGGGTCGTCGCGTCGAACAGGTCGGCCGCGTATTCGATCACGCCGTGCAGGCCGTCCGGCGCACCGTCCTCGCGCGTGGTCTCGGTCAGCGCGAAGAACAGGTCGAACTTCGCGGTGCCGGTCAGGATCTCGCGTTGCTCGACGTGCAGTCCGGGCAGCGCGAAGCTCGGCCGGCCGGCGTTCTGCAAGGTCAGGTTGACCTGGAACAGCGGATGGTAGGCGCGCGAGCGCGTCGGATTGAGCGCGTCCACCAGCCGCTCGAACGGCAGGTCCTGGTTCGCATAGGCCGCGAGCGCACGCTCCCGCACCTGCTCCAGCAGCGTCAGGAAATCCGGGCGGCCGGCCGTGTCGACCCGCAGTACCCAGACGTTCACGAAGAAGCCGATCAAGTCGTGCAGCGCGTCGTCGGTGCGGCCGGCGTTCGCGCAGCCGAGCGGGATGTCGGCGCCGGCGCCGAGCCGCGTCAGCAGCGCCGCGAGCGCGGCCTGCAGCGCCATCGACAACGTCGCGCCGCGTTCGCGCGCGAGCGCGAGCAGGCGCGCGTGAGTGGCGGCGTCGATCTGGAACGCGTGGTAGCCGCCCCGATAGCGGGCGATGGCCGGACGGGGCCGGTCGAACGGCAGTTCCAGGTAGTCCGGCAGGCCGGCCAGCGCGTCGCGCCAGTAGGCCAGCTGGCGCGCGCCCGTGCTCTCCGGGTCGCGTTCGTCGCCGAGCAGCTCGCGCTGCCACAGCGCGTAGTCGCCATATTGGATCTCGAGCGGCTGCCAGTCCGGCGCCCGGCCGTCGCGGCGCGCGGTGTAGGCCGCGACCAGGTCGCGCGCGAGGATCGACAGCGAATAGCCGTCGCTCGCGATATGGTGCATCAGCAGCAGCAGCGTCGCGTCGTCGGGGGCGCGGCGCAACAGCGCCGTGCGGAACGGCAGGTCGTCGGCCAGCGCGAAGCAGTACCCGGCCGCCTCGTGCAGCCGCGCCTCCCGCTCGACGTCGTCGGCGACGGTCGAATCGGTATGGATGAAGCGCGCGCGCGCGTCGTCCGGGTCGAGCACGTGCTGGATCGGCTCGCCGTCGTCGGCCGCCGCGATCAGCGTGCGCAGGCTTTCGTGGCGCGCGATCACGTCGTGCAGCGCGGCGTGGAGCGCCGCCGCGTCGAGCGCGCCGCGCAGCCGCAGCACGAGCGGCATGTTGTAGGTCGGGCTCGGGCCTTCGTAGCGGTCGATGAACCATAGACGCTGCTGGGCGTGCGAGAGCGGCAGCGTGTCGAACTCAGTCGTGCTCATGACGAACTCCGTGTCCGGGGGTCGGGCGGGCGCGGCGGGCGCGCAGCGCCGGCCGGTGCGTGGCGCCGTGCTTCGCGAGGCGGGGCGCGAGCGCGGCGATGGTCGGGTTTTCGAACAGCGTGCGGATCGGCAGTTCGAGGTCGAGCGTCGCCCGGATGCGGGCGATCAGCCGCACGGCCAGCAGCGAGTGGCCGCCGAGATCGAAGAACGAATCGTCGAGGCCGACGCGCGGCAGGTCGAGCACCTCGGCGTAGAGCGCGGCGAGCGTCCGTTCGTGCGGCGTGTCCGGCGCGCGGAACGCGCGCGCCGTGAAATCCGGCGCGGGCAGCGCGCGGCGATCGAGCTTGCCGTTCGGCGTCAGCGGCCAGGCGTCGAGCACGACGATCGCGGCGGGCACCATGTAGTCGGGCAGCGGCACCGCGAGCGCGCGGCGCAAGGCGGCCTCGTCGAGCGCGGCGCCGTCGTGCGGGAACGCGTAGCCGATCAGCCGGCGCTGGCCCGGCGCATCCTCGCGCACGACGACCGCGCCGCGGGCGACGCCGGGCTGCCGCGCGAGCATGGCCTCGATCTCGCCCAGCTCGACGCGGAAGCCGCGCAGCTTGACCTGGTGGTCGGTGCGGCCGAGATAGTCGAGTTGTCCGTCGCGCCGCCAGCGCGCGAGGTCGCCCGTGCGATACATGCGCTCGCCGCGCGTGAACGGATTGGCGATGAAGCGTTCGGCGGTGACGCCGGGGCGATCGAGGTAGCCGCGGGCGAGCCCGTCGCCGGCGAGGTACAGCTCGCCGGCGACGCCGACGGGCACGGGTTGCAGCGCCGCGTCGAGCACGTAGGCGCGGGTGTTGCCGATCGGCTTGCCGATGGGCGCGGAGGCGTCGTCGACATCGGCGCACAGCGACCAGATGGTGGTTTCCGTCGGGCCGTAGAGGTTCAGGGGCGGCGTCGCGTCGTGTCGCAGGAACGCGGCCAGATCGGGCGACAGCGCCTCGCCGCCGCACAGGATGCGCAGCCCGGGCGACGGCTGCCAGCCGGCCTCGCGCAGCATTTGCCAGGTGGCCGGGGTGGCCTGCATGACCTGCGGCCGGGCCGTTTCGACCAGCGTGCGCAGGGCCGGGCCGTCGACGCTCGTGTCGCGCGGGACGAGTTGGACGCGGGCGCCCTGCACGAGGGGCAGGTACAGCTCCAGCGCCGAGATGTCGAACGAGACCGGCGTGCAGGCGAGCCAGAGGCCTGGCTCGGCCAGGCCCGGCTGCCGCTGCATGGCGTGCAGGAAGTTGCCGAGGCCGTGGTGGCGGACGACGATGCCTTTCGGGCGCCCGGTGGAGCCGGAGGTGTAGATCACGTAGGCCGGGTTCTCCGCGAGCAGCGGGCTCGTGCGCTCGTCGTCGCGCGGGTTGGAGGCGTCGTTGCCGGAGGCCGGCAGCTGATCCATCAGCCATTGCGCGAGCGAGAGCGGGCGCTGGGGCGCAGCAGTGCTGTGGGTGAGCAGCAGCGCCGGGCCGGCGTCGTCGAGCATGTAGGCGAGGCGCTCGGGCGGGTAGTCGGGATCGAGCGGCAGGTAGGCCGCGCCGGATTTGAGCACGGCAAGCAGCGCGACGACGAGGTCGAGCGAGCGCGGCAGCGCGACGGCGACGCGTTGTTCGGGGCCGAGGCCGGCGTCGATCAACTGGTGGGCGAGCCGGTTGGCGGCCGCGTTGAGCTGCGCGTAGGTCATCGAGGCGTCGCCGCAGACGATCGCGACGGCGTCGGGGGTGCGGGCGACCTGTTGCTCGAAGAGATGCGGCAGCGTGGCGTCCGGAACGGGCTGCGCGGTGTCGTTCCAGTCGATCAGCAATTGCCGGCGTTCCTGCGCGTCGAGCAGGTCGATCTCGCCGAGCGGTTGATCGGGCCGGGCGGCGATGGCGCGCAGCAACTGCTGCAGGCGGCGGGCCAAGGTGTCGATCGTGGCGCGGTCGAACAGGTCGGCGGCGAACTCGATGTGGCCGAGCAGGGTGCCGGCTGCGTCGCCGTCGACGAACTGCTCGTCGAAATTGAAGGTCAGGTCGAACTTGGCGATGTCGAACTTGAGCTTGTGCGGTGCGGCCTGGACGCCGGGGAAGGCGAGCGTCGCGGCGGCATTGTTCTGCAACGCGATCATGACCTGGAACAGCGGGTGATGCGAGGCGGAACGGCTCGGGTTGACGATTTCGACCAGATGCTCGAAGGGGAGATCCTGGTGCGAGTAGGCGGCGAGATCGGCTTGCCGGACGCGCGCGAGCAGTTCGCGGAACGTGGGGTTGCCCGATAGGTCGGTGCGCAGGACGAGGGTGTTGACGAAGAAGCCGACGAGGTGGTCGAGGGCTTCGTCGGTGCGGCCGGCGATGGGGGTGCCGAGCGGGATGTCGTGGCCGGCGCCGAGCTTGGACAGCAATACCGCGACGGCGGCGTGCAGCAGCATGAAGAGGCTGGCCTGACTGCCGCGCGCGAGATCGACGAGTTGGCGATGCAGATCGGGCGCGATGTCGAAGTGGAAATGCCCGCCGCGATAGCTCGCTTGAGGCGGACGCGGCCGATCGAACGGCAGGGCGATCTGCTCGGGCAGATCGGCAAGCGCGTGCTTCCAGTAGCCGATCTGGGTGGAGATGGCGCTGTCGGGGTCGCTGGCCTGACCGAGCCATTCGCGTTGCCAGAGCGTGTAGTCGGCGTACTGGACCGGCAGCGGCTCGATCATGGGATCGCGGCCGTCGGCGCGCGCGACATAGGCGCGGCTCAGGTCGCGCATGAACGGCGCCCACGACCATCCGTCGCTCGCGATGTGATGGACCAGCAACAACAGCACATGCCGCTGCGGCGCGATCGCGAACAGGACGACGCGGATCGGGATCTCGCGGGCGAGATCGAAGCGATGGAGGGTGTGCTGTTCGAGCGTGTCGTTCAGCGTGCGTTCCGTGACGTCGACCTGCTCGAAAGCGAGCCGCGCGTCATCCGGCGCGATCACGATCTGACGGGCCGCGCCATCCACTTCATCGATGAGCGTGCGCAGGCTTTCATGACGGATCACGAGATCCTGCAAGGCGAGGCGCAGCGCGCGGGCGTCGAGCGGCCCGTCGAGGCGCAGCGCGAGCGGGATGTTGTAGATCGCGCTCGCGCCGTCGTATTGATACAGGAACCACAGGCGTTGCTGGGCGTAGGACACGGGGACCACGTCAGGACGACGCTGCGGCTGCAGCGCCGCGCGGCTGGCGGTGTTCATGCCGAGCTGAGGGGCGAGCGTCGCGATGGTGGGCGTTTCGAACAATGCGCGGATCGGAAGCTCGATGTCGAGCGCGGCGCGGATGCGGCTCACGAGGCGCGTGGCGAGCAGCGAGTGGCCGCCGAGATCGAAGAACGAGTCGTCGATGCCGACGCGTTCGAGGCCGAGCACCTCGGCGAACAGCGTGGCAAGCAGGTGTTCCTGCGGCGTGCGCGGCTCGCGCTGGCTGACGGAGGTGAAGTCGGGGGCGGGTAGGGCCTTGCGGTCGAGTTTGCCGTTGGGCGTGAGCGGCAGGGTGTCGAGCACGACGATCGCGGCGGGCACCATGTACTCGGGCAATTGATCGCCGAGCGTCCTGCGCAACGCGGGCGCGGACAGTGCGCGGCCCACGGCGGGCACCGCATAGCCGACGAGCTGCTGCTGGCCGGGATGATCCTCGCGCACGACGACGCAGGCCTGCGCGACCTCGGGCTGCGAGAGCAGCGCGGCTTCGATCTCGCCGAGTTCGATGCGGAAGCCGCGCAGCTTGACCTGATGATCGGTGCGGCCGAGATAGTCGAGCACGCCGCCGTCGAGCCACCGCACGCGGTCGCCGGTGCGATACATGCGCTCGCCGGGCGTGAAGGGATTGGCGACGAAGCGTTCGGCGGTGAGGCCCGGACGATGGAGATACCCGCGCGCGAGCCCGGACCCGGCGAGATAAAGCTCGCCGGGCACGCCGACGGGCACGGGCTGCAGCGCCGCATCGAGCACGTAGGCGCGGGTGTTGTCCATCGGCGCGCCGATCGGCACGCTGTCGCCGAGTTGCAGCGGCGCGCGCATCGGGTGACAGGTGGCGAAGGTGGTGGTCTCGGTCGGCCCGTAGACATGCACGACGTCGAGCCGGGGGTAGCGATCGATCAGGCTCTGGAAGAGATGGGGCGAAGCGGCTTCGCCGCCGCTCCAGAGGGTGCGGAGGTGGGCGAGGCTCGCGTGATGTTCCTCGACGAGCAGACGGAACAGCGCGGTGGTGACGAACAGCGCGGAGATTTCCCGCTGCCGGACGAGCTCGGCGAGGACGGCGATGTCGGTCTTGCCGGGCGGTGCGACGACGATCTGCCCGCCATTGAGGAGTGGCGCCCAGATTTCGTAGGTCGAAGCGTCGAAGACCTGGGGCGAGTGCAGCAGCACGCGCCGCTGCGCGCCGTCGCGCCAGCGGCGGTCGAGAGCGAGATCGCGCACGTTCGCCTGCGTGACGCCGATTCCTTTCGGCGTGCCGGTGGAGCCGGACGTGTACATCACATAGGCGAGATGTGCGGGGAGACGGTGCAGCGCGCCGCGCCGATCGACGGGATCGTCAGACGACATGTCCGACAGCCGCGCCTGGATGTCCGGAACATCGATCAGAAGTTGCGGCATCCGGGAGCGCAATATTTCCGGGACGCTTGCATGCGCGATCAGTTGGGACGGGCCGGCGTCGTCGAGCATGTGGGCGAGGCGCTCGGGCGGGTAGTCGGGATCGAGCGGCAGGTAGGCCGCGCCGGATTTGAGCACGGCAAGCAGCGCGACGACGAGGTCGAGCGAACGCGGCAGCGCGACGGCGACGCGTTGTTCGGGGCCGAGGCCGGCGTCGATCAACTGGTGGGCGAGCCGGTTGGCGGCCGCGTTGAGCTGCGCGTAGGTCATCGAGGCGTCGCCGCAGACGATCGCGACGGCGTCGGGGGTGCGGGCGACCTGTTGCTCGAAGAGATGCGGCAGCGTGGCGTCCGGAACGGGCTGCGCGGTGTCGTTCCAGTCGATCAGCAATTGCCGGCGTTCCTGCGCGTCGAGCAGGTCGATCTCGCCGAGCGGTTGATCGGGCCGGGCGGCGATGGCGCGCAGCAACTGCTGCAGGCGGCGGGCCAAGGTGTCGATCGTGGCGCGGTCGAACAGGTCGGCGGCGAACTCGATGTGGCCGAGCAGGGTGCCGGCTGCGTCGCCGTCGACGAACTGCTCGTCGAAATTGAAGGTCAGGTCGAACTTGGCGATGTCGAACTTGAGCTTGTGCGGTGCGGCCTGGACGCCGGGGAAGGCGAGCGTCGCGGCGGCATTGTTCTGCAACGCGATCATGACCTGGAACAGCGGGTGATGCGAGGCGGAACGGCTCGGGTTGACGATTTCGACCAGATGCTCGAAGGGGAGATCCTGGTGCGAGTAGGCGGCGAGATCGGCTTGCCGGACGCGCGCGAGCAGTTCGCGGAACGTGGGGTTGCCCGATAGGTCGGTGCGCAGGACGAGGGTGTTGACGAAGAAGCCGACGAGGTGGTCGAGGGCTTCGTCGGTGCGGCCGGCGATGGGGGTGCCGAGCGGGATGTCGTGGCCGGCGCCGAGCTTGGACAGCAATACCGCGACGGCGGCGTGCAGCAGCATGAAGAGGCTGGCCTGACTGCCGCGCGCGAGATCGACGAGTTGGCGATGCAGATCGGGCGCGATGTCGAAGTGGAAATGCCCGCCGCGATAGCTCGCTTGAGGCGGACGCGGCCGATCGAACGGCAGGGCGATCTGCTCGGGCAGATCGGCAAGCGCGTGCTTCCAGTAGCCGATCTGGGTGGAGATGGCGCTGTCGGGGTCGCTGGCCTGACCGAGCCATTCGCGTTGCCAGAGCGTGTAGTCGGCGTACTGGACCGGCAGCGGCTCGATCATGGGATCGCGGCCGTCGGCGCGCGCGACATAGGCGCGGCTCAGGTCGCGCATGAACGGCGCCCACGACCATCCGTCGCTCGCGATGTGATGGACCAGCAACAACAGCACATGCCGCTGCGGCGCGATCGCGAACAGGACGACGCGGATCGGGATCTCGCGGGCGAGATCGAAGCGATGAAGCGTGTGCTGTTCAAGCGTGTCGTTCAGGGTCTCGTCCGTGACATCGACGTGCTCGAAGGAAAGTCGCGCGTCATCCGGCGCAACGACAAGTTGCCGGGCGACGCCGTTGATCTCGACGAAACAGGTCCGCAGGCTCTCGTGCCGGTCAACGAGATCGTCGAGCGCTTGACGCAGCACGCCGATATCGAGCGGCCCGTCGAGGCGCAACGCGAACGGGATGTTGTAGATCGCGCTCGCCTCGTCATACCGATGCAGGAACCACAGGCGTTGCTGGGCGTAGGACAAGGGCACGACATCGGGCCGGATCTGCGCTTGCAGCGTGGCGCGGCCGGCGACGCCCATGCCGAGCTGAGGCGCAAGCGCGGCGACGGTGGGCGTTTCGAACAATGCGCGGATCGGAAGCTCGATGTCGAGCGCGGCGCGGATGCGGCTCACGAGGCGCGTGGCGAGCAGCGAGTGGCCGCCGAGATCGAAGAACGAGTCATCGATGCCGACGCGTTCGAGGCCGAGCACCTCGGCGAACAGCGTGGCAAGCAGGTGTTCCTGCGGCGTGCGCGGCTCGCGCTGGCTGACGGAGGTGAAGTCGGGGGCGGGTAGGGCCTTGCGGTCGAGCTTGCCGTTGGGCGTGAGCGGCAGGGTGTCGAGCACGACGATCGCGGCGGGCACCATGTACTCGGGCAATTGATCGCCGAGCGTCCTGCGCGACGCGGCCGCGGACAGTGCGCGGCCCACGGCGGGCACCGCATAGCCGACGAGCTGCTGCTGACCGGGATGATGCTCGCGCACGATGACGCAGGCCTGCGCGACATCGCGTTGCGACAGCAGCGCGGCTTCGATCTCGCCGAGTTCGATGCGAAAGCCGCGCAGCTTGACCTGATGATCGGTGCGGCCGAGATAGTCGAGCACGCCGCCGTCGAGCCACCGCACGCGGTCGCCGGTGCGATACATGCGCTCGCCGGGCGTGAAGGGATTGGCGACGAAGCGTTCGGCGGTGAGGCCCGGACGATGGAGATACCCGCGCGCGAGCCCGGACCCGGCGAGATAAAGCTCGCCGGACACGCCGACGGGCACGGGCTGCAGCGCCGCATCGAGCACGTAGGCGCGGGTGTTGTCCATCGGCGCGCCGATCGGCACGCTGTCGCCGAGCCGTAGCGGCGCGCGCATCGGATGGTGGGCGGCAAACGTCGTCGTCTCGGTCGGACCATAGCCATTGGCGACGGACAGCGCCGGATGGCGGTCCAGCAGCGCCTGCACCAACGGCGCCGACAAGGCCTCCCCGCCCGCCGTCACGCGCTCGATGTGCCCAAGGCAGTCGATGTCCTCCTGGATCAGCGTATGAAACAACGCCGCCGTCAGCCACAGATCGGTGATCGCGTGTTGCCGGATGACGTCGGCGAGGACGGCGATGTCGGTTTTGCCGGGCGGCGCGACGACGATCCGGCCGCCGTTGAGGAGCGGCATCCAGATCTCGTAGGTGGAGGCGTCGAAGACCTGCGGCGAATGCAGCAGCACATGCCGCCGCGCATCGCCGCGCCAGCGGCGATCGAGAGCGAGGTCGCGCACGTTCGCCTGCGTGACGCCGATCCCCTTCGGCGTGCCGGTCGAGCCGGAGGTATACATCACGTACGCGAGATGCGCCGCGCGCGCCGCGCCGGGCGGCGTCGACCGAGGATGCCGCGCGATCTCGTCGCGATCGGCGTCGAGCAGCACGAGCGCGCCCCAATGCGTGGGCAGCCGGTCGACGAGCGCTTCCTGCGTGATCAGGACAGGGGCCATCGCTTCGTTCAGCATGTGCGCGAGCCGCTCGGCCGGATAGTCCGGATTGAGCGGCAGATAGGCCGCGCCCGCCTTCAGCGTACCGAGCAGCGCGACCAGCACCGCCGGCGAGCGCTCCAGGCAGATGCCGATCAGGACGTCCGGGCCGACGCCGAGCCCCTGAAGATGATGCGCGAGCTGATTGGCGGCGGCGTCGAGCTGCGCGTAGGTCATCGAGGCGTCGCCGCAGACGATCGCGACGGCGTCGGGCGTCCGGGCGGCCTGTTGCTCGAACAGCTGCGACACGGTCGCGTCGGGAACGGGCTGCGCGGTGTCGTTCCAGTCGATCAGCAATTGCCGGCGTTCCCGCGCGTCGAGCAGGTCGATCTGGTCGAGCGGTCGATCGGGTTCGGCGGCGACGGCGTCCAGCAGCTGTTGCAGGCGGCGGACGAGCGTGTCGATCGTGACGCGATCGAACAGGTCCGTCGCGAACTCGACGTGGCCGAACAGCGTGCCGGCTTCGTTGCCCTCGTCGAAATTGAAGGTCAGGTCGAACTTGGCGATGTCGAACCTGAGCTGGTGGGGCGCGGCCTGGATGCCCGGCAGGTCGAGCGTCGCGGCGGCGTTGTTCTGCAGCACGATCATGACCTGGAACAGCGGGTGATGCGAGGCGGAACGGCTCGGGTTGACGATTTCGACCAGATGCTCGAAGGGGAGATCCTGGTGCGAGTAGGCGGCGAGATCGGCTTGCCGGACGCGCGCGAGCAGTTCGCGGAACGTGGGGTTGCCCGATAGGTCGGTGCGCAGGACGAGGGTGTTGACGAAGAAGCCGACGAGATCGTCGAGGGCTTCGTCGGTGCGGCCGGCGATGGGGGTGCCGAGCGGGATGTCGTGGCCGGCGCCGAGCTTGGACAGCAACACCGCGACGGCGGCGTGCAGCAGCATGAAGAGGCTGGCATGGCTGCCGCGCGCGAGATCGACGAGTCGCCGATGTACGCCGGGTGCGATGTCGAAGTAGACGTGTCCGCCGCGATAGCTCGCTTGAGGCGGACGCGGCCGATCGAACGGCAGGGCGATCTGCTCGGGCAGATCGGCGAGCGCCCCTTTCCAGTAGTCGATCTGGGCGGCGATGGCGCTGTCGGGATCGCTGGCCTGACCGAGCCATTCGCGTTGCCAGAGCGTGTAGTCGGCGTACTGGACCGGCAGCGGTTCGATCATGGGATCGCGGCCGTCGGCGCGCGCGACATAGGCGCGGCTCAGGTCGCGCATGAACGGCGCCCACGACCATCCGTCGCTCGCGATGTGATGAATCAGCAGCAACAGCACGTGCCGCTGCGGCGCGATCGCGAACAGGACGACGCGGACCGGGATGTCGCGGGCGAGATCGAAGCGATGAAGCGTGTGCTGTTCGAGCGCACTGTTCAGCGCGTCTTCCGTGACGTCGATCTGTTCGAACGGGACGCGCGCCTCGTCCGCGGCGACGACGCGCTGTCGCGCCGTGCCGTCGACCTCATCGATGAGCGTGCGCAGGCTTTCGTGGCGGATCACGAGATCCTGCAAGGCGAGGTGCAGCGCGCGGGCGTCGAGCGGCCCGTCGAGGCGCAGCGCGAGCGGAATGTTGTAGATCGCACTGGCGCTGTCGTACTGATGCAGGAACCAGAGGCGCTGCTGGGCAAAGGACAGGGGAATCATGAGGCGATCCTAGAGAGGACGGGGCATCGGTCGAAGCGCCAGCCGCGCCTTGGGAGCGCTGGCCAGCTCATGGATCAGGCGGGCGACGGTCGGCGCCTCGAACAGCGCCCGGATGGTCAGTTCGACCGTCAGGGCGGAGCGGATGCGGCTCACGAGACGGGTGGCGAGCAAGGAATCGCCGCCGAGATCGAAGAACGAGTCGTCGATGCCGATGCGTTCGAGGCCGAGCACCTCGGCGAACAGCGTGGCAAGCAGGTGTTCCTGCGGCGTGCGCGGCTCGCGCTGGCTGACGGAGGTGAAGTCGGGGGCGGGTAGGGCCTTGCGGTCGAGCTTGCCGTTGGGCGTGAGCGGCAGGATGTCGAGCACGACGATCGCGGCGGGCACCATGTATTCGGGCAGGTGCGCGCCGAGCGTCCTGCGCAACGCGGGCGCGGACAGTGCGCGGCCCACGGCGGGCACCGCATAGCCGACGAGCTGCTGCTGGCCGGGATGATCCTCGCGCACGACGACGCAGGCCTGCGCGACCTCGGGCTGGGAGAGCAGCGCGGCTTCGATCTCGCCGAGTTCGATGCGAAAGCCGCGCAGCTTGACCTGATGATCGGTGCGGCCGAGATAGTCGAGCACGCCGCCGTCGAGCCACCGCACGCGATCGCCGGTGCGATACATGCGTTCGCCGGGCGTGAAGGGATTGGCGACGAAGCGTTCGGCGGTGAGGCCCGGACGATGGAGATACCCGCGCGCGAGCCCGGACCCGGCGAGATAAAGCTCGCCGGGCACGCCGACGGGCACGGGCTGCAGCGCCGCATCGAGCACGTAGGCGCGGGTATTGTCCATCGGCGCGCCGATCGGCACGCTGTCGCCGAGTTGCAGCGGCGCGCGCATCGGGTGACAGGTGGCGAAGGTGGTGGTCTCGGTCGGCCCGTAGACATGCACGACGTCGAGCCGGGGGTAGCGATCGATCAGACTCTGGAAGAGATGGGGCGAAGCGGCTTCGCCGCCGCTCCAGAGGGTGCGGAGGTGGGCGAGGCTCGCGTGATGTTCCTCGACGAGCAGACGGAACAGCGCGGTGGTGACGAACAGCGCGGAGATTTCCCGCTGCCGGACGAGCTCGGCGAGGACGGCGATGTCGGTCTTGCCGGGCGGTGCGACGACGATCTGCCCGCCATTGAGGAGCGGCGCCCAGATTTCGTAGGTCGAAGCGTCGAAGACCTGGGGCGAGTGCAGCAGCACGCGCCGCTGCGCGCCGTCGCGCCAGCGGCGGTCGAGAGCGAGGTCGCGCACGTTCGCCTGCGTGACGCCGATTCCTTTCGGCGTGCCGGTGGAGCCGGACGTGTACATCACATACGCAAGCATTCGCGGATCGACGGCCCGGCCGGGATTGCCGGCCGCAGGCGCGTCAGGTCCGGTCTCGACCTGATCGATCCGCAGCGTGCCGGACATGGCGTCGGTCAGCCCATCGGGCGCATCGCGATCGCACAGCAACCAGCGCGCGCCCGACTGTTCGAGCATCCAGCGCAAGCGCGCCTCGGGATAGGCCGGATCGAGCGGGACATAGGCGCCGCCCGCTTTCAGCACCGCCAGCATCGCGACGATCCAGTCCGGACCGCGCTCCATCCACAGCGCGACCCGGGCCTCGGCCGCGACGCCCATCCCGATGAGCCGATGCGCGAGCGCATTGGCCCGCGCGTTCAGCTGCGCATGGCTGAGCGAGCCGGTGTCGGCGACCACGGCAATCGCGTCCGGCGTGCGCGCGGCCTGCTGCTCGACCAGCTGAACGAGGCTCGCGTCGGGGGTGGGCTGCCGGGTCGCATTCCATTCCAGCAGCAACTGCCGGCGTTCGTGCGGCAGCAGCAGTTCGACCTGGCCCGCGCGCTGCGCGGGATCGTCGGCCAGCGCGCGCAGGCCGATCAACAGCCGCGCGGCGAGATCGTCGACGCTCGCGCGCGGGAACACCTCGGCGCGATACGCGAAGCGCAGCTTGAGCGTCTCGCCGAGGCTGCCGGAAATGCTGAGTGGATAGTGGGTGGTGTCGCCGCCCTCGATGCGGCACGACGCGACGCGCAACGGATCGCCGCTGCGATCGAGGCTGCCGTCGGCGAGCGGATAGTTCTCGAAGTTGACGAGGGTGTCGAACAGCGTGCCCACGCCGGCCAGCCGCTGGATCTCCGCAAGCCCCGGATGCTGATGCTCGATCAGCGCGGCCTGCCGGTCCTGCAAGGCGGCGAGCAGGGCATCGAGCGGCGCGCCGGGGTCGATCCGCATGCGCAGCGGAATCGTGTTGGTCAGCAGGCCGACGATATCCTCGGCGCCGCCCAGCTCGGGCGATCGTCCCGACACGGTGATGCCGAACACGACGTCGCGCTCGCCGGTGCGACGCGCGAGCAGCAGGCCCCAGGCGGCCTGCAGCATCGTGTTCACCGTGATCCCGAGCCGTCGCGCCTGCGCGACCAGTGCGCGCGTGGCGTCCGCCGGCAGCGCGACGTGAAGATCGCGCGGCTGGGCCGTGAGCCGGGCCGAATGCTCGGGCGCGAGCAGCGTGCCCTGACGCAGGCCGGCGAAGGCCTGCTGCCAGGCCTCGCGCGCCGCCTCGACGGGCTTGGCGTGCAGCCAGCGCAGATAGTCGCGATACGGCGTCGGGCGCGGCAGCGCGTCCGGCGCGGCGCCCGCGCGATAGAGCGCGAACAGGTCGCGCAGCAGCAGCGGTCCCGACCAGCCGTCGAGCAGGATGTGGTGCGCGTTGAGCACGAGCTGATGCCGTTCGTCGGCGAGGCGGATCAGCGTCGCGCGGATCAGCGGTGGACGGGCGGGGTCGAAGCGTTGCGCGCGATCGTCCGCGAGCAGCTGCGCGAGCCGCGCGTCGCGCAGCGCCGGTGCGAGACCGGCCAGATCCGTCTCGCGCCACGGCAGCGCGACGTCGCGGCCGAGCAGCTGCACCGGCCGGTCGAGGCCCTGGTGCAGGAACGCGGCGCGCAGGTTCGGATGGCGCTGCAGCAGCGCCTCGATCGACGCCTTCAGCAGCGCGGCGTCGAGCGGCCCGTCGAGGCCGGCGACGATCTGGAAGAAATACGGATCGACCGCGCTGTCATCGTAGAGCGCATGAAACAGCAGGCCTTCCTGCAGCGGCGCGAGCGGCCACACGTCGTCGACGGCCGGCTGGCCAGCCTCCAGCGCATCGATCTGCGCCTGGGTCAGCGCGACGAGCGGCAGGTCGGACGGCGTGAGTCCGCCCGCATCCGGCTGGGCCGCGTGCGCGGCCAGCGCGCCGAGCGCGGCGAACCAGCCTGCCGCGAGATCAGTGAGGTCCTGCTCGTCGTACAGCGCCGGCGCCCAGGTCCAGGCCGCGTGCAGTTCCGGTCCGCCGTCGCGGTCGTAGGTCAGCGCATTCAGCTCGATGCCGTGGCCGAGCGGAAGATCCGGATCGGCGTCTTCGCCGAGCGGCGTTTCGGGGTGCTCCGCCGTATCGAGGCGGCCGGTTTCCGGGGCGATCTGCCAGTCGCCGGCGCGCGGCGCGGCGAACCGCCCCAGATAGTTGAACGCGATCTGCGGCACGGGATCCGCGGCCAGCTCGGCCGCCGTGACGGGGTTCAGGTAGCGCAGCAGGCCGAAGCCGATGCCGTGGTCCGGAACCGCGCGCAGCTGCTCCTTGATGCGCTTGAGCGCGCGCCCGGTCGTCGCGCTGCCTTGCAACGCGGCGTCGAGATCGAGCCCGCGCAGGTCCAGGCTCAGCGGGAACACGCTCGTGAACCAGCCGATCGTGCGGCTGATGTCGGCGTGCGCGTCGATTTCCTCGCGGCCATGCCCTTCGAGATCGATGCGCACCGCGCCCGGTTCGGCGTCGCCGCGGCGCGCGCGCCAGCCGGCGAGCGCGAGCGCGAAGCCGCACAGCAGCACGTCGTTGATCTGGGCGCGGAACAGCTTGGGCACGCGCGTGAGCAGCGCCTGGGTGACGTCGGCGGGCAGCGTGAGGGTGAGCGTGCGCGCGCCGCCGTTCAGGTCGCGCCGGGCGTCGAGCGCGCGGCGCGACCACAGCGGGTCCGGCGCCTGCTGCATGCGCTTCCAGAACGCCAGCTCGCTCATCCGCGCCGGCTCGCGCGCATGGGCGTCGAGCAGCTCGGCCCAACGCCGGAACGTCGTGCCGCGCGGCGGCAGCGCGTGACCGCGCGCCGCCTGTTCGAGGTCCGTGAGCAGGATGCGCCACGATACGCCGTCGACCGCCAGGTGATGCACCGACAGCAGCAGCCGGCCCGCGTCCCGGGCCCCGTCGTCGAACCAGACGGCCTGCAGCATCACGCCGGATTCGGGGTCCAGCCGCTGCTTGGCCGCGCGCGTCTCGTCGGCGACGACGCGCTGCCGCTCGGCCGCGCCGCGCGGCAGCGGGACGCGGCGCAGGCAGCGTGCGGCGGGCACGCAGCCTGCGGGCCCGATCGTCAGGCGCCAGTCGTCGTGCGCGGGGTCGCGCGCGAGCGTCATCCTGAGCACGTCGTGATGGTCGAGCAGCGCGCCCAGCGCGGCATGCAGCCGCGCCTCGTCCAGCCCGGCGGGAACCTGCAGCAGCAGCGTCTGGTTGAAATGCGCGATCGGGCCGCCGCGCTCGCGGATCAGGTGCACGACCGGCGTGAGCCGCACTTCCCCCGTGCCGACGTCGACGGCGGCCGGGGCGGCCGCGGACGCATCGGTCGCGGCGACTCCCGCGAGCGCGGCGACGCTCGGGTGCTGGAACAGCTGTCGCACCGTTAGGCGCAAGCCGGCTTGCCGCGCATGGCTGACCAGCTGGATCGCGATGATGCTGTCGCCGCCGCGCTCGAAGAAATTGTCGTCGATGCCGACGCGGTCGAGTCCCAGTACGTCCGCGAACAGTTGCGCGAGCAGCGTTTCCTGCGGCGTGCCCGGTTCGCGCACGTCGAGCGCGCCGAAGTCCGGCGCGGGCAGCGCGCCGCGATCGAGCTTGCCGTTCGCGGTCAGCGGCAGCGCGTCGAGCACGACGATTGCCGCGGGCACCATGTAGTTCGGCAGCCGGCTCGCCAGCCGGCGGCGCAAGGTGAGAATCAGCGCACGATTGTCGTCGCCGGCGGCCGGGTTGTTCGCGTAGGTCGCCGGCGTCGCGCCGTCGGCGGCCGTCGGCGGGTCGATGACGGGCGAGGCGTCGCCGGCGACCAGCACGACGTCGAACAGCGCGTCGCCGTCGCCGGACCACCCGCAGGCGACGCGATAGCCGAGCGATTCGCCCAAGACGTGCAGCGCTTCCGGATCGAGGCCGGGCGTTGCGTCGCCGGCGAGCCGCTGCCGGGCGTCGTCGCCCGCGCCTTGCTGCAGCGCCTGCGACGCGCCCCATTCGCTGTCGAGACGCGCGTTGGGCAGGCCGGTCAGGCGCAGCGCCGGCGGGCGCTGCCCGGTCAGGTGCGCGCGCAACGAAGCCAGGTCGACGAGGTCCCCGCCCCAGGCCAGGCGCGGCGGGTCCAGCGCGGCATCGCGGGCGGGCTGCCGGGTCAGCACCACGTCATAGCGGTAGCGCGTCAGCTCGTTGTGCGCGCGACCGCGTTTGAGCTGGATGTCGATGTGCGCGATGTCGTCGAGCTGCCGCTGCAATACCGTGAAAAAGCGCGGATCGAGCAGCAGTTCGCGTTCGGCCTGCATCGTCTGGGCGATCGTGCGCTGCAGGCCGGCGACGCCGGCGTCGCGGCTCGCGCGGCGCAGTGCGATCGCGCTGTGGAAGCAGCGCAGCAGCGGCAGATGGCGCAGATCGCCGAGCACCAGCCGGCCGCCGGGCGCCAGCAGCGTGAGCATCCGGCGGATCACGTCGACCAGATACTGCGCGTTCGGGAAATACTGGACCACCGAGTTCAACACGATCGTGTCGAAATAGCCGGCCGGCAGGCCGTCGATGTCGTGCGCGGGCTGGGCGCGCAGCGTGACGCGATCGCGCAGCCCGGCGTGCTGGTCGAGCCGGTCGCGCAGCGCGTCGACGGCCGGCCGCGACAGATCCGTCGCCCAGTACGCGTCGCAGTGCGGCGCGACTTCCCACAGAATCAGGCCGGAACCCGCGCCGATCTCGAGGAGCCGGGCCGGGCGCGTCGCCAGGATGCGCTGCACGATCGCCGCGCGCCATTCGCGCATCGCGTCGAGCGCGATCGGCCGGTCGTCGTAGCTGCTGTTCCAGCCGCGGAAGTCCTCGGTCGGATCGGCCGGGGCGGTATCGACCGCCACAGCGTCGACCGCCACAGCATCGACCGCCGCAGCATCGGCTGCCGCAGCATCGGCTGCCGCAGCATCGGCTTGCCGGTTCGCGTCGTAGACCCGGTCGTACAGCGCTCGCCATGCCTCGACGCGGTCCACTTCGCGCCCGGCATCGCGCGGCGCGGCGTTCGTGTCGCGGCCGCGCACCACGTAGGCGACCAGCTGGCGGTGCCCGAGCGTATCGTCGCGGACCACCGCGCAGGCTTGCGCGACATCGGGCTGATCCTGCAATACCGCTTCGATCTCGCCCGGCTCGATGCGAAAGCCGCGCAGCTTCACTTGCTGGTCGATCCGGCCGAGATAGGCGAGTTGTCCGTCGCGTTGCCAGCACACCCGGTCGCCCGTGCGATAGAGGCGCTCGCCCGCCGCGAACGGATTCGCGACGAAACGCTCGGCGGTGAGCGCCGGCCGCCCCCGGTAGCCGCGTGCGAGGCCGGGGCCCGCGAGATACAGTTCGCCGGGCACGCCGGGCGGAACCGGACGCAGGGCGTCGTCGAGGACGAATACCTGCGCGTTGAAGAGCGGCCGGCCGATCGGCGGCCGGCCCGAGCCTCGCAACGGCGCGCTGATCGTCGCGCAGACGGTCGCCTCGGTCGGGCCGTAGGCGTTGCGCAGCGTCACCCGCGCGGACCAGCGCTCCGCGAGCGCCGGCGAGCACGCTTCTCCCGCGACCACGACGTGCATGCCGGCAGGCAGCGCACCGATGGGCAGGGTCTCGAGGACGGTGGGCGGCAGCGTCGCATGCGTGATGCCGTGGTGCGCGACGAGCGCGGTCAGGTCGTCGCCGAGCAGGCGGTCGGCGGGCGCGAGCACGAGGCGCGCGCCCGACAGGAGGCTCATCGACAGTTCCCAGAACGCCGCATCGAAGCTGGCCGAGGCGAACTGCAGCACGCGGGACTGCGGCGTCAGGGCGAGGTGCGCCACCTGGCTCGCGTGCAGGTGGGCGACGCCGCGGTGCGAGACCGCGACGCCTTTCGGCCTGCCGGTGGAGCCCGAGGTGTAGATGAGGTAGGCGAGATGCGAGACATGCAGGCCGGGACGCGGCGGGTGGGCGGGTTGGGCGGCGATCGCCGCTGCGTCGTCGTCGGCGTCGATCCGGACGAGTCGCGCCTGATGCGGCGGCAGGCCTTCCGCCAGCGCGGCGCGGGTCAGGAGGATGGGGGCCTTGGCGTCGTCGACGATATAGGCGAGGCGCGCCGCCGGATACGCGGGGTCGAGCGGCACGTAGGCGCCGCCGGCCTTGAGCACGGCGAGCAGTCCGACCACCAGATCGAGCGAGCGCGGCAGGCAGACGCCGACCGGCACGTCCGGGCCGACGCCGAGCCCGCGCAGATGATGCGCGAGCCGGTTGGCCCGCGCATCGAGTTCGGCGTAGGTCAGCGCATCGTTCTCGAAGACCGCCGCGACGGCGTCGGGCGCGCGCGCGACCTGCGCGTCGAAGCACGCGGGCAGCGTCGCCTCGGACAGCGGCCGCGCGGCCGAGCTCCA